>JANYFT010000349.1 GCA_025359625.1 Ferruginibacter sp.
CATTATAGAAGTAGCCACAATAATGGCAGCTGTGGTAGAACCTTGTGCAGTTTTTAAAAAACTACCAATTACATAAGCAATTAATAAAAAAGTAATGGGTGAAAAACTACCATTGTTTACCCAATGTTGCACTACGTCGGCCAGTGGAGTTTTCTTTAAAACATTTCCAAATACGCCACCGGCACCGACCAAAATTAAAATTGGTCCTGCATGACTAATTGCTTCTGCCATCCATTTATTAAACAGGTTTATTTCTTTTCTATTAACCAATAATAAAGAAAATATTAATCCACACAAAAGTGCAATTACCGGACTGCCAAAAAAAAGCAGCCCATTTTTTATTGTTGACGGCAGCGAAAATAGTTCCGCGGCAGATGCAGCAGCAATCAACGATACAGGAATTATTATGGGAAATATGCTTTTCCATAAAGTGGGTAGTTGTACCAAATCTTCATCTTTAATATCGTTAATCGTTGTAGCAATATGGCTGCCTTTTAAAAACCTGGCCGCAAAAAACCAGCACAGCAAAGTAGTGGGAATACTTACCAATAACCCAGTTAAAATAACGGTACCGAGATGTTGACCCAGACCAAGATTGGCTGCTCCGGCAAGCGAACCAGGATGCGGTGGTAGAAAAGTATGCGTAATGTACAGGCCTCCAGCGAGGCCATTTACTATCGCAGTGTAAGATCTTTTACTTTCTTTACTTAATGGTTTGGTTAAGCCATTTAAAATAACAAAACCACTATCACAAAAAATAGGAATACCAACTACTGCCCCAATAACTGTTATGGCTAGTACGGGTTTATCTTTTCCAAAAAAATGAATAATGGCAGCAGCTATCCGTAAAGTGGCGCCGCTTTTTTCAAGTATGGTTCCAATAAAAGTACCCAATACAACCACCAATCCGATATGCGCCATCATATTTCCAAAGCCTTCATTGGCAGTAGTGGCAATATCTTTTAAAGGCAATCCTACGGTTAGGCCTGTAAATAAAGCAGCGGTTAACAAAGCTAAAAAAGGATGCCATTTATAACGGGAACATACTGCCACAATAAAGCAAATAGCAATGGTAATGATAAGTAACAATGGTAGGCCTGTAATCATCGGTTTAAATTAATTTGATAGCTATTTAATTAATAAGCTTGAAGTGCAGATAAATATTTTAATGTTCATTTCTTCCTTTATATACAAAAGATATTTTTATTAAGGCAGCTGCAAACATGTTTTAAAAATCATTCCTTATCTATTAAAACTACTACAAGGTCCATCACATTGGTTTGCGTTGCGCCTGTTGTTATAAGACCGCCAGTTTGTTTAAAATAATTATAGGCATCATTGTGATGTAAATAATGGCCGATATCCAGTTTTTTATTATACCCAATTTGTAAACTGTTATAGTCGGCAACGGCGCCTGCTGCAGCTGTAGGGCCATCCGTGCCGTCTGTGCCAGCAGATAAAAAAGTAATTTTCTGATGAGTATTCGCCTCATCTTTTTCATCCAGTTGCAAAAGTGCGCTTAATACCAACTGTTGATTGCGACCCCCTTTTCCGTTACCAGTAACCTTTACAGTAGTCTCTCCACCAAATAACATGCAGGCAGGTTTAGTGCCCGAATATTTTTTATAAAGTTGTATTATGTCGCGGCCAACTATAGCCGCATCACCTTGCATATTACCATCTATCAAAGCAATATGGTATCCAAGGTTCTTTGCCTTTTCTGCTGCAGCTTTTAATGCAATGCTGTTATTGCCAATAATTTTATTTTGTACCTGTTTAAAAATAGGGTCATTCATACCCGGTGTTTCTTTCACCAATCCATTGATGCCATCATTGATATACTTCAAAATGGGATGAGGTAACTGATTAGCCAATCCATATTTTTCAATAATATTTTTAGCATCACTAAAACTGCTATTGTCTGCCACAGTGGGGCCGCTGGCAATAACAGATAAATCATTTCCGGGAACATCAGCAATA
Organism: Ferruginibacter sp.; assembly: GCA_025359625.1. Classification (GTDB taxonomy): domain Bacteria; phylum Bacteroidota; class Bacteroidia; order Chitinophagales; family Chitinophagaceae; genus Ferruginibacter. The sequence continues at coordinate 1,981 of JANYFT010000349.1, forward strand.
ATAAATGAAAACCAATTAGCCTGCGGAGCATGGTGTATTAATTGTCCGCCTTTAACTGCTGAAAGATGTTTGCGAATAGTATTTATTTCATCAATGCTTGCACCAGATTGTAATAGTAATTCAAAGGTTTCCTGCACATCAGCGAGTGTTGCCCCGTGCGGAATATCAATCCACAAAGCAGAAGCTCCACCACTAATCAGGCAAATAATAATATCATTTTTACCTGCTTTTTTTAACAACTGAATAGTTGCAGCTGTTGCCTTAATTCCTTCTTTGTCCGGTACTGGGTGTGCAGCTTCAAAGCAGGTAATTTTTTGAAGTGGCAGGGTATGCTCATATTTTGTAACCACTATTCCAGCTGTGATAAGCGAACCTAAAATTTTTTCAACTGTTACTGCCATGGCGGCACTGGCTTTTCCGGCACCAATAATGTAAATGTTTTGTATTTCTGTAATTAAAAACTGGTTGTCTAAAATGTGCAATAAGTTGTGCTCAATAAATAAATGTGCAGGAATCAACTGAGTTGGTTGAACTGCTGCTACTGCGGCTTCAAATATTTGTATGGCTTTGTCTCTTTTTGTCAATTTTTTATTGCTGTAAATGAAAATTTAATTAGTTGATAGTTTGTAAAAAGTAGTTGTATACCCCTTCAAGAAATAATTATCAGTGGCGTGTTATGAAATTAATCTAACTTATTTAAAAATCTCTTCACATAAGTATTATTTCACATAATTTTTTTCCATCACCAGCTTTTCTTAGCTTACAGAATAATTGTAATAACGACTCTTAAAGCCATTTTAAAAATGAAAAGCATCTTGCCTCTCTTCCGCCAGTACTGTATATTATTTAATTGCCTGTTCCTGGCAACATTCCTTTTCTCTTGTAATAATTCCGGCACAACAGTTAAGTCCGAAAATAAATCTGATAGTATTACAGAAGAACAAAAGCATCTTCCGGAAAATGCATTGAAGGGCCTTGCTATTGCAACAGGGTTAGAAGTACATGTATTTGCTACAGAGCCAATGCTTAAAAATCCAACTAATATAGATGTGGATGAACGTGGAAGGGTTTGGGTTTGCGAAGCATACAATTATCGTCCGGCTGTTAATGGCAATCCAACGAATCCGTTGGGCGACCGTATTATGATATTACAGGACAATGATGGTGATGGAAAAGCAGATACTGCAAAAGTATTTTATCAGGGTACTGAGCTAAATGCACCTTTAGGGATTTGTGTATTAGGCAACAAAGTAATCGTATCTCAAAGTCCAAATGTTTGGGTATTTTATGATGATAATGGAGATGACAAAGCAGACCGTAAAGAAATACTGTTCAGCGGTATCGGTGGTGAGCAGCATGATCATGGCGTACATGCTTTTACGTTTGGTCCTGATGGAAAGTTGTATTTCAATATGGGTAATGAAGGAAAAACTTTAAAAGATAAAAATGGTAAAGATGTGTTAGACCAGGATGGAGATGTTATCGGTCCCAAAAAGTACAAACAGGGAATGGTTTTTCGTTGCGATACAGATGGAACTCATGTAGAATGTTTAGGTAATAATTTTCGTAACCCTTACGAAGTGGCGGTGGATAGCTATGGCACTTTGTGGCAGAGTGATAATGATGATGATGGCAACCGGGGTACACGTATTAATTATGTTATGCAATATGGAAATTATGGGTATAAAGACGAAATGACTGATGCAAGCTGGCAGGCAAACCGCACCAATGTTGAAGATTCTATACCATTAAAACATTGGCATTTGAACGATCCCGGCGAAGTGCCCAACTTGTTGCAAACTTTCGCTGGTTCCCCAACAGGCATAGTTATTTATGAAGGTTCCTTATTACCGGCACAGTTCCAAAACCAGATGATACATACAGATGCAGGACCCAATGTGGTACGAGCTTATCCGGTTAAAAAGAGTGGGGCAGGTTACACCGGCGAGATAGTAAATATTTTAAAAGGCGACAAAGATCAATGGTTTCGTCCGGCTGATATAAGCGTGGCGCCAGATGGTTCCCTGATTATTGCCGATTGGTACGATCCTGGTGTGGGTGGCCATGCAGCAGGAGATCAAACCCGTGGAAGAATTTACAGGGTGGCACCACCAACATCAAAATACACTATTGTTAAACAGGATTATAATTCTGTACAGGGAGCAATTACCGCTTTACAAAATCCAAATTTATCCATGCGGCATCATGCATTTATTGCATTGCAACAAATGGGAGATAAAGCAATTCCGGATCTTGAAAAATACTGGATTAGTGCTCATGATTCCCGTATGATTGCGAGAGCTTTTTGGGTGCTGGTAAAAATGCCGGGGGTAAATGCCGGAAAATATATTAAGCAATCTCTTAAAAGCGGCAGTCCCGATATACGTATCACAGCCCTGAGGGCCGCTATAGAATTAGATGCTGACGTAATTGGTGTTGTTAAAGTATTGTTGGAGGATAAAGACGCAGCAGTAAGAAGAGAATGTGCGCTGGCATTGCGACACAACAAATCTCCCGAGGCAGCTGAATTATGGGCCACACTTGCTATGCAACATACAGGCAAAGATCGCTGGTATCTTGAAGCATTGGGTATTGGTGCCGACAGGCAATGGGATAAATTCTTTGCTGCATATCTTACCAAAATAAATAATCCTTTACTAACGGAAGCTTCCCGTGATATTGTTTGGCGTGCCCGTACAGATTTAGCCGTACCTTTTATCGCTACCTTGGCGACAGATGGCAACCAACCGTTGCAAACAAGATTAAGATATTTTCGTGCTTTTGATTTTAATACTGGTTCAGCAAAATCAACCTTGTTGTTAAAAATGATTGAGAAAAATAAAAGCAATGAGGTGGCTTTAAACAAATTGGTGTTGTATGCATTGGATATAAAAACGGCAACAAAATCGCCGCTGGCACAAAATGCATTGGCGAAGGTATTACAATCCGTAAACGGAACAGACGAATATATTGAACTGGTAAGCCGTTTCGAAGTAAAATCTCAAAACAAAAATTTGTTGCAACTGGCTATCAATAAATCTGATGAATCTGTAGGTAAAGATGCTGCCGATTTGTTATTGCATCTTGGGGGCAGTAAGTTAATATGGAAGGTGATTAATGGAAAAGATACTACCCAACAAAATAATTTATTGGCTGCGCTTGCTGGTATCGGAAGCAAAGAATCTGTTGATGTGTTGCAAACAATTGCTTTATCAAATAAATATCAATTGACATTTAGAAAACTGGCAGCACATAAAATTGGTAACAGTGGCAGTGGAGAAGAAAGGGTATTGGTACTTTTAAAAGACAAAAAAATACCAGCCCAGTTAATACCTGCTTTGGTAGCGAGTGTAAGCGGTGCATGGCGTTCAGCCGTTCGTACAGAAGCGGAAAGCTATTTACCCAATAATGGTAAAACTGTTATCGCTAAAGCCGCCCCAGCAATAAAAGAAATACTCGCCTTAAAAGCAGATGAGGAAGCAGGTAAAAAAATATTTACGGCTTCATGTAATGTATGCCACCAGGTAAATAATCTTGGTTACGATTTTGGACCAAAGCTTAGTGAGATTGGTTCAAAACTTCCGAAAGAAGGTTTACTGGAAGCCATTGTGCATCCATCTGCCGGCATTGGTTTTGGGTACGAAGGGTGGGAATTGAAAATGAAAGATGGCGCTACTCTTTCAGGAATAATAGCCAGCAAAACAGAAACAGATATCGATATTAAATTTCCTGGCGGTGCCCACAAACAATTAAAAACAAGTGAGGTGCAAAGCCAAACCCAAATGAAACAATCTATGATGACGGAAGGGTTGTACAATATGATGACAACGCAGGATATGGCGAATCTGTTGGCATATCTTGCTGGGTTGAAGAAGCAGTAAAAAATACATTTTTTGCAAAATATAAAATTAGCAAAGTAAAATATTAATGTGTTAATAACACAAATAATTACCTTCCTGTTTGCAAAAAAATAAATAATGAAGAAACAACTTTATACAGTAATATTTTTAATAATTGCTTATACCGGCAATACACAAACGCTTTCCAAAACAGAACAACAGTTATTAAAAAGCATTGATGCATCCATGCCTGCAACAATTGCCCTGCTGAAAGAATCTGTAAACACCAACAGCGGTACATTTAATAAAGAAGGTGTACAAAAAGTAGGAGCACTATATGCAAAAGAATTAACAGCACTTGGCTTTACGGTGGAGTGGATACCGATGCCCGATTCAGTAAAAAGAGCCGGCCATTTGGTGGCACACCGCATAGGAAAAAAAGGAAAAAAACTTTTTTTGATCGGACATTTAGATACAGTTTTTGAACCCGACATGCCTGCAAATCTTTTTACAATGGTTACAGACAGTACTGCAACCGGGCAAGGAGTAAATGATATGAAAGGAGGAGATGTGTTGGTAATTGCTGCACTAAAGGTTCTACAAAATAAAGGGTTGCTAAATGATGCTACCATCACAGTATATTTTACCGGCGATGAAGAAAACGCAGCGGAGCCACGTGTAATTAGCCGGGGCGATTTTATTGAAAGGGCAAAGCAACATGATATAGCACTGGCATTTGAAGGTGCCGTAGGTTTAAATACGGTAGCAATAGCACGGCGCGGCGCAAGTGAATGGAGAGTAGAGGTAGAAGCAAAGCAGGCGCACTCCTCAGGCATTTTTGGTGCAGCAGGTTATGGTGCGGTGTACGAAGCTGCACGGATCATTAATGAATTTAGAGAGCAGCTAAGTAAAGAGGAATACCTCACTTTTAATCCTGCGTTGTTTATAGGAGGCTCAGATGTGCAGTATGATGTAGCGGGCCAAAAAGGAACAACAGTTGCAAAAACAAATATTGTCTCCCCCAAGGCAGTAGTGATAGGAGATTTGCGTTTTCTTACTGAAGAACAAAAAGAAAAAGCCAGAGAAAATATGCGGCAGATTGTTGCTAAAAATTTACCGGAAACCCGGGCTACCATCAGCTTTATGGATGGAATACCTTCTATGCCTCCAACAGCGGGCAACGAAGCTTTGGTAAAACAACTCAATGGTATCAGCGTAGCGTTAAATTATGGACCAGTAAATGCAGGCAATCCCGGAGCAAGAGGAGCAGGCGATATTTCTTATGTGGCCAACTATCTTGATTGTCTTGACGGGTTGGGTGCATCAGGCAAGGGGGCACATGCACCGGGCGAAATTATCAACCTCTATGAATATCCTAAATTAATAAAAAGAACAACGTTGTTGATTTACCGGCTTACCAGATAATATAATTATGTATAAAGCTGTTATAAAAAAACTTGCATCAATAAATGAAGCTTTTAATTTTTTAATTAATTAAGCCTAATTTTAATAATCAGCATGAAACAAACACTGCAACTGCTATTATTATTCGGTTTATCTATATTTTTATGGGGCTGTCCCTACGATTCTCCCTATGGCATAGATGAAACTGCACAACAAAATATAGATGAGGATTTATTGGGAAGCTGGGCAACTTTTGTAACAAAACCTTCTAATGAAGGAGATTATAAAGCAGACCCTATAAAAGTAATTTTCTCTAAAAATACCGATCAGGAATACAGCATCGCAATTACTGGCTATCTGAATGAATTAAAACCCTACAACGTTATTACCAATGATACCATAAAAGGCAGCGCCTATATCTCCACAGTTGCTGCCAAACAATTTTTAAATGTTTTTATAAAAGGAAAAGTATACATAGCAGAGATAAAAAGAGAAAAAAATAATTTGTCCATGTTATGTTTGTCAGAACATTTTACAGTAGAATATATTAAGAACAGCGCAGCGCTAAAAAAGGCAATTGAATTTCAGTATAAAGTGAGTGTTACGCCTGCGTACGATGATTTTTTTGTGTTAAAATATTTGCAGAAAGTAAATTAATTTTCTCCTAACCATAGATTGGTAACTTTCTGCACAAATAATTACAAATTCTTTACAAAAACGTAATTTGCTTTTTAATTAAACGATTGCAATATGCCCACTAGTAAAATTGCTGGTATTGGTTGTTATATTCCAGAAAATAAAGTAACCAACGAAGATCTTAAGCAATACATGGAAACCACGGATGAATGGATACAGGAACGTACTGGAATCAGAGAACGGCACTATGCCCATCGCACCAAAGAAACCACCACCACAATGGCAGTGGAAGCTTCAAAAATTGCAATTGAAAGAGCCGGCATTACCGCACTTGATATCGACTTTATAGTTTTTGCAACATTAAGTCCGGATTATTATTTCCCCGGTTGTGGTGTATTGGTACAGCGTGCTTTGCAAATGAAAGAAATTGGCGCCCTCGATATACGTAACCAATGCAGTGGTTTCGTATATGCCTTATCGGTAGCAGATCAGTTTATTAAAACCGGCATGTATAAAAACATTTTAGTAATTGGAAGCGAAAAACATTCCTTTGGTTTAGATTTTAGTACCCGGGGAAGAAATGTGTCTGTACTATTTGGTGATGGTGCAGGTGCTGTTGTTTTACAGGCTACTGAAAAAGAAGGGCAGGGAATTATAAGTACCCATCTGCACAGCGATGGTCAAAGTGCAGAGTTACTTGCCATGTATAATCCAGGTACACATGCCAATCATTGGGTAAAAGAGCCAGTAGCAGACTACACGGATGCTGCAATTGGTGAAATGTTTATGAGTGAGCAGATGATTGACAAAGCCCAAAATTTTCCGTTTATGGATGGCCCGGCTGTATTTAAAAAGGCTATCGTAAAATTTCCAGAAGTTATCATGGAAGCACTAACAAAAAACAGACTTACAACAGCAGATATTACAATATTGATACCGCACCAGGCCAATTTGCGCATCAGCCAGTTTGTGCAACAAAAGCTTGCTTTGCGTAACGATCAGGTGTTTAACAACATTCAGCATTATGGAAATACCACTGCCGCATCAATACCCATTGCTTTGTGCGAAGCCTGGCAGCAAGGTAAAATAAAAGAAGGTGACCTTGTATGTATGGCTGCTTTTGGTAGCGGCTTTACCTGGGCAAGTGCACTGGTTCGTTGGTAAAATGGGGTTGCTGTTTTCTAAAATATATTTTTTACTCGGCTTCATTATTTCAATATAGTTTTATTGGCGTTGCAGCCGATAGCTTTAGGCTTGTGTGCTTCGTTTTTTCATTTTTACATCAACAATTTTGTATTTATTTAATTCTGTTGGCTTTATTAAACTATCTCTTTTAAATGAGCGGGCAACTGTTACCTAATTCCTTTAATTTTATGTTCTCGTAAAAGCCTTACATGCATGCAGCGTAAAATAATTTATTTAATAAACCCTATTTCCGGTACAAAAAAAAAAGAATCAGCGCTCAAAATAATTGAACAAAGGACCCAACAACAAAATATTCATTTTGAAATAATACATACCAATGCACAAGGCAATTATTATTTTTTAAAAGAAAAAATTGAAAATGAAGGTATTACCGATATTGTTGTTTGTGGTGGCGATGGTACAGTAAGCCAGGTAGCTTCCTGGTTGATAGAGGAAGATGTTAGTATTGGAATTATTCCCATGGGATCGGGCAACGGATTAGCACTTGCAGCAAAAATTCCCAAAAAAATAAACAAAGCTCTCGATGTAATTTTTCAATGCAAAGGCAGGTATATTGATTCTTTTTTTATCAATGATGTTTTTAGCTGCATGTTATGTGGACTAGGTTTTGATGCGCAGGTAGCACATGATTTTGCCAAACAGCCTACCCGTGGACTTGGTACTTATATTAAACAAACATTCGAGAATTTTATTACTGCACAACCTTATCAATTTGAAATTGTTAATCAGGGAAAATCATTTGCAACCAATGCTTTTTTTATCAGTATTGCCAATAGCAATCAGTTTGGCAACCAGTTTACAATAGCACCTAAAGCCAGTTTAAATGATGGATTGCTGGATATAGTGATTGTAAAAAAAATGAGTAAAATGCGTATGTTGGCGGCTGTAATAAAACAAATAATGAGTGGTAAAATAAATGAACATGACGATCCAACTTTTCATAAAAAAGATGTGTTGTATTTTCAAACCACACAATTAATTATTCATAATCTTGAGGAGGCTCCTTTACATGTTGATGGTGACCCTGCCCGTACTGCAAAAAAATTGTCAATAAAAGTTATTCCGGATGCTTTTAAATTAATACAACCCGCCATCAAAAAAAATCAGGTAAAATAACGTAACTTCAATGAAAACATTTAATAAGTAAAAAATTATCACCAAATGCGTACAGTTGCCAATATTTTAATGAGCAAGCCTCCGGCATTTAATTTTGTAGAACCTGATGCAAAAGTTATTGAAGCGCTACAAATTATGAACTCAGTAAACCTGAGTTACCTGATAGTATTTAAAGAGGATACTTTTTATGGTATTTTTTCTGAAAGGGATTATAGCCGCAATGTAATTTTAAAGGGTTTGCATAGTGATACTTGTCCCGTAAAAGATGTAATGAGTGTATCATTACCGGTAATTGGAACGCAGGATACGGTAGAACAATGTATGCAACTATTAAATTCTCATAAAACCCGTTACCTGATTGTATTCGATGATAATAATTTTAAGGGGATAATTACACTTAATGATGTATTAAGAGAAGCCCTTAATAGCAAAGAAATGGTGTTTGACGAGTTGATGATTAAGCAATCAACTGAAATGAATGATAAAATTTTTTAGTTTTTAGGCAAGATTAAATATGATAAGTTTTGTGCGTACCAACATGAAATTTTTGTAAAAATGGGGAGGAACAAGTTCATTCAATAAATCATTTTTAAAAGTGCATCCAGCTTACTTCAAAATCGCTTTTAATTCTTTTAATACACGCTGATTGTCTACTGTATTGAAAGAAGCAATTACATCTTTTTTTTCTGATGCCGTTAAGTGAAAACTTAGTGCGGCTCCATTCTCCTCCATTTTTGGAATATATGTAAATGCCATTTGTTGGAGCTTAAACTGGCTGTAATTTTTAGTATAACCAAATGCGTCATTCTGAAAATAATCTTGTAAGCTGAACCAGTTGTGCTGTAGCATAGTAGCAGGCTTTATTAAAATATCTGTTATAGTACCAGTTTCGAGTGGGTTTAACCAGGTATCTTTTTGCCTGTCTCGAATTTGAAGCATTATCACACCACTAGTATTTTCTGCAATCCAGTCTTTAAAATTATCCAAAAATCTCAATGTAGTTTCCTGTCCAAAATTATCTCTTAATCCGGCATCCATTACATCTACAACGGGGCTGGTAGGTAACCAAACGTTGGGCAATACATACGGAAAAGTAGCATTCATACGCATTGCGGTAAGCATACGTAGGTTCATTGGATCTTGGTTTTTAAACAAGGTCGCAAAGTCAATCGCATCCGGACTGTAAGTGGTATCTTTTTCAAAAGCCAGCGGCTTCATCATAAAACTTAAGGGCTGTGTGCTTATCATCATTTTACGCCCATCACTAGTTACTACCGAATTAAATATCATCATTGGAATAGCGGCAGTTTTTTCATCTGTTACATAATCCTTTAATTGTTTGTTAAGTATTTTACCCGAATTGTCATTTAGTTTTTCTTCAAATGCAAAGCCCCTGTCTTTGATATAACTGTATGGTCCAACTGAAAATTTTTGTGCAGGAGAAAAAATATCCCTGCTTATCATAGAAGAAAATATAGGGTTCAATAGATCCTGTGTAATATTATCAGTATACAATGATTGATGCAGATTAATATGGGCTCCTTTTCTTTTATTATTGTACAATTCTCTGTAATAAGCTGCCGACAACATACCCCCACTCGCACCACTTATTAAAAAGGTTTGTTGCATAACGCTGCCATTGGTTATGCTATCCAGTTGTTGCAATGTATTCATCACAAAAGTAGCACTGCGCAAACCACCACCACTTACATTTATAAATAATATTACAGGCTTTTTTGCAGCCTGCCGGCTTTTCCAGTTGTTTAATATGCCCAGCATATTGGTTTTGTGGGCGGCAATAATTTGGGGCTTACACAATTGTTGTAAAGATTCACGGCTATACTGCGGTCGCTGATCCTTATTGGTGTAGTTAATGCCATAGGCTTTATTACGTGGGTCAATAATTTCATTTTGGTATAGTATATTAAGAATGAATAACAGTGCTATTACAAACAATAAACTCCAGCTTTGTAAAAAATAAGTAAGTGCCCCTATCACCGCCACCATCAAGGCAAAAAAAATCATAATGCTGGCAGCTGCCGGGGCCTGAAAAAATTTCATATCTAAAAAAAATCCACCTACTATTAAAAAAATAAAGGCCAGTATAATGCCCACCATTGCAGCAAAATGATGGCGTTTAAAAATGGTATCTAAAAAATCCTGGTTGTAGTGTGTTACAGACCTTGCCTTGCGTAATTTTAACCTTGTGCTAAAAAAATAACCCACCTTCATACCAAAGCCATCAGCATGGGGCTTTTTTGCAGGATCGAAAGTGCTTTTGAAATGATCAGGATTGGCAATAACAGGCGCAATAGTGCGAAGAATTGTTCTGTCTACACCAAAAAAGAAAGCAAAAGAAAAAGCAATAAGGGATAAAAACCCTCCCAAAAATCCTGCTATCAGTGCCACTTCCTCACCTGCGCTTAGCAACTCCTTATTGATATTAAACTGTATAGATTTTACCAGGTAAAAGACCAGGAAGAGTAAAGGAAAAAGGCTATTATTAATACAATATTTTAAAAATGGTGTAGAGGCGGTTGCCAAAAATTTAAACCGGCGGGTATGCAAAATAAATGTAGTTATATTCCAGCTCATAAAAAATACGCCCATGGCTATACCAACTGTTGCAGCACTTAAGGCATTTACATTCCCTAAATATTCGGGCACAAAAAATAATGCATCGGCACCAAAGCTTTTTAAAAAGCCGCTGTTGATTGTACTGGCCATCATAAACCAAAAAATCAATAATATCTGGTACTTTCTAAAATGTAAAATAAGCAACTGAATGGGGAAAGAATAAAAAATATTCTTCAGCAAAAGTTTCATGTATATGGACTTTTTTTAAATGTACTGATAAATAAAGAGATGTAACGTAACATCTTTACCGTGCGGTATAAATAGGATGATATATTATTTTCTTTTTAACACAAATAAGATGGCAACAATGCACATCAGCAACAACATAGCTACAAACTGGTGAGCTACACCGAGTAATAACAGGCGGTTAGGATAGATAGCATTTAACACAGTCAATATCCCCAGCACAACCTGTAACGATACCAGCAGCAGGACTATTGAACGCAACCTGCTGAAGAATATGCTTTCCTTAACTGACCTTGCTGCAAACCACCAGTAACCAATTAACCCAAAAAGTAAATAGGCAAGGCTTCGGTGTATAAAATGGATAGCAATATTGTTATACACCAGGTTTTTTGCCCATGGAGATAATTCTGTGATGGCAGCAGGAATAATTTGCCCATTTATATCAGGCCAGGTAGGTGCGCTGATAGCAGCTTTTAACCCTGCCATAAACGCTCCGTATGTCAGTTGAAAAAATAATAGGGTTACAATACACAGCATTAGTTTCAGTAAAAAAGAATTCACTACTTTTTTACGGGCTGCCTCCAACAACCCCAACGCAAACCATAACGTATAACTTAATAAACCCAACGCGGCAATAAAATGGGTTGCAAGCTCTACATGCCCAACAAAATATTTTTCAGGCACGAGTCCGCTTTTTACCATAAACCAGCCAATAGCTCCCTGAACGGCCCCTAATAAAAACAATATCACCATGGGCAATATCATTTTTTTATTGAACTTTTTTGTAACTGCAAAATAAATAAAGCCCAGCAAAAAAACCATGCCCATACATCTTGCCCATAAGCGATGAAACCACTCCCAGAAAAAAATACCTTTAAAATCAGCCAGGGAGAAATTTTGGTGAACATATTTAAACTGGTCAGTTACCTTATACCGGTCAAATTCTGCCTGCCATGCTGCATCATTTAAGGGCGGCAAGGCTCCGGTAATGGGTTTCCATTCTGTAATAGAAAGGCCTGATTCTGTTAGCCTGGTAATACCTCCAATCAAAACTTGTATTACAATCATCCCTACACCAATTAATAGCCAGATGGCTACCTCTTTATTACTGCGTTGTTCCGGTGCATTATTCATAGTGTGCAAATTTAGTACAGCCATACCTGTATTTACAGATTGAAATGTTTTTTACTTTTTTTAATGGATATTTGCTAAACATTCATGCTACTACCTTATCTGCAGATTGACTTAACTGAAGCGGGACTTGATGAAGCCGGCCGGGGATGCTATGCTGGCCCTGTGTTTGCGGCTGCCGTAATTTTACCCACTTGTTTTAACCACCCCTTGTTAAACGACAGCAAGCAATTAAAAGAAAGGGAGCGTGACTTGCTCAGGCCAATCATAGAAAAAGAAAGCATTGCTTTTGCCGTTGCCGCAGTTGATAATAATGAAATAGATACTATTAACATATTACAGGCATCTTATAAAGCCATGCATCTTTCTATAGATAAATTATCCATTACACCCGAACTGCTATTGATAGATGGCAACCGTTTTAAGGCGTATAAAAATTTACCGCACCAATGTATTATTAAAGGCGATGGAAAATATACTTCCATAGCTGCTGCCAGCATTTTAGCCAAAACTTACCGGGACGAATACATGCAGCAACTGCACCATCAGTTTCCCCATTATGGATGGAAACAGAATAAAGGCTATGGCACTTCCATTCATCGGGAAGCAATAGCCGCTCATGGTTTATGCCACTATCACCGAAAAAGTTTTGATATTATTTCTATCCAGGCAGTAATTGTTTAATCTTCTTTTTTTACAGTAATTAAACCTTACCACGGTATGCCCGTCTGTATATACACAACCGTTAAATATTGCTATTTACAAAACAGCACTTTTATTCAATCAACAAATAACCATCATTATGAAATTAAAAATTGCAACAGCAGCCATTATCATGGCATTTGGTATCACCAGTGCAAACGCCCAGGCACATAGAATAGCGCAACACCAGCATCAACGCATCAGACAGGGTGTTAAAAGCGGGGAGTTAACAAAAGCAGAGGCTGTTAATTTACACAACGATCAAAAAAACATTCACCAGGAAGCAAAAGACGCAAAAGCAGATGGTATAGTTACTAAAGAGGAAAGGAAAGACATTCGTAAGGATCAGAAGCAGGAAAGCAGGGAGATCTTTCGCAAAAAACACAACCGCAGGGAGAGAAATTAAATAGGATTAAAAGTTGGGATGTTAAGTAAGGTATTGGTTAAGCCAGTACCTTTTTTATTACCTGCTTGCAGCCATCTCATTGAACCTTTTCTTACTTTACCCGCCCTATTTATTCTACTTACCTCATTTGTTTTATCGCCTGGCTTTATGCAGACCACTCTCCCGTTCCCTGCCTTGTAATTACCCAGGCATCTGTTACGCAATCAACAATGGTAGAAGGCACCATACCGCCGATACCTCCATCAATTACAAAATCTACCAGGCTGCCAAATTTGTCATTAATAATTTCAGGTTCGGTATATTCTTCTGCCATCTCCCCGGGTAAAGATGTACTTAAAATAGGATTACCAAGTAAATCTAAAATATGTTGGCAAATAACGTTGTCGGGTACACGCAAACCAATAGTATTTTTTTTGCTTTGTAAAATTTTGGGAACCTGTTTACTGGCGGGCAAAATAAAAGTGTAGGGGCCGGGTAAATATCTTTTTAGCATCCTGTACAAAGGGGTATCAATACTTTTTGTGTAATCACTTAAATGGCTAAGATCGCGGCAAATAAAACTTAACTGTGCTTTTAACGGGTCTATATTTTTTATGGTGCAAATACGGTCAACTGCTTTGTGCTGAAAAATATCACAGCCAAGCCCATAGATGGTATCGGTTGGATATACAATGATGCCGCCATCTTTCAGACATTCTACCACTTGCTTTATCAGCCTTGGCTGGGGATCAAGGGGATGTATTTGTATCAGCATATCAGTTTTATTTTTTATACATTTTTGCCCGGACTAAGAAGCTATGTGGAACTGCATTGGCAGCCTGTCCGCTGTGGCGGATCACACCCGTGTGCATAAATTCTTTTGGTTCTTCAGCTTCCTGATTGTGGCAACAGAAAAAATAACTCAATCAGATGCCGTTCAAAGCAACTCAACAAAATGACAGTTCAACAATTTATCCATAGTACACAATAATGCAACGAAGTTAAAGCAACACTTCAATATCAATAAACCTTTGCCATAAAAACCATTACTTTTGCAACTTGTTTTATATTTCAGCAAAAATTTAAATAGATCATGTCGCTAATATCAGTAGGTACTATGGCTTTTGATGCCATTGAAACACCCTTTGGAAAAGTAGATAAAATTGTAGGTGGCTCCGGCACTTATGTTGCTTATGCAGCCTGTAATTTTATTACGCCCATTCAACAAATTTCTATTATTGGTTACGATTTTCCGCAGGAAGAATTAGACTTGCTTACAAAACGGGGCGTTCAACTGGAAGGGGTAGAAATTGTCCAGGATAAAAAATCTTTTTTCTGGAGTGGCAAATACCACATCGATATGAACACAAGGGACACCCTTATTACAGACCTTAATGTATTGGCAGATTTTAATCCGGTTGTGCCTGAAAGTTACCAAGGTGCTGAGTTTTTAATGCTGGGCAACTTATCTCCCGCCATACAGTTGAGCGTTATTAACCAATTAAAAGTAAGGCCAAAACTGATAGTGATGGACACCATGAATTTCTGGATGGAAATTGCATTGGACGATTTAAAAGTTGTATTGAAAAAAGTGGATGTACTGATGGTGAACGATGGGGAGGCAAGACAATTGAGCGGTGAAGTATCGCTTGTAAAAGCAGCCAAAGCAATACTGCAAATGGGGCCTGCTTTTTTAGTAATTAAAAAGGGTGAACATGGCGCATTGTTATTTCATAAAAACCATGTATTCTCTGCTCCGGGTCTACCATTGGAAGAAGTATTTGACCCAACAGGTGCCGGTGATACTTTTGCCGGGGGCTTTATTGGCCATCTTGCCAAAACAAAAGACATCAGTTTTGATAATATGAAAACAGCGGTTATTGTAGGCAGTGCATTAGCCAGTTTTTGTGTTGAAAAATTTGGGCCCAACAGAATGAAAGAAATTACCAGGCAAGATATAGCTACCAGGATGAGCGAATTTGTGCAACTGGTAAATTTTGACATTGACCTCGTAGGATAAGGGATAAATAAATTATAGTTAAAGCCGGGGATACCAGATCTCCGGCTTTTTATTTTGATACATTTGTAATTGTGTTTATAGTTGCCCTAAATTAAAATCAATGTTTAAAAAATTAATTGCCATATTTTTTGCCCCGCTGTTTTTTATTACTGTCTTTTCTCAAACATCAACTGTTCACCCCAAATTAAAAGGATGGCATTTACTCAATTACCAGCAGGATGGCTATTTGGGCACCGGAGTAAAAGAAGCGTATGAATTATTAGAAGGCAGAAAGAGTACTACGGTAATAATTGCAGTAATTGATAGTGGCATAGATACATTGCATGAAGACCTTAAACCTGCACTATGGACCAACCCAAAAGAAATACCCGGCAACGGAAAAGATGATGATGGAAACGGATATACTGATGATATACATGGCTGGAATTTTTGTGGTGCATCCAACGGCGAAAACATGGCGGTGAACACACACGAAATTGCCCGTGTGTACCATCACTGGAAAAAAGAATTTGACGGAAAGCAAGCAAGTGAAATTGCCGCCGACAGAAAATTTTTATTTCAACAATGGAAACGTTCCCAAAAGTTGCTTGTTAAACAATATGATGAGTATGTAAAAAGCTATCCGAATATTGAAAGTTTTTCATCAAGCCTACAAACAACCAATCGGCTTATAATTACTTATCTGGATAAATCAACTTTTACAAAAAGAGAGATTACAACTATTCAAAATGTGGATAGCCTTGGCTGGGCGGCTGCTGTATGGATGGACCTGTTAAAAAAAACGGATGATACTACTGTTACAAATGCAGTCATCATTAGTGAAGTTAATACTTATAAAAATAACTTACTGGCCAATAAAAAAAGAATGGAAGATGAGCCTGTTGATTACAGGGGTGCCCTTACAAAAGATAAGTATGAAGATGTTAATGACAGTATTTATGGCAACAACAATTTGTATGACCATGCAGGTAATCATGGCACACATGTATCGGGCATTATTGGAGCGGTACGTAATAATAATATTGGTGTGGATGGCATTGTAGATAATGTACGCATCATGTTTATAAGGGCCGTACCGGGTGGTGACGAACATGATAAAGATGTAGCATTGGCAATCAGGTATGCAGTTGATAAGGGTGCTAAAATTATCAATATGAGTTTTGGTAAACCAGTTTCGCCTTACAAAAAAATGGTAGATGGTGCAGTGAAATATGCCGAAGCAAATGGTGTGTTACTGGTACATGGTGCAGGTAATGACGGAGTGGATATTGACAAAGAACCTTTTTACCCAAGCCCCGTTTTTATAGATGGCACCAAAGCTACCAACTACTTGACCATTGGTGCCAGTGGCGACTACAGTACCGGCTCATTGATAGCAAATTTTTCTAACTATGGCAAAGGGGTAGATATTTTTGCACCCGGTGTTTATATCAACTCAACCACTTTTAACAATGGGTACGAGGCTTTTGATGGCACCAGTATGGCAAGCCCTGTTGCTGC
This sequence comes from Ferruginibacter sp., assembly GCA_025359625.1. Classification (GTDB taxonomy): domain Bacteria; phylum Bacteroidota; class Bacteroidia; order Chitinophagales; family Chitinophagaceae; genus Ferruginibacter. The sequence goes on from JANYFT010000349.1 coordinate 18,743, forward strand.
TGGTGTGGCTGGTTTAATAAAATCATATTTCCCTGATATTACGCCTGAGCAAATGATTGACTTGTTGTTAAAAACAGGTACTGCTGTTAACGAACCAGTCACCATTCCCGGTGGAGATAAAAAAGTAGATATGTTACAATTGTGCAAGAGTGGCAAAATTATAAATGCTTATGAAGCTGTAAAATTGGCGATTAAATTATATGACAAAAAATGATGAACAGAATAGATTGTTAAAAGAAGCAACCAACTGTGTAAGTTTGGCTAAATTTGTACCTTATAAAATAATTGATACATGCTAATTGACATTATTGCGCTGTTTTTTCTTTGCAAAAAAAATGGAATCCTGGCGGTTCAAAAAGGTTTAAATGCAACCAAATGGAAATGGTACACCATATTGGGCTGGTTTGCTGCTGAAATTGTGGGGCTGATTTTGGGTGTGTTATTGTTTGGAAAAAACAATCTTGAAAATTTAACTGATATAAATGCATTTGAAAAAAATAATTTTTATGGCTTAGCTGCCCTTGGATTAATAAGTGCCTTTGGAGGGTATTTAATTGTAAAAGCTATTTTAGAAAAAAAGCCGGATACATTTGATGAAGACATCAACAAAATCGGCGTAAACGATTTGCAACCTCCAGCAAAGAGGTAACTATCTATTTATAATCTGCAGCCCTTAAAAAGGGTTTTTTTATTTCGTTTTAGCAATTGATTAATAACTTTATCCACCAAGATCCATTTACTTCGTTATCTATTAGTCAACCGAAATTAATTACTATGTTAAAAAGCAGCCTCTATAAAGTTATTGCCCTTTCCTTTTCTTTTATAGTTGTAATAACTGGCTTGAAGGCACAACGTATTGATTCATTATTGAATATTTTAGAAGAGAATTATCCGCAGGAAAAAATACACCTGCACATGGATAAGTTGTATTATAACCCTGGCGAAACAATTTGGTTTAAAGCCTACATCACAACAGACAATTTGCCCACAGCCCTCAGCAAAACCTGCTATGCAGAACTAATTGATGAAAAAGGAACAATCCTTCAAAGAAAAATGATGCCTGTTTTAGAATCGGGGGCAGCTTCAAATTTCGAGTTGCCGGATACTTTACATTCCAACAAAATATTTGTAAAGGCCTATACTTCCTGGATGCTGAATTTTGATTCTTCTTTATTATATCTGCAGCCAATTCATATCATCCCATTAAAATCGGCTGTCAAAAAATTACCGGTAAATCCTTCTTACAGTTTAACCCTATTCCCCGAAGGAGGAGATCTTGTGGACGGTGTTAGCTCAATAGTAGCCTTTAAAGCCACCGACCAGGAAGGCACGCCAACTGTGGTGTCTGGAAATGTGGTTGATGGAAAAGGTAATAAAATAACTTCTTTTTCATCTGTACACGATGGCATGGGTTATTTTTCTTTACTGCCATCGACAGCTGAAGAATATAAAGCTGTTTGGAAAGATAAAAAAGGGGTACAACATGAAACCGCATTGCCAGATGCAAAAAAAGAAGGTCTTGTTTTAAGTATTGCTTATTCGGGTAACCACCTGCAATATACTTTAGCAAGGCAGGGTAATATAGCTCTATCTTCTACCATCTATTATGTAATTGCACAAATGCAGCAACGGCGGGTTTACAGCGCTAAAGTAAACCTTACCAAACCAACTGTTACCGCACCCATTATAACCGACAGCCTGCCCAATGGGGTTTTGCAGTTGACTATTTTTAATGCAGCCCAACAGCCTGTTGCAGAAAGAATTGTATTTATCAATAACAATACTTATTATTTTAATACAGATCTGCATGCGGTGGAAAAAAATCTTACTAAACGCAGCCGCAATGTTTTACAGGTAGATGTAGGCAATAACCTGCTCACCAATTTATCGATCTCCGTAACAGATGGCACCATTAATCCTGTTACCAATAATGAAGAAAATATTTACACGCAATTGTTGCTGACCAGCGATTTGAAAGGCTACATATATAATCCTGCCTACTACTTCTCCAGCGATGAAGATTCTGTTAAACAACACTTGGACCTGGTAATGCTGACAAATGGGTGGAGAAGGTTTAAATGGGAAAATGTGCTTGCTGAAAAGTGGCCGGTATTAACCATGCTCCCTGAAGATTTTATTTCTATTAAAGGTAAAGTGCTGGGTTTATCCAAACTTCAGTTAGCCAACAAGGAATTAACAGGTATTTTAAAAACAAAGGAAGGAAACACTAATTTTTTAAATATCCCTTTGGGTAAAGACGGACAATTTAGGGTAGATAAATTTTACTTTTTTGACACCGCTAAATTATATTATCAGTTTAATAACGACAAAGACAAAACCCTTACTACGTCTGCCAGTTTTGCCTTTACCAACAGCTTTATAAAATCGCCTGTCCAATCAGTGGGTTTACTTTCCTCTTTGTATGCACCTGCAAAAACAGACAGCATAATTTTACTAAAAAGCAGTGCCCTTGCCAAACTGCAACGGGAACAAACAGAAAGAAATAAAATACAAACATTAAGTACGGTTGTTGTAAAAGTGAAGCAAAAAAGTTTAAAAGAAAAAATGGAAGCTGAGTATACCTCCGGATTATTTAGCGGTGGCGATGGGTACACTTTTACCACAGAAGATGACCCGTTTGCCAAATCTGCTCAGAGCATTTTGAGTTATTTACAGGGCAAGGTAGCCGGTTTGCAAATATCAACAACAGGCGAAGGAAGTGCTACCTGGCGTGGAAGTCCAACCAGCTTTTTTTTGAATGAAATGAATACTAATGTTAGCCAATTACAGTCAACTTCCATGGCCGATGTAGCGATGATAAAAATATTTCGTCCCCCATTTTTTGGTGCCATGGGCGGCGGTGCCGGCGGCGCCATTGCAGTATACACTAAAAAAGGTGCAGCAGCCAATTCATCTGTAAAAGGATTGGATTTTGCTAATCTTGCAGGCTATTCTGTTATCAAACAGTTTTTTTCTCCCAACTACCAAATTACCAATGACCCAACTGTAGAGGATTACAGGACCACTCTTTACTGGAACCCCTTTTTATTAATTGATAAAAACAGCCGGCGCATTACTATCCCATTTTACAATAGTGACAACTGCAAAAAATTAAGGGTTATTATAGAAGGCATCAATGAACTTGGGCAGTTAACAAGAGAAGAAAAGATTTTTGAATGACGGCGTTATCCTTTTGATAACGGGCTTCTCTTTTAGTTCCTTATCCTTCAACAAAAACTATTTTGTATCGCTTGCTATTGACCCTTTTTAGGTGCCATCAGCAACAACAATACGGGTAACAATATAAGATTGGTAAGCGTTGCCACCAACAGCGTAACAGAAGTAAGCCACCCCAAAGATTTGGTGCCACCAAAACTGCTCATACAAAAAATAATGAATCCTGCTATCAACACCATAGAAGTATACATAATGCTTAAGCCGGTGTTTTTGATAGTGTTACTAACTGTTGTCTTTACATCATTGTTATAAGTTGGCATCTCCTGTTTATAATTTACTAAAAATCGGATGGTAATATCTATTGCAATGCCTAATGCAACGCTAAAAATCAATACTGTAGATGGTTTTAGCGGCACACCGGCCCAACCCATTACACCGGCTGTAATAATTAAAGGGATAACATTGGGTATTAAAGAGCAAACCAATATCCTGGCCGATTTAAAAAGGTACAACATACAAACAGCAATAAGCAGAAAGGCATACACAATACTTTCCTTTAAACCATTGATGATAAAGCGGCTTCCCTCCAAAAAAGTAATGCTGCTACCTGTTAGCGTTACCTTATATTGAGTACTGTCAAAAAGCTTATCAGTTTGTTGCTGGATACCGTTTAATAATAGCGGTAATTGTTGTGTGCCGACATCTGCCATGCTTATGCTTATTCGGGTAGCCTGCCTTGAGGTATCCATAAAAGCAGCTAACATTTTTGTGAGATTGTTTTTGCTGCTGGTGTCATTTTTATTGGGCCGTAAATATTCGCCCACAAAAGCACCATCAAAAGAATTGGGCAACAGGTAATTGACAGAATCGCCATCATAAAAAGCCTGCTTGGCAAACTTTAATCCTTCGGCAATGCTTAGCGGCTTGTTCATTTCTTTTTGCGCTGTTATATATTGTGCTAAAGAATCTACCTTTCCAAAAACGGTTAAAGCCCGCATACCTGCAAGGCCATTGCGTTTTTTAGTATCTACCACAATTTCCAGCGGCATCACCCCTTTAAAATTGTGTTCAAAAAATTTAAGGTCGGTATAAATCTTATCATCTTTTGGCAAGTCATCTACAATAAAACCAACCGTCTTTAATTTAAAAATACCTGCAACAGCAATAATAAGTACCAATGCTGTAATGCCAAATACTATTTTTTTATGGTTCATTACCCAGTACTCTATCTTCAATAAAAAAGAAGTAATCCACCGGTTATTCAAATACTTTGTTTGCGCAGGTTTAGGGGCAGGAAGATAACTTAAGGCAGCAGGTAATAAAATAAAAGAGATCACAAAAATAAACATGATACTGATACCTGCCACCACACCAAATTCTTTTAAGATAGCGCTTCTTGTTAAAGCAAATACGGCAAACCCGATAGCAGCGGTGATGTTACAAAAAAGGGTGACCACGCCCATTTTACTGACCATATCTACCAGGGATTTATTTTTATCACCGCCTGTAATGAAAGCAGTATGGTATTTATTAATGAAGTAGATACAATTGGGTATGCCTATCACTACTACCAATGGTGGCGTTAATGCAGTAAGTAAAGTAATTTTATAGCCACACAGATAAAGAAAACCTACACTCCATATCACCCCTAAAATTACTACCAGTAAGGAAAGGATAGTTGTGCTTATTGAACGAAAGAAGATCAATAATATCAGGGCACTTAAAATGAGCGAACCAATTAAAAAAAGCCTCATTTCATTTTTAATTTTGTTCGATACCAGGGTTCTTATCAAAGGCAAACCGCTTATGTAAGTTGTTATTTTTGTTTCAGTTTCAAATGCATTTACCGCTTTGCTGATATCATTTACTATCTGCGTGCGCTTGGGAGAATTAAGGGAATCTTTATTGATACGCACCCCCATTAAATAGGCATTGGTTTCAGGATTGTATAATAGGGATCTGTAAAAAGGCAGATTAAAAAAAACAGCTTTTGCGCTATCCAGTTCAGACTGTGCAGAAATGCTATCTGCAAATATTTTAACTGCATTTAATTTTTCTGTTACTTCATCCTTCTGTAATGTTATGGCCGATGGAACGCTTAATACACTTTCTACATTGCTTACTTTTTTTAATTGTTCTTCTAAATGCAGATACGATTTAAAAGTATTTAATTCAAAAATCTTATCACTCTGTACACCTACCACCAGTAAATTGCCATCATCACCAAATTTTTGGCGAAAGGCAACATAATCCCTGTATTTAGGGTTATCGGATGGGATAGCTTTTGCAAACTCATAGCTTAATGTAACCTTGTTGGCAAAATACCCCATTATACCCGTTACTGCAAATAAGGCAATTAAAAGTGGTAGCCGATATTGCAAAACAAATTTTCCCAGTCGCTGCCACATGTTGTTGAATATTTATTGGTTAATAATGAAAAGTGAATTACAAAGAAAGACTTTTTATATTTGTTAGCCATACTCAGGTACGGCTAAAGTTTGTTTACAGTTATCTTTATATCCTTTAGAAAAGAATTTTTTTACTGCTGAAAATAGTAACAACATTTCAGTTTATTCGATTCTAAAAATTACGCACTGTCGCTGAGCGGTTAGACGAAAAGTTATGACACACAAAACAAAAGGCATCGTTTTACGTACCATAAAATATGGTGAAACTAGTGTGGTTGTTACCATTTTTACTGAATTATTTGGCGTGCAAACCTTTATGGTAAATGGTGTACGCACTACCAAAAGATCGTCTGCCAAAGCCAATCATTTTCAACCGGGTGCTATTTTAGATCTGGTGGTTTACCACAACGAACTGCAAAGCATGCAACGCATTAAAGAATTTAAATGGGATTTTTTATTTCAGCATGTATTGAGCGATGTAATTAAAAACAGCATTGCTTTATACATGGTAGAATTATTGCAAAAATGCTTAAATCAGCCAGAGCAAAATACTGCACTTTTCTATTTTTGCGAAGATGTTTTAGTACAGTTAGATACTGCCAATAAAGCGATAACCGCCAATATAGCCCTGTATTTTTCGCTGCACCTTACCCATTTTTTTGGTTTCAAAATGAACGATAATTATGATGCGGAACAAAATATATTAGACCTGCGGGAAGGTGGTTTTGTTGCCCAGGAACCTGCGCATGCTAATTTTATTAATGGCGAACAAGCCCTGATTACCTCGCAATTATTAAAAGTAATGCAACTTTATGAACTGGAAGATATTAAATTGCACCATGATATGCGACAAAAATTATTGCTCCATTACCAGGATTATTATGCTTTATATATACCTGATTTTGGGCAAATGAAAACGCTGATGATATTACATGAAGTATTGGGATAGGTATAATTTTGGCTACCTCAATTGCGCTATTTTCTAACATCCTGTTTAATTAATTCCACAAGACCTGATACTGATATTCAAAAATAAATATCAGCAGATTACAGTATGTTTATATTGACCAAAAAAATTTATATGATTGTAACAACTCAAATTTTGAAACAGAAAATAACACTTTTTATATTCCCCTTATTTTTTTTCTCCTCCATTTTTGGGCAAACAATTAAAAGAATTGATGGCACCAATATTTCTGTTGATTCCTTACAAAATAAAATTACTTATCTGATGAAAGCGGCAAATGTATCAGGCGTTTGCATTTCAGTTTTTAATAACAATAAACCGGTTTATACCAAAGCATTTGGGATGGCGAATGTTCCTGCAAAAGAAGCATTAACATCATCATCTGTACTATACGCTGCCTCCTTTGCTAAAGTAGTGTTTGCTTACATTGTAATGCAATTGGTGCAGGAAAAAATAATTGACCTGGATAAACCTTTGGTTGAATACCTTACCAAGCCTTTGGTTGATTACGAAATAAAAGGTTTTAAAAGAGGCTACCAACAGTTAAAAAATGATGACCGCTATAAAAAAATTACCGCCAGAATGTGCCTTGACCATACCACCGGTTTCCCCAATTGGAGATGGTTTGAAGCAGACAAAAAATTGAAAATTAAATTTGATCCGGGCACCCGTTATAGCTATTCTGGCGAAGGATTATACCTGTTGCAATTTGTAATGTCACAAATAACCGGCAAAGACTATGAAACCATTTCGCAGGAAAGGGTATTTAAGCCATTGGGTTTGACCAACACAAGTCAGGTGTGGCAAACCCGCTTTGATAATAATATATGCCGGGGTCACAATGCAAAAGGCGAACCTTATGATTTAATGAAATGGAATGAAGCAAGTGCCGGTGGCTCTATGAGCACTACCTTGACAGATTATACAAAGTTTTACACGGCGCTAATACAAAGCAAAGGCTTAAGCAAAGCCAGTTTTAATGAAATGATAAAACCACAGGTCCGTATACGGTCCAAACAACAATTTGGCCCGGATGCTTTAGTTGACACCAATCAAAATGATACTGTTGAATTAAGTTATGGCTTAGGTGTTGGCCTGCTAAAAACACCTTATGGAAAAGCAGTTTTTAAAGAAGGTCACGATGATGGCTGGGGGCATTACTCCATTTGTTTTGTTGACAAAGGCATCGCCATCATTATCATGACAAATAATGACAATGGCGAAAGTCTTTTCAAAGAATTGCTGGCAACTGCCATTGGCGATATTTTTACGCCCTGGCAATGGGAGAATTATATCTCTTATGACCAAAAATAATTATTGAACAAATATTTCTTACTACAGGCAAGTTGCATAGTAAAACGTTTATTGCCAGATACTTTTTAAGTTTATATATTCCAATTTATTGATAATAATGCTATCATTTGCCTGAAGATGAATTTGATTGTATGGTTGGTTGGGAAAGAAAATTTCTGTCATCGCAGTTAATCCATTATCAGCAAATAATTCTACTGAGCTAACATCTATTATCAATGAAATTTTCATTGTTGCATTATCTGTAAGCCGCGGCGCCACATGTTTTGCAGCAAAATCTTTTTGAAAATCTGTTTTGCCTGATATACTCCTGTCAATAAAATATTGGTTTTGTTTTTTATCAAAACCAATTACGAGTTGTTCACCCAATTCATTTGAAAGTACCAATGAAAAATTGTTTATTTTATTAATGCTAAGATTGATCCGGCATGGAAATTTTATTTTTCCGGTTTGCTTACCTATATCTGTGTTTTTTGAAACCTTGATATTTTGAAGTAGGATTGGTTTTGACTGAATTGAAGCAATTTCAGAAACCGGTTGAGACGTAACAAAAATATCATTTCCAATATGCTTTAACTTTAAATCCCGTGGCAGGGTCGTAGCATTTCTCCACGTTTCTGTAGGCACCTGGTTGGCATATATCCAATTACTCATCCAGCCAATAAATATTTTTCTTTTCCCTGTATTTGACCAGGTAACCCCGGCATAATTATCCGGTCCGTAATCTAACCAGCGGGTTGCTGTTTGGTTGGATGTAAATGTTTTGCCATTAAAATCACCCACGAAATATTGGGTACCCGAGCCTCCGTTAGGGCCACCTGGATTAAGGTTTACGATCAATACCCATCGTTGTTTTCCATTGTCGTCCTGCACAATTAAATCAGGACATTCCCAACCACCACCATGAGCTCCTCTCCCTTCTCCAAACTCACTTTCTTTTATCCAGTTTTTTAAATCAGGGGAAGAATAAAACTCAATATGGTCATTTGCAGACAATGACATGACCCATTTTTTTTGTGGTGCGTACCACCTCACTTTCGGATCACGAAAATCTCTACGGCCTGGATTTTTAATAACAGGATTTTCGGCATACTTAATCCATGTTTTTCCATCATCAATGCTATAGGCTATACTTTGATTTTGAAAGTTATCTCTTCCCGCTTTTTCGCCTGTGCTATCATGTTGCGTAAAGATAGCTACCAATGGCACCCGGCCATTTTTACCAAAGCCTGATGTATTGTTTTTATCCGCTACAGCACTGCCCGAAAAAATAGTGCCGATACTATCGGGATAAATCGCAATTGGTTCATGCTTCCAGTGAAACAAATCGGTGCTGATGGCATGTCCCCAATGCATTGGCCCCCAGATGGAACTATAGGGATGGTGTTGAAAAAATAAATGATAAATGCCCTTATAATAAACCATTCCGTTAGGGTCGTTTATCCAGTGGGCTTCAGGAGTAAAATGAACCTGTGGCCGGTATTGCTCATTCATCATTTTATTATTTGTTTGCGCTAAAAGACTGCCGCCAAATAATTGCATTACTACCATGCAAATTGCAGGTAAAAAAAATTGCCTTTTCATAATTATTTTTTCTATTTATTATAATGATCTTCTAAAAAACAAAAAGAGTCAGGCGAATTAAGCAATTCCCATCTTACCAAATGAAAAAAACGTGGGACTTCTTTTACTAATTTCAGGCGAAGATATCTTCTGCCTTCTTTAATCGTCCGTTACTGCAACTCTGTAGAAAGTGAAAGCCATACCAGGTTATAATATCAACGAATACATCCTGGATGTAACGATGCAAAAAACAAAATATTTATTGCTGAATGAAACGTTGTCCGCTGTCGAAAAATCTTACAAAATAGGCATTGCTTCACAGTCATCTTTTGCTACTATTTTTAAATTTAAGTTTGGAATTACCCAAGCATCTAAAGAAAATAAAAGCTGAAAGAAATACGACTGCTGACATTATTTTTATTTTATCAATTTTTTTTCTAACTCTTCCAGAGATACCCCTTTTGTCTCCGGCATTTTAATGATTATCCATATCAGTTGCAATACCATCATAGCCGCAAAGAATGCAAAAATTGGCCACGGGTTGTCTTTAAAAATCCCATCTTTATCATCTAAAAAAAATGGTGTGATGAGTGTAATGATGGCGGCAAATACCCAGTGTACGCTGGCACCAAAAGACTGCCCTGTCGCCCTGATCTTATTGGGGAAAATTTCTGAAATAAAAACCCATATAACCGCACCCTGCCCTACTGCATGGGATGCGATGAAGAGCAATAAAAAACACATCAGCAATACCGGGCTTGCATGAAATGCAAAACATAAGGCCACCATTGCAAGGCTTACAATGTAACCAAACGACCCGATAAGGAGCAGTTTTTTTCTGCCCAGTTTGTCTATGAGATAAAGCCCAACAAAAGTAAAAATTAAATTGGTGCCCCCGATGGCAATGGAATTTAAGAGGGAGTCTTTTGCACCCAAACCAATTTTAGACAATATTTCCGGGGCGTAATATAAAATGAAATTGATGCCGGATAGCTGGTTGAAGAATGCAATCAAAAATGCCAGCGAAATAATGGTTGTATGTTTTGAACTAAAAAAAGCTGCCGGCTTTCCCGCAGGGGATTCATGCTGGTTGCTTTTAATTATGGAAGCTATTTCAGCATCCGCATCTTCTACCCCAATAAGCAATAAAGTTTCCTTTGCTTTTGCCAGGTCATTCTTTTTAGTAACCATCCAGCGGGGGCTTTCTGGTACACTCATTACCATAATTGTATAAATGATAGAAGGGATAGCCAATACGCCCAGCATCCAGCGCCAGTCATTGGCACCACCTACACCTTGTAAAAAATAATTGGAAAGAAAGGCTATCAATATTCCAAACACAATGTTGAACTGATACATGGCCCCCAGTTTGCCCCTTGTGGCAGGCGTTGATATTTCAGATATATAGGTAGGCGCTACTACAGAGGAAACTCCAATTCCAATACCACCTATAAAACGAAAAAAGGAGAATGTGTAGGGATCTTGTGCCAGGGCAGAGCCAAAGGCAGAAATTGCAAACAATATTCCTATCCAAAACAGTACTTTTTTTCTACCATATTTTTCAGTTGGGATGCCGCCAAATATAGACCCGAACAGTGTTCCCCAAAGTGCCATCGACATAATAAAGAAACCATGAAATAAAGGCGAAGTGTGCCATAATTCTTTAATGGGAAGGTTGGCCCCTGATATTACCACCGTATCAAACCCAAAAATAAAACCGGCAAGTGCTGCCACAATAGACCATTGAAAGAGTTTGTTTTTGTTCATATTGCAATCGTTTTGTAAAGCAATATAGGTAAACTCAGTTGTTTATTTTTATCATTAATAATTGTTTTTAAAATTGCTGTTGGAAAATCCGTGTAATTTGTGCCTTAAAATTAATGTTATAAAATTCTCCTTGCAGATGTGTGTTGCTTTATAACCAAACCATTCATGCCTTCTATTAAAACCACCCCTGGCTTTTTATCCTTTTCAAAACTTCCCAGTATATTATCCATTTGTAAAGCCCGTGCACCATTGATGGTGGCCCATTGCAATACCTCCTGCAAGGGAATACTAAATAAAGCTTCCTGTTGAATAATTTTAATTTCTTCCCAAATATTTAGTTGCCAGTTACTGGCGTAACTATCTGTGCCCATAATGATAGAGCAATTATTTTTTCGTAGTAACTCAATTGGTGGCAGTTGTTGTTCAATGTATTTATTTGCGTTAACGCAGAGACAAAAGAAAAGTTGATGATTGAAATTTAGCAGGTCTTTGACTTTAGATTGCTGAATATAAAAATCAATATCAGCCTGGCTGATAAAAGTGTTATGTACCGATATGATGGATTGGTTTTTATTAAAATAGGGCAACCAGCTTTGCAGGCTTGTTTTTCCTGTTGGTTCAAAAGAGGAAATGTCTATTCCAAAGTTTTGATACAACGCTAAAAACCCTCCGGTTTTATGTTGATATAAATCATTTTCAGTGGCGCATTCCTGGTTGTGGATGGTAATAAGCTGGTTGGCTGTTTCGTTGTTTAAATCATTAAACAATGTTTTTGAAACAGAGTAGGGCGCATGTGGAGATAAAGAAGTTTTTGTTTGATTGTTGCGATAAAATATTTGATATACTTTTTTTATATCTGCCAATCTTTTGGCGGCACCAGCATCAACAAAACCGCTTACTTCCATAAAGTTGTGCCAATGTATCTTACTCTCCTGCTTTATCGTAATGGAATCTGCTGTATTACAAATATCTCCTACAGCAATAATTCCATTACTGTACATTTCCTGTTCAGCAGTTTTCATAGCATCTATTTTGACTTCGTTAAATGAAGCCCTGCCACTCATTACCTGTTGAACAAACTGCACCAACCCTTGGCCGGCAGGAATAATATCTTGCAAATGGCTAAGCTCCAAATGGCAATGGGCATTAATAAATCCCGGAGAAAGTAAGCCTTGGAACGTCTCGATATCATCTCCTGCATCAGCACTGTCTGTAATGTCAACTACTACTCCTTGTTTAGTTGTTATTAAAACAAAATTGTGAGGTAGTATTTCATATCCGTTAAAAATGTTATCAGCTCTAAATTTTCTGTACAAATTGATTGGTTGATATAATGTAAATTTGCTGCCTGCATTACAAATGCAATTAAATCTAAACAAAGTTATGCTGTATAGGGTTCTGCAAGGGGTGGAGCCTGTGTTTATTTTAATTGAACAAAAGCAGTAATAAAATTATTATAAAATACAACCATCCTCCGCCGCAACGGAGATAGAGCTATTACATTATGCTAGATAAATTAGATGCTATTAAGGGAAGATTTGACAATTTGGGAATTGCTTTAACCAACCCGGAGATTGTAAGCGATAACAAAAAGTTTACAGCAACCAGTAAAGAATACCGCAGTTTGGAAAAAATTGTAAATGCAAGAAATGAGTACATAAAAGTACTGGATGATATTGAGTTTAATAAGGAAGTATTAAACGGTGATGATGCAGAAATGAGGGATTTGGCCAAACAGGAAATACCGGCTTTGGAAGAAAGCAAGGACGCCTGGGAAAAAACGCTGCGTAATATGCTGATACCAAAAGATCCCTATGATGAAAAAAACGCCATTTTAGAAATAAGGGCCGGCACGGGTGGTGATGAAGCCTCGCTTTTTGCGGGTAACCTGTTGAGAATGTATATAAAATACTGCGAGAAAAAGGGTTGGAAAACTGCGCTGCTAAGTGAAAGCGAAGGTACAGCCGGCGGTTTTAAAGAGGTGCAGGTAGAAGTAGCTGGTGATGATGTTTATGGCACTTTAAAATTTGAAAGTGGCGTACACCGGGTACAAAGAGTACCCGATACAGAAGCCAGCGGCAGGGTACATACCAGTGCTGCCACAGTAGCTGTAATGCCAGAGGCTGAAGAGATAGATTTTGAATTGAAAGAAAGTGATGTTAAAATGGAGACTGCCCGAAGCGGTGGTGCCGGTGGACAAAATGTAAACAAAGTAGAAACAAAAGTTTTTTTAACACATAAGCCTACAGGCTTGGTGGTAATGTGCCAAACGGAACGAAGCCAGTTGGGTAATAAAGAAAAAGCTATGGATATGATGCGGACAAAACTTTACGATGAAGAAGTACGTAAAGCTGAAGAAGCAATTTCGCATAAAAGAAAAAGTTTGGTAAGTACTGGTGATAGAAGCGCCAAAATAAGAACGTATAATTATCCTCAGGGCCGTGTTACAGATCACCGGATTGGAGTAACTGTTTATAACCTTGACAATGTTTTAAATGGAGATATACAGGAGTTTATAGATGCTTTACAATTTGCTGAAAATGCAGAAAAATTAGCCACCCAAAGTTAAAGATTGATTTGAAAATAATTTCAGGGGGTATTGTTTTTTAAATTGTTTTTACTTACTTTCAATATCTAAAAACAATTCATGCTTGAAAATCTCTTTCATCTTGTTAAAGAACAAGGTACCGATGCAGTAATTAATAATCCTGCTATTCCCAATGAACAAAATGATGCAGTGTTAGCGGATGCTACCCACTCTGTCGCAGATGGGTTACAGGGTGTGTTGGCAGGGGGTGGCCTGCAAAGTGTTTTATCTCTCTTTAAAAGTGGAGCAAGTAACTCCGGGGGAAATGGATTACTCAACAACCCCATAGTGAGCAATATTATCAGCAGTTTCACCAATAAGTTAACCAACAACCATGGAATTGGAGGAAATCAGGCTTCTGGAATTGCAAATAGCCTGATACCAAATGTCCTTAACAATTTAATAAATAAAACTAACGACCCGAATAATTCCAATTTCAACATCGGTAGTTTAATTAGTTCACTAACAGGTGGGGGCAGCGGGGGGCAAACCGCAGGCGGATTTGACCTTGGTGGCCTGATAAATAAGTTTACAAGTGGCGGATTGGATACCAATAATGACGGGCATGTAGGTTTGGATGACCTAATTAGTAAAGTAACGGGTGGCGCACAACAACAGCAGCAAGCCCAGGCTGGAGGTGGAGGATTAATGGATATAATAAAAGGCTTTATAAAGTAGTATTTTAAATAATTGTTAAAGCCTCTTTTTAAAAGGGAAATATATAATTCAGCTTAAACTATTGGTATACCTTTATAGTCTATTAAGAAACTGATTAAGGCAAACCCATCAGGATTTTTAAAAGTTCTTTTATTAAATTAAATAATCATAACATACTAATTTTACATTATAGTATTCTTAACAAGGACTGAAGTTTATGGCATTCATTTTGTATAATTATAGGTAGAGCAATAAAAAAATTAAATTCAACTTTTTCTCATAAGCAGTTAGTTTTGGTAAACGGCCCCGATTTCTATCGGGGCTTCTCTTTTTAATAAACCTACCTAAAAACTATTCCTCTTCAGTTGTACAAAACTTAATTAAAATTTAAACATTTAACCTGAATCCAATTCCATGGATGGTTTCTAATATGATAGATGGGTCTTCTTTAAAATGCTTACGAAGTTTTGTAATAAATACATCCATACTTCTGCCTAAAAAATAGTCATCCTTTCCCCATACACTTAATAACACTTCCTCTCTTTTTAGAACCTTGTTGGTATGTTTACAAAAAAAATTCAACAAATCTGCTTCCCTTTGTGTTAACGGGATCACTTTCTCGCCATCATGAATTTTTAAATCAGCAAAAGAAAAGCGCATCCTGCCAAGAGTAAATTCTTGTGCTTTTTCAAAATGCATCTTTTTTGTTCTTCTTAAAAAAACATCCATGCGCATCAGCAGTTCCTGCATACTGAATGGCTTTGTTATGTAATCGTCGGCACCCGCTTTAAACCCATCCAGTTTATCCTGCTCCATTGATCTGGCAGTTAAAAATAAAACAGGCACTACATCGCTTTTTTGACGGATTTTTTTAGCCACCGTAAAGCCGTCTTTTACCGGCATCATTACATCAAGCAGGCAAATATCAAAACTATTTTTTTGAAATTGTTGCCAGGCCATTTCACCATCGCTGCACCAAACTACTTCATAGCCAACTTCTTCCAGGTTATCCTTTATAACAAAGGCCAGGGAGGTGTCATCTTCTGCCAACAAAACTTTTGCTTTATTCAACATGGTAATTTATTTTTCAGGTAGTAATATTTTAAATTCCGTGCCAACACCCGGAACACTTTTTATAATGATCTTTCCATCATGGGCATCAATGATTTTTTTTACAAAATTTAGTCCCAGGCCAAACCCATTTACCTGGTGCACATTGCCATTGGGTACTCTATAAAATTTTTTAAATAAATATTTAAAATTCTTTTCTTCTATACCAATACCTTTATCTTTTATAGAAATTGAATACATATCACTATCATCATATTGCACTTCAATAGCTATGTATGGATTACCATTACTGTATTTTATAGCATTTTCAATAAGGTTAATAACCACCAGTTGCAGATGCACTTTATCAGCATTTATAACCGGGCCACTATCATCAGGCGTAAAATAAATATCGGCATTTGTATTATGGATCAAAGGTTCTAACTGGTCAATGGCATGTTCAATAAGTTCATTTAATTCACAGGGACTTTTGTTTACAATAATATGTTTATTATCTCCTGAGGCTGTTTTTAAAAGTCGCTCCACCTGGTTTTGCAGATGTTCGGTTTGTTCTTTAATAACGGTGCCATATTTTAACAGCCTGTCGGGTTGTGTGGTAATTGACGGTTGTATCAACACATCGCTGGCTATTTTCATTACCGCCAGTGGCGTCTTAAATTCATGGGTAAAATTATTAACAAAATCTTTTTGCAATTCGTTTAAAAACTTTTGTTTGTACAAAAAGACAAGACTTATGGAAAGGCCTATAAGTACCAGTAAAAGCACTACAGCAGTGATTATCCAAAAAAGCATTTCATGAATTATATATTTACTGCGATAGGGGAAATTAATTAATAAATAATCGTACCCTTTACTAACCGGCAAAAGATTTACGGCTGCGCTTTGAGGATAACGGGAGGCGGCTGTTGATAAATAAAACTGGTAAATGAATGTATTTTTTTTACTGCTATAAACACCAACTGTACAATCTGTCCACACATCAAAATCTTCAAATTCATTACTTAAATGATAATACAAAGAATCCTTATCGGGTATGGAGTCTAACTTTACAAGATAGGTATTCGGATCTATTTTTTCTATTATTTGCTTCACCTGAAATGCTGGATTATCGGCAATTTTTACATCTTCAAACAAACCCCGGATACTTTTAACAACACCCGAATTAAATTGTTGCTCTTCTAACGTATACACTCTTTTTAACCAATACAACTGAGACACTATTATTAATGCAATAATAATAGTAATGCTTAGCATTATCCATCTTAAAGTTGCTGACCTCATTAATGCAAAGTTCATCTTTACTATTTACAAACCTGTTTATGGCAAGGTTAACTGCATGTTAACCGCAATGTATAAGTAATTACTTTTTTCTTACAACACAACATACTAAAAACTGGCAGATAAAATTTATAGAAATACCAAATGTTTAACCTCTTAAAAAGATACTGATTTTTATTAACCATATAAACAATCTAAGTTTACATAATGAGTGGCAGTTCGCAAATATTTCAAACTAACAGTGCCATACGCTGGAGAAGTTTTCAATGGTCTTTCAGGATTTTATTAATGATTATCCTGTTTTTTTTGGTGGTATTGGTAGTTGCTTTAATAAGAGGTGTTAACCCCTCGCCGGTTAATATAGAAAACCTGGCAAAATCGTATGAAAATAAGTTAGACCCTTCTAATCCTTTAACCCTTGCCAACAGCCAAAATAAAAAATATAAAGGTTTTAAAAACTTTCTTATAAAAAAAATAAAGGAAGATTCCCTCAAAGCACTCAACCAGTCCCAAAATAAGCCCGTTAATAAAATACCATTTATAAGGGCAGCATTTTATACTCCGTGGACAGCCAATACTTCTTTGCCAGATCTTGATAAATATGGTGATAAACTTAACACCGTTTTTCCGGAATGGTTTTTTATTGATACCGCTAATAACTTTCGCTTACAAACAAGGATAGATAGTGCCGGCCTGATTTTAATGCGTGCAAAGGGTTTGCGCATTATGCCTATATTGAATAATTTTAATTCTACAAAAAAGGATGCAAATGGCAAATTAAAACCAGACTTCGACGGAACTTTATTGCATGGCATTTTAAACAATCCTGTAAAACAAAAAGCATTTATAAAACAAGTGATGGACACTTTGTTTTATTACCACTTACAAGGTATAAATATAGATTTTGAAGAACTGAATGAGCCTACCAATGAGCCACTCTCCAATTTTCAAAAACAACTGTATGAAACTTTACATGCACAAAATATGATAGTTACCATGGATGTTGCTGTAAAAAATGATGACTACGATTATAAGAAATTATCAGATTACAATGATTATATTATTTTAATGGCGTACGATCAATACAATACTGTTGAGTCTGGCCCGGGACCGGTAAGCGGTCAAAAATGGATTGAAGAAGCAGTAGACTGGACTGCCAGTAAAATAGAAAGTAATAAAATAATTTTGGGAGTTGCAGGATTTGGATATGACTGGACTACTGATGATGAAGGCAAAAAAGTAGTGAAAGAAATGACCTACACGGAAGCAATTAACAGGGCTAAAATTTCCAATTCTACCATTGATTATGATAATGAAACTTATAACCTGCATTTTAGTTATACCGATGAACATACTGATGACAGCACGAAGGAACTAATAAAAATAAAACACGATGTATGGTTTACCGATGCAGCCACTACCTTAAATATACTTCGCTTTAGCGATGAATATGCTACTGCCGGCACAGCGTTGTGGCGCTTAGGCGGCGAAGATCCCAGGATGTGGACCTATTATAGTAATAACTTAAGTAATGAGGCTTTGCAAAATAATCCTTTTGATTTCAACCTTCTTGCAAGCATTCCTTATAACATTAATCAAAAACCAACTTCCACAGGCCAAGGGGAATTACTGCGGATTATATATACACCACAGCAAGGCAAAATTGATCTGCAGGTAGATAGTGCCGAATTACTGATTACCGAACAACAATATAAAACCTTACCCTCCGGCTATGTGTATCAAAAATTTGCAGAAGATAAAACGCCCATAGGGCCTGGGCATAAAATTATATTAACATTCGATGACGGGCCCAGCCCGGAGTACACTCCCCAAATTTTAGACATTCTTGAAAAAGAAAAAGTGCCTGCCACATTTTTTGTGATTGGTTTAAATACAGAGCAAAACATCCCTTTACTGCAGCGCATTTACAGGGATGGGTATGAAATAGGTAACCATACTTTTACACACGGCAATATTGCTAAAATGAGCCCGCAAAGAGCTGAACTTGAAATGAAATCGACCAGGCTTTTAATAGAAAGCATTACCGGCCGTTCTACCATTTTATTCAGGGCGCCTTACAATGCAGATAGTGAACCACAGACCTATGAAGAAATTGAACCAATAGCCCGCAGTAAAAAAGATAATTATATTACCATTGGTGAAAGTATTGACCCCAATGACTGGCAGGTTAATGTAAGTGCAGATAGCATTGTAGCCAGAACCATACGCCTGGCCGAGGCAACCGATGCCAGCATTATTTTACTGCATGATGCAGGTGGCGAATCGAGGCAAGCCACTGTAGATGCATTACCCGCCATTATTGCTTATTTTAAAAAAAGAGGCTGCGTATTTACAACGGTAGCCGATTTAATGGGCAAAACAAAAAATGATGTAATGCCGATGCTTCCGCCCAGCAAAGATGGATGGATGAGAAAGCTCAATTTCTTTTTTGCAGAAACTGCCTATTGGGGAAGCCATATCTTATTTGCCTTATTTATCGTTGGGATTGTCCTTTCTATTAGCAGAATGGTGGTAATGGCCATACTGGCGGGTATTCAAAAAAAGAAAGAATCTAAACAAATACCTGTTGCCATTTGGCCGGTCAATAATATGCCGTTGGTAAGTATTATTGTGCCTGCTTATAACGAAGAGATAAATGCAGTAAGAACAGTGAATAGCCTGTTGATGCAGGACTATTCAAACCTACAGGTTGTTTTTGTGGATGATGGCAGTAAAGACAGTACTTACACCACTGTAAGTAATGCGTTTAAACATACACCTAACGTGAAAGTATATACAAAACCAAATGGTGGCAAAGCTTCTGCATTAAATGCCGGCATAGCCCAGGCTGAAAGCGAATTTGTAGTTTGTATTGATGCAGATACACAATTAAAAACAGATGCGGTATCAAAACTGATGCAAAAATTTACCAGTCAAAAAGTAGCTGCCGTTGCAGGTAATGTAAAAGTGGGCAACGAAATTAATATGATCACAAAATGGCAAAGTATTGAATACATCACCTCACAAAATTTTGACCGAAGGGCATTTGATTTGCTGGATTGTATTACCGTAGTCCCAGGTGCCATCGGTGCTTTTAGAAAAGCGGCTGTAATGGAAGCCGGAGGTTTAACAACAGATACCCT
Source organism: Ferruginibacter sp. (assembly GCA_025359625.1). Classification (GTDB taxonomy): domain Bacteria; phylum Bacteroidota; class Bacteroidia; order Chitinophagales; family Chitinophagaceae; genus Ferruginibacter. The sequence goes on from JANYFT010000349.1 coordinate 38,672, forward strand.
GGCAGAAGATTGTGACCTTACCATGCGTCTTCACCGCATAGGTTACGAGGTAAGAAATTGCAATGATGCCATTTCTTATACTGAAGCACCCGAAACAATGAGGCAGTTTATGAAACAGCGTTTTCGGTGGAGCTTTGGTGTTATACAATGTTTTTGGAAACACCGGGATGCAGTATTTAATCCTAAGTACAAAAATTTTGGTATGGTAGCTATGCCGAATATACTCATCTTTCAAATGATACTTCCATTTCTGGCTCCTTTGGCAGATTTAATATTGGTATTAAGTTTAATTGCCGCGGGGTTTGGCATAATACCTGCCAGCATTTCGCACATTGTTATTTATTACAGCATATTTACCCTGGTAGATGTTGCCGGCGCAGCACTGGCTTTTGCTTTTGAAAAAGAAGATTATAAAAAGCTTATCTGGATGATTCCGCAAAGGCTGGTGTACCGGCAGTTAATGTACTATATAATCATCAAATCTTTCAGCAAAGCCATAAAAGGAGAGTTGCAGGGATGGGGTGTTTTAAAACGTACCGGGAATGTTAAACATCTGGCAGAAGTATAAACCCGTACATCAATGACAAAAGTGTTTTACTTTTGCGCCAACTTAATTCTTTTACAACCATATCAAATACCAACTCAATAAATTGGCAACAAAAGCATCAGATAGAAAATCCTTCTTTAAAAAAATAGGCGGTAAAGATCAGGAAGAGCACACCGAAATGACCTTCTTTGACCACATTGAAGAATTGCGCTGGCATATAATACGAAGTGTAATAGTATGGCTGGTAGCAGCTATCTTAATTTTTATTAATGTTGATTGGGTGTACGATAATATTATTCTGGCTCCCACCTTCCCCCAATTTTTTACTTACGATGCACTCTGTAACCTGGGCCACTGGCTTCATTTAGGCAATAGTTTTTGCATGCCGGTAATCGCTATCAATTTTCAGGTTACTGAAGTAAACGGAACATTTACTTCGGCCATAAATATTTCAATGATCGGAGCACTCGTTATTGCATTTCCCTATATCTTTTGGGAGCTTTGGCGATTTATAAAACCAGCACTGTCTGCCAAAGAAAAAAAGTATGGCCAAAACAGTATCCTTTTTGTGTCATTGTGTTTCTTTACAGGGGCTGCTTTTGGCTATTATTTACTGGCTCCTTTTACCTTCAATTTTTTAGCCAGCTTTACATTGGGCAAGTCTGCCGTAATACAATACAGGCCCTCTATTAATGATTATGTGGATAGCCTTACCAACCTTATTCTGGGTTGTGGTATTGCTTTTGAGTTACCGGTACTTGCCTTTGTGCTGGCAAAAATTGGCATCATCACCGGTAATATGCTTAAAAAATATTTCAAGTTTGCTTTTGTTATCATATTGGTTGTGGCTGCAATTATTACCCCTTCGCCCGACTGGACAAGCCAATTTATAGTTGCTATTCCATTGCTGATATTATATTGGATAAGTATTTTACTGGCAACCAGTGTAGATAGGAAAAAAGCCAAAGAAGAAAAAGAATGGAGCTAATTTAACTGATAATTATTTAATGGATAATGCTGGTAATGTATAATTGTAAATTAATAAATTGATGGATAATACTCTAAATTTGTAGTGTCTTCTAATTATCAATTATTCATTAATTAATTATCAATTAAAGATCATGCCTACATTTAACCTGCAATTACCCATAGCTATCGGCTGCGATCATGCCGGATTTGACTGTAAAGAAGACCTTATTTCTTTTTTAGAAGGAGAAGGCGTAGCCTTTAAAGACTATGGCACCTACAATAAGGACTCTGTTGACTATGCCGACTTTGCCCATCCCGTAGCATCAGCAGTTGAAAAAGGCGAAGCTGCCTTTGGTATTTTGTTATGTGGAAGTGCCAATGGAGTAGCTATCACCGCTAATAAACACCAGGGCATAAGGGCAGCCATTTGCTGGGGTGAAGAACTGGCAGAACTGGCTCGTAAACATAATAACGCCAATGTCCTTTGCATACCAGCACGTTTTGTTAGGGATGGTGATGCAGAAAAAATGCTGGATATATTTATGAACACTGCTTTTGAAGGTGGAAGGCACCTGACCAGAATTAATAAAATGGCGTGTTGATTTTTTACTTCTTTAATGTTAGCTGTTAATTATTTATTAGGGCGTGCCCCAATCCGCCGCGGCGGAAAGTGGTCGGGCTATCCGCTGCAATCTTTTTTTTCGTGCCTCAAAAAAGTATTTTCGCTCCTATCCCTCACGCAGAGATACAGCCATCCCTCACAATTTCAACATGGCTTATTAAAATGTAATGAGCTTAAAAGAAAATATTCCTTAAATAGCTCTACCCATATTATCAGCAAACCACAACAAGTTAAAATAAATCACACATGAAAAAATCAGTCATCATATAACCATTCATCAATAAGAACCACAAAGCTTATGACAATGATTTTATTTTGATTAAAAATTAATTAATGAAAAAAATATTTCTTCTTTTAAATCTTGCGCTTATTTGTCAACTGGTAACTTTTGCTCAAAAAGATTATTCCGCAAAATATGCCGCTACTATTACTGCCGCCGATTTAAAAAAACAGCTAACCATTATTGCCAGTGATGAAATGGAAGGCCGTGAAACGGGTACAGAAGGTCAACTAAAAGCAGCAGCTTACATTGAAAGCCAATTTAAAAAAATGGGGCTAACCTCTGCAGCAGCGTTAAAAGGATATCAGCAATTGTATCCTTTATACCAGGATAGCCTCAGCAGTCA
>JANYFT010000376.1 GCA_025359625.1 Ferruginibacter sp.
ATGACGGTTACCTGGGGTGGTTTTATTGGGGCAGTTTCGGGTATGAATGAAGCCGGATTATCGGTGACCATCAATGCTGCTAAATCAGATTATCCATTGGCTTCGGCCACACCAGTTTCTTTGGTAACAAGGGAGATATTGCAATACGCAAAAAATATTGCAGAGGCGATTGCAATAGCGAAAAAGAGAAACATGTTTGTATCAGAATCGTTTTTGGTTGCCTCTGCTGCAGATAACAAAGCAGTTATTATAGAGAAAACGCCCACTGCCTTGGATGTATATGATCCACACAAAAATTTTATTGTATGTACCAATCATTTTCAAAGCAATGGCTTGGCAAAATCAAAAATGAATATAGAACAAATGAATGAAAGTGCATCGCCTTACCGGTATGAAAGATTAACGGAATTACTGGATGCCAATGGTAAAAACACGGTGCAGAAAACCATCAATATTTTAAGAGATAGAAAGGGGTTACACAATGCTGATATTGGTGATGGGAATGAAAAAGCTATTAACCAGTTAATTGCCCATCATTCGGTTGTCTTCGAACCTCAGAAACTGATCGTATGGGTATCAACTGCTCCCTGGCAATTGGGGCAATACGTAGCCTATGATTTGAAAAAAATATTTGCGCTGCATGGTTTAAAAGAAAATATGGAAGTTGCTGATTCAAATCTTACCATTGCTCCCGATTCTTTTTTATTGACAACAGCGTATAAAAACTTTGAAAGCTTTAGAAAATTTAAACAGCGTATTGCAGATGGCGGAAAGATAGATGCAGACAGCCTTGTAGCAACCAACCCACAATTTTATCATGCTTATATTTTAGCGGGTGATTATTTGTATAAACAAAACGACTTTAAAAAAGCATTGCATTTTTACCAGGTAGCATTAACAAAAGTAATAGCAACAAAAAAAGAAGAAGATCATATTAAGGAACAGGTTAAAAAGATAAATAAAAAAATAGCTTCATGATTTTTGGAATTGGAACTGATATGATAGAAGTAGAACGGGTTGCTGAAAAAATTGGCAAAAATGCCGGGTTTAAAGAACTGGTATTTTCGCAAAGAGAAATTGTTTACTGCGAAACAAAGACCAATAAATATGAGCATTATGCAGCCCGGTTTGCAGCAAAAGAAGCTTTTTTAAAAGCATTAGGCACCGGCTGGAAAAACGGCACCGCCTTTAATGAAATTGAAATATTAAATGATGAGATAGGAAAACCGCTGATCTCTTTTTTGGGCGAAACAGCCCTGTCAGTTGCAACGATGGGTATCGGAAAAATTGCTATTTCCCTTTCACACCTTAAATCAATAGCAGTTGCTTTTGTAATAATTGAAAACAAATGATGCCGTTTTGAATGGGTAGATCATGAGTCAGTATTTATCTTTTGCTGGGTCTTACTTTGCTCAATGGCAACCATAATTGTTTCCATTATTTCATCATTGCCTGCTGTGTAATCTATAAGTAAAGGAGCTTTAAATTTTACTGATAACGCAGTACCTTTCTTTACCATTTTTAATCCCTTTTTATCAAACGCTTTATTAAAGCCACTGATCACGATCGGTATCACGATTGGATGGTTTTGTTTGATCAATAAAACTGCTCCCTTTCTTCCTTCTGCAAAAGGTTTGGTAGTGCCTTGCGGAAAATTAATGATCCAGCTATTTTTTAAAGCCCTGTCTATTTTTCTGGTGTCTGATGGGTCAAGGCCCTGGCGTACTTCTTTGCTCCCTTCGTTCCAGGTTCTTTTTACAGTAATAGAGCCTGCCAGTTCAAATAAACGGGTCATCCAGTTTTGTTTCATAGTTTCTGCTGCAGAAACAAAGAACACACCGGTAAAAGGATTTAATAAATAATAAGGGATGCCCAGCTTGTTTTTCTTTCTCCATTTTACGGCACAAAAAATATGGAGAAAAGTAATTACTTCTGCAAAATATGTCTGATGGTTGCTTATGAATAAAACATTTTTTTTGGGAAGATCTTCAAGATGCTCAGTTCCTTCGATGGTTAATTTGTTAAAAATGGCAAGCCCCGGATAAGAAAGGGATCCTACAACCATATACACAAGAGCCCGTACCAGTTTAATATTTTTTAGCTTGGAAATCCATTCACTCATAAGGCCTTATTGTACAAATAAAAGAAACTAAAATAGTAATTATTGTTGAATAAAAATCATCGCCGGGCTACGGAACTTATTAACCAGGATAAGCAGCCTGTTGTTATGAATTTATTACAATGGGTTTTTAATTTTTTAAAAAGAGAGACCGGCAAGATAGCGATGATCATACTTTTAATGACGATCACCTTTAGCTAATCTGTTTGAAAATGCACTGATTTAAATGGGGCCTCTTTTAAGTAATGGTTATAAAAATTGATGATGTATTCATTGATAAGTTTTACGTTTTCGTTATTATCACCTTCTCCGATCAGCGCTTTCATTTTTTCATTTATTTTTACCGGAAAGATGGAGCAATCGCTAAAAATAAAATGCCTTGAGTGGTTAATGTGAAAAGAATAAAATGGATTTGTTTTGGTATAAATTATTTTATTTGCAATCCTCCATAAAGGGTAACTGTCACTTTGCAACAACATAAAAGGTTTTTTCATTTCGTGTTTGTACAAATCACCAAATTGAAAACAATCCAGGTTGATACCGGCTTTTATACGGCTGTCAACATAACAAAGTTGCCCCGACACTGCTCCGCCAACAGATTGTCCTAAAGTACCCACTTTTGAAAGATCCATCCTTCCATACAACCGGTCGCTTACAGAAAAATTATTTATTTTTTCTAAAGTATCCAAAATAAACTGTGCATCTTTTACCCACAAACGAAGGCTTTTGTCAAATATTTTCATCCCTCGTAAATAGGCTCTTAAAATACGGTTGGTTTGTCTTGTGTTGGTAGTGTCAGGATTTTTTTTATGCATAAACTCTACCTTTTTCCATTGTAGGTATGCTTTGGTCATTCTGTATTTTTTAATTTTTAAAACTTTTCCTTCGGCAGTGTTCGCTATCACCTGGTCGTAGGGATGGGTAATACTTACAACAAAATATCCGTGGCTGGCAAGGTTTTCCATTTGCGCTGTATAAAAATCATCCAGCCCAAAATAATAGCCCGGCGAAAAAATGATGACAGGAAATTTCTCCAGCTTTTTTGAAACAGGTACGTTTTCAAAAGCGAAAGTTTTATAACTTTTTAAACTATCAAAAAATAATTTATCATCATTAAATATTTTATAGTTTTTCCAAAGAGTGGTTGAACTATAATCTTTCAGGTACATGTTTTCCATTGCTCCCTTAACATCAGATGGATACCATATTTTAACCTGTAGGGATCTTTTATCTCCCCATTTTAATGTCAGTTTTTCTTTTCTGGTTGTATCAGTAAAAAATAAATTTTCTGTTCCTACAAAATATTCTCCGGTTGGTTTTGGAAGAAATGGAGTAAACTGGGCAACAGCCATTTTACCTGATAAAGAAATAAAAATTAAAACGTAAAATATTTTGTTCATGACTAATTTTTGGTGATGCAAATAAACAAAAATTCAATTGTATAAATTCATTTGGCTCTTATGCCACTGAATATTAATAATTATGCAGTGAGCAGCGGAATGCTTTTTTATAGCCTCCTATGTAAAACTGCCTAACATAATGAAACATGTCTTTCTCACTTTTAGTCTCATCCTATTACTGCTTTCCTGTAGCGATAAAAATAACAGTTTGGGTAAAGTTGACGCTTATGTACCCGTGTATGCCAACATGCACGATGCAACACAAATAAGCTGGCAAAGCCCGCAGGCCATTGTTAATGGAGGAAAAATTGCAACCATTGGTAACAGGGTTTACCAGGTAGAAGCAGATAAAGGCATTCATGTAATAGATATTTCAACGCTTGCGGCACCGGTTAAAGTTGGATTTATAAAAAACAGCCTTTGCAGGGAACTGTCGTTAAAAGGCAATTATATTTATACCAACAACTTAACCGATTTGGTAGTTTTAGATGTTAGCAATGCCAATACGGTTACAGTAAGTTCAAGGATCAGTAATGCTTTTCCGGATCTGGCATTACAATATCCACCGGCCACCAATTGTTATTTTGTATGTGCCGACCCTGAAAAAGGCATTGTAATAGAATGGAAACTTCAACAAGTTGATAACCCTAAATGTAGTCGATAATGAAAAAAAAATTATTAGCGGTGCTTTTATTATGGACCAGTTTTTTTGCCATGAGTTGTGAAAAAAAATCAGCTGTCAACAGCAGCAATTCCACAGGCCAAAATGGATCACTTACCCGGTTTATTATTACCGGCAATTATCTGTATACCATCAGCAACGATGCATTAAAAGTATATGACATTACTAATTCATCTGCCCCTGTTTATAAAAACATAGTGCAGGTTGGGTTTGCTATACAAACCATTTTTCCTTACCAGGATAAACTTTTTATTGGCTCCAACACTGCCATGTATATTTATTCTACCGCCAATCCGGAATTGCCAAAAAAACTTTCAGAAGCCACTTATTTTGTAAGGGGCCACGACCCCATTGTTGCTGTTGATTCGGTAGCATACTCCACTGTAAGAAATGAGTTTGGTGGCGGTGTACTAAACTGCTTTAATATAAAAGATATCAGCACGCCACAAAATGTAAATAGGGTAGGAATGACAAACCCTTTCGGATTAGGGATAAAAGATTCAGCACTGTATGTATGTGAGGCCGATAGTGGAATAAAGATATTTAACATTGCTAAAGCCTATACGCCGGTACTAAAGAACGAAATGAAATTTAATGAAACGGCTTATGATGTAATCGTTAAAAATAAAATTTTAATTTGTTACATAAAAGGTGGTGTGTCACTATTTGATATTGCCGATATTTACACGCCTGCTCTTATTGCTACTGTTAAAAACTAACCATCATTTATGTTTTGCCAGATGCCCATTCGCCGATTAATTATTACAGGATTTATATTTTTTATTGCTGGCCATATTATAGCCCAATCTAAAAAAGATGGTGTTTATATCCGAACTAATCTGTTGTCACTTATAGACCCCTACGCCGCTGGCCCAACAATAGGTGGAGAGTATTTTTTAACCAACCACTTGAGCGTGGGGAGTGATGTTGGTATTATTTTATATGATGTTACAAAAACACAAAACGATAATTTGGGTAATCCTCATGGCTATAAAATAAAACCCGAAATAAGGTACTACCAGTATAAAAAAAATAGTAAAAAAAAGCTACGCATGTTTTTAAGCTTAGAAGGCCTGTTTTTAAGCACTAATACAATTAACTATAATTCAATACCCATTTTAGACAACACAGGCAATGTGGTGTATAACTATTCAGGCGGATATGACGAAGTAAAGAAAGTAAAGGGTGCTGTAACTAAATGCGGCTTGCAAATACCCCGGTTTATTTTTGAAAAAATGATATTTGAAGTTTATGCTGGTGTTGGAATAAGAGTTAAAAAATACACCTTTAAAAATGTGCCTGCTGGGGCAAGTGTTATGAGTAACAGAGCCTTTCGCAGGGAGATCTTTGATATAGATGTTAATGGTACTTATCCTTCTATTTCGGCAGGGTTTAAGCTAGTGTATAAAATAAGATAGCATTGTAATAAATTGTGTGCTTTACCTAAAGCAAAAAAGCGTTCTGTTACGAACGCTTTTTTGCAAATATTTATGTTTCAGGTTTACTTAATAAACTTACCCAATTTTTTGCCTGATACAGCATAGCACTCAGCAATCCGGTCACCGGTTGCAAAATCATTACCGCTGAAAGTTCTGCCTGGTGCATTCTTTACAGATATAACTGCAATTATTTTGGATCGGTTAGCAGTTTCAACAACAGTAGCCTCTGCATCAATTTCTGCATTTTTTTTGGTGATGTAAATATTGTAACCAGGCTCTGTAGTAGTGGTGTGAAATATAATGGTGTATTTGGCGGTGGCTTTTACAACCATATCTGTTGACTTCTCAAAAAGGTCAATAAATTTTGGTTCAAACACCATTTTCCTGTCTGCTATCCAGTTCTTTGCCCAGTTGTCACCCTTGCCTGGTTCTTTGGCATTATATTCTGCCTTTTTCTTTTCTATATATTCTGATTCATGTTCGAACTTGCCAACTGACATATCATTGTAAGTAAATTCAATGTTCATAGTTGTTTCGCCTTTTAAAACTGATATGTCTCCTTCAGTTGTTTTAATTCTTTGAGCATTGGCTGTAAGGACAAAAAATACCAATGTTGCCATTGCGGCATACTTCTTAATAGTTAATTTCATTGTTATAAAGGTTTAGTTGTTTCAAAAATAAATAATTAATTCACAGTTATCAATAAAGGTTTATAATTGCCATGTTTTATGCTTGCCCTGCCAATAAACTGGTTGCCATTGATTTTGCTGAACAGTGCCGGAAAAAGTTTTACTTCTTCTTCACGGGTATCAAAAACCAGCTCTTTAGTTACAACGCCTTTGTTGTCTATTTTAGCTACCACTACCTGTCCGCCAAATCCATCAACATGGTATTTTGGAACCTCATCTTCCTGCAACTCCATATTTTTTTTATTGTCCAGAAACAGGCAGTAATAACCACTGGCATCACTGATAAGTTTAAAACTCATGGTGCCGCGGCCACTGCCGCCTCTTTGCTTTTTTGGTATTTTCCTCAGCCAGTCAAAATTTCCTGTAGCATTGATTTTTGCAGTAAGAATATCTTCATAAAAATAAGTATAACTGGTAGTGGTGAAACCGGAAGAACTGGTATAGGTATTGACAACAACATAGTATTCCTCGCAGGCTATCAATACACTTCCATCACTTTCAACAAGCACATTCCTTACTTTTAAATTGGGTGCTTCATAATCATTCTTTCTTTCCATTTTTCTTTTGCTCCTGGCAGATTCAAATTTCTCCAGTTCGGCTAAAGGGAATTCATAATAACCATTTTTATATTTCGTCATCTTGCCGTTTTGGTCCATCATGGCTAAAAATACCCCATCTGTTCCTGTGCCTTTCGCTTTCTTGCTATAGGTACATGCAATAACCATTTCATGCAATGAATTTTCAATTAAAGATGTTTCTTTTATAAAAAAATCATTGATGGCAATATTGGTACGAATTATTTTTTAATTGTCTTTTGTAAATTTTAATACTTCATAATGATAGGCCGCCAGGCCTGTTTCTTTATCAATTTCCTTTCTTTTTTCAGAATCGTACACTTTGGCCAGCATATAGGCATTACCTTTTGAGTCAACAGAAAAATCAGCATTGTCCATGATGGCTTCTGTGTAGGGCATTGTGAATTCAGCGCCCCAAAGTTTATTCATTTTATCATCAAATACGTGAAGGCCAATCTTATCGTAATTTTTTTTGTCATTCTTTTCTTCTGGTTTTAACCGGTAGCTTACCAGCACCTTAGTTTTATCGGCATCATAATTAAACTGGTATTTATCACTGGTTTTGGCCTGGTAAAATCCTGATGCAACAAGAGTGCCCGCAATTTTTGTTGTCTCAATCATTTTTTTATTGGAGGTGGTGATTTTTCCATTCACCACATCTATTACGTCATAATACAGCAATTCTTTTTCGTCTCCTTTATCCCAGTCACTGTGTATCCAAAAATAATTAATACCAAAGTCTGCAACTGTTTCACTGTTGAAATTTTTTGTTAGCTCTGGCAACTCAATTTTTTTTTCTCCTGTAAGGCTTAAGGTTATAGGATCGAACCTTGAAATATTGAGTTCATCTTTTTTTAAGGAGAGGTTTACAATGCCATCTTTTTCGTTGCCAAAGAAAGACAGGTCTTCCGATTTTCTGGGCAAACTATAGTCTGAACCTAGTTTAAAAGAAAACTTTTTGCTTTGACTAAAAGCGATTGTAACAAAAAGACAAGCTGCAACCAGGAATGAATACTTCATTGTAGTATTTAATTACGGCTGTAATGGCAGCCATTTTGGTGAATATGAAAATTAAGGTAAATAATAAGGCAACAATAACAGCCAGGCTTTTCCGGAAAAAGTTTCATTAGGTTGGTTATTTAAAATGATAAATAGATGCCAATATTAATATTTAATCGGTACACCGCAATAAAAATTATCAGGTATACATTTTTTATTTTGATAACTTATCTGATGGGAGAATAAAACCCTTCAATTTAACATTGTTTGCAATATTGGTTACCTGTACCAGCAGTGATTTATTCAAAAGACTTCAATTTAAAATCTTTATTCTATTTTTGAAGTTGACCAAACAACAGTCTTAATTGAAAATTAAATTTAACCTATGATATATATTGGAGATAAACCTCTTTCCTTAAATGATTTTTCAGATATTTTATATAAAGGAAAAAAGGTGGTTCTGGATAAAGTGGCAGTGGAAAAAGTGGCTGAAAATTTTCAATTTTTAAAAAGCTTCTCTTCTAATAAATTGATATATGGTATCAACACAGGCTTTGGGCCAATGGCTCAATACAAGGTGAGCGAGGAAAATCTTTTACAACTACAATATAATTTAATAAGAAGCCACAGCTCCGGCGGCGGCAACCTGATGGCGCCAATTTTAGTGAAAGCCTTGATGGTAGCCCGTTTAAATAGTATGATGCAGGCATATTCAGGTGTACATACCGAAGTGGTTGATCTATTGGTAACATTGATAAATGAAGACGTGAGCCCCTGTATCTATGAACATGGTGGCGTAGGTGCCAGTGGCGATTTAGTTCAATTAGCCCATCTTGGTTTGGTATTGATTGGCGAAGGAGAAGTGATGTTTCAAGATGAATTGCATGCAACGATAGATGTTTTTAATAAACTGGGTATAAAGCCGCTCTCTATCCATATAAGAGAAGGGTTGGCTATCATCAATGGCACATCTGCCATGACAGGTATTGGGATGATCAACATCATACAGGCGCAAAAATTACTGGAATGGTCGGTGCTTTTATCAGCAATGATCAATGAAGTGGTGGAAGCTTTTGACGATCATTATTCTTATGAACTGAATATTGTTAAACACCATAGGGGCCAGAATAAAATTGCGGCACAGCTCCGCAGTATTTTAAAAGATAGTAAGATGATCCGGAGCCGTTCGGAACATTTGTATAACCCTGATAACCTTAATCAGGAAGTGTTTGAAGATAAGGTGCAGGAATATTATTCCCTGCGCTGCGTAACACAGGTATTAGGGCCCATATATGATACCATTTGCCAGGCAGAAAAAGTGGTGGTAGATGAATTGAATTCAGTAAATGATAACCCGGTGATCGATCATGAAAATAAGAATATTTTTCATGGCGGAAATTTTCATGGCGATTATGTTTCGCTCGAAATGGATAAATTAAAAATAGCCATCACCAAATTATCCATGCTTTCAGAAAGGCAATTGAATTACCTGTTAAATCAAAAACTCAATCAAAAATTTCCCCCTTTTGTAAATCTTGGCGTGTTAGGTTTTAATTTTGGTATGCAGGGGATGCAATTCACCGCTACTTCTACAGTGGCTGAAAACCAGACACTGTCATTTCCAATGTATGTACACAGTATCCCCAACAACAACGATAACCAGGATATTGTAAGCATGGGTTGCAATGCAGCTTTGATGACAAAAAAAGTGATTGATAATTCTTTTGAAGTATTGAGCATTCAGATGATGACGATCCTGCAGGCGATAGATTACCTGGAATGTGTATCAAAATTATCATCCGAAACATTAAATGTTTATACAGAAATAAGAAAAATATTTCCTAAGTTTATTGAGGATGCACCTAAGTACAAGGACCTCGAAAAAATTAAAAGATATTTTGAAAAATCAGATCCTGTTGTGTCTTTTAAAATGGAGCCGGTTTAGCCGTCACTAATTCCTTCATAAAAAATAAAGAAATTTTATATCATCCCAATAAAAGTAGTAACGTAGCAGCGACCTTGCCAAAGCAGCAAAAAAAATTATCAAAAATGAAATTTGCATTAGTAACAGGAGGATCAAGGGGAATAGGACGAGCTATCTGTTTAAAGATGGCAGACATGAGTTATAATGTCCTCATCAATTACAAATCAAATGAAGCAGAAGCTAACAATAGCCGTTTACTGGTGGAAGAAAAAGGTGTAACAGCCGAAATAATACAGTTTGATGTGTCGGATAAAGATGAGGTGAAATCAGTATTGGGAAACTGGATGGAAGCAAACCCCGAAAAGGTAATAGAGGTGCTGGTAAACAATGCCGGCATAAGAGAAGATGCACTGATGATGTGGATGAAAGATGAGCAGTGGGACAGTGTAATTAATACTAGCCTTGGAGGATTTTTTTATGTTACTAGATTGGTTGTATCCAGTATGCTGATGAAGAAATATGGACGGATCATCAATATTGTTTCGCTTTCAGGCTTAAAAGGATTGCCCGGCCAAACCAATTACTCTGCAGCCAAAGCCGGTGTTATCGGCGCCACAAAAGCCCTGGCACAGGAAATAGGCAGAAAGGGGATTACCGTAAATGCCGTGGCACCAGGCTTTATAAAAACAGATATGACCGAAGGATTAAACGAAAAGGAGTTGCAGGCATTGATACCTTTAAAACGTTTTGGCTTACCCGAAGAAGTGGCACACGCCGTAGGTTTTCTGGCTTCAGCAGAAGCTGCTTATATTACGGCTGAAGTTATTTCTGTAAATGGTGGATTGTATTCGTAAATACAAGCTGCTACAGGCTGTTTTTAATTCGTGCAATTCGTTTATTAAAAATTCGTTTATTAAAAAATGATGAACAGAGTTGTTATAACAGGTATGGGGATATATTCCTGCATTGGAAAAAATTTGGAGGAGGTACGTGATTCCTTATTCAACGGCAGGTCGGGTATTATCCTTGATCCCGTTCGTAAGGAATATGGATACCGCTCTGGTTTAACTGGTTTTGTTGATAAGCCCAGTTTAAAAGGCGCATTAGACAGGCGGGCCCGTATCATGCTGCCCGAGCAGGGGGAGTACGCTTATCTGGCTACAGTAGAAGCCTTAAACAATGCGGGGATTGATGCTGATTATATTAATGAAAATGAAATTGGAATTTTATATGGTAATGACAGTTCGGGAAAAGCTGTTATAGAGGCAAACGATGTAATACGACAAAAAAAAGATACCACGCTGGTTGGGTCTGGTGCAGTTTTTCAAACGATGAATTCAACTGTAACCATGAACCTGGCTACAATCTTTAAATTAAGAGGAATAAATTTTACCATCAGCGCAGCTTGTGCAAGTGGTTCTCATGCTATTGGCCTGGGGTATCATTTTATAAAAACTGGTTTGCAGGATTGCATCGTTTGTGGCGGGGCACAGGAAATAAATCATTTAGCGATGGGTGCTTTTGATGCATTATCCGCTTTTTCCATTCATGAAGCTAACCCGGCAAAAGCATCCCGTCCCTTTGACCGGGACCGGGATGGGCTAATCCCCAGTGGTGGTGCAGCTACGGTTATATTAGA
>JANYFT010000379.1 GCA_025359625.1 Ferruginibacter sp.
TAACGCCTGACAGAATAATTGCAGAACTCAACTTTGGTTTTTGGAACAGACTATTTAATCGAAATTATACAGGGCTACTATGGAAAGAGTTAAGGCTTATATTTAAAAACACACCTAAGCACCTTAGACAAAGAGATACAATTGCAGACACATTGTATCGAATCAGGACATTACGAAATAGAATTTATCATTACGAACCAATCTTTAATAATTTACAAGATTTAGAGAAGCACTACAATGAAATGCTTACTTTCATTGTGTGGTTAGACAAAGATTTACCAAACTTACTATCGGACATAGACCGCTTTAATGACATTTTACAAAAAGCAAAATCAATATAGGACGAAGGCCAGCAGCTAACATTATGTCGTATAGCCGAAAGCCCCCGCAAATAAAATCTTTTAAAATAGAAAGCAAAAGCCCCTAACTGTGAAGGATTGGGGCTTTTGGCTCATACGCTGTTCAGTAACACCGGGCTTTAGGTGTATATGATCAACACTACTATTTTTAGAGAACCGGTATTTTATAGCGTTTTATATTATATATTTACGGGTTACCAGCAATTATTATGAACTGCATTTTTTGTGACGAACCTATTTCAAAAAGTTCCATTGAACACATTGTTCCCGAATCATTAGGGAATATTTGGTACGTGCTACCTTCTGGAGTTGTTTGCGACACTTGTAATGGAAATTTTTCAAAATTTGAAGAAAAAGCTATTTTTAAAACTCAGTTAGGATTTGTTAGAACAAAAAATGGAATTAGAACGAAAAAGGATAAGCCATCAAGTTTCCAAATTGGAAATATTAAAGGAGAAGGGACAGAAAACTCAGAAAAAAATGTACTGACTTTTTTTGGATTAGAAGAAAAAGATATTGTTGGTTCAGACCCAATCAATAAAACGTTTAAGATTTTGGTTCCGGATTTCTATAAATCAGAAATGGCAACTTCCAAAATGCTGTTGAAAATAGCATTCGAAAGTATAACAAAGTCAAAGACGAAAATTCTTAATTCGTATGACTTCACAAACTTGAAAAATTACATAAACAAGAAAGACACTCGAGATTGGCCCTTCTTAACGGCTAGTAAAGAATTTTATTCTTTTAAAAGCATCCCAACTTTTGATGACAAACATAATCTTAACAAAATCAAATGCAAACTTAGGGTTGCTGAAGTTTCTGATCAGATTTTATTATTTGCGTTTTGCTATGATTATTTAACTCTAGTGATAAATTTATTAAACAGAGATTACTCATGGACAAAAATTCATTTTGAAAAAGATTATTTACCTGGACTATATCCCCGTCATTTATCCAGACCATAACTGCAGGCAACACTAAGAACAATAGCCGAAAGCCCCAGCAAAAAGTCCCCGTTAAAAAGAGATTAACGGGGGCTTTTGGTTATTGTTTGTTGACCGACACCGGGCTTTAGCTAGGTTTGTAGAATTTATTTGCAGCCCACCGCAGGTGTTGCTTGAACAAAAGTATTGCCAAAAGCGGGGCAGACGGAAGGTCAATCGACTGCAATTAGCTACTGTACTGCATTAGGCTTGACAGAATTCTCAACATTTAGTTGTTAGCTTGTACTTTTATTTCATTATTCGGCTGCGGTTGTAGGCTGACAACTTTAGTTATATATTCTGCATTTCGTGTGCTTTTTAAATCATTTCCTGGAATTATTTTTTGTTTTTTTTCGGCTTGTAGCAAGCTGTAACTTTTACATGTTTATTTCTTTATCCAGTATTTTATTTTACAAACAATCCTCTCAATTAATTCTCCAAATTATTTTTATATCTTAAGAAAATAATCCCTTGATTTTCATTGTTATATCAATTAAAAATCGTATCTTTAATACGATTCAAAAGATGAACTGAAACCCTATATAGCATTTGCTTGAGTGGGTACTCAAATTAGTTCTATCTCTAAAAGTTAGCTATTGCGAAATTGTAAATAGCAGAACTCGGTCCTGAGCTTTTTAACTTTAAAAATCAACAAATACACAGCTTTTAAAAAAAGCAATTATTACTTCCAGGCATGAATGTTCTGACGAGAATTTTCTGTGCATGGTACTATTTACATGCAGATATGATTAACAATTTAAAATTAAGAGAAGATAGAATGAAAGAGTTGCTGTTTAAAATCCCAGGAAATTTAAATATTGATATGGTGTGCGAGAAGAATGTAGAGGAATTGAATGAAAAGAAAATTAGAAAATGCCAGCTTGTATATCTGCTTCATCAAATGATAGACTCTAGGATTTGGCATAAAAAGGAACAAGAAGAAAATGAAGACAATGGATTTACACCATTGAATTCTGAGCTTTTAAAGGATGTAATTCATAACTATAGGGATTGCCTGGACTTTCTGTTATCAAATGGGATTTTGATTACAAATAATCATTACATCGTCGGAGAGAAATCAAAGGGTTATGCTTTTAGCATGGAGTATGATGGGCAGACTTTGAAAGAATATGCTGTTGTGGATTATAAGCTCTCTAAGGCCATTAAAAGAGCGCAGGCTAAGTATGCAGCTAACTCTAAGAAAGATACCAAAGGATATGACTATCTCACAAAACCGTGGAGAGCTAAGAAGCTACAAATTGATACTGTAAAATCTTTTAAATGGATTGATGATTTTTACGAGAGAGAGCTGGTTGAAATTAATTCTGTTGCTAAAGAATACATTAAGGAAAGAAGGCTTAAAAAGTTGATGAACAAGGTTGTTGATTATAAGGAAATGGTGCTGCGAATTAAAGAAGGAAAGTATAAGTATGGTTTTGCTGGGAAGGGGCACAGATTTTATAATGTAATAACCAATCTAAAAAGAGAATTAAGAAATTTTCTAACTTATGATGGGCAACCCTTGGTGGAAATTGATTTAAGAAACAGTCAGCCATTTATGAGTTTAGCATTATTAAGTCCTTTATTTTGGAATAGTAATAGTGATATGGATTTTCGGGAAAAATTTAGTTTAAGGTATTGCTGTGTTCAAGCAATAAGTGCAACACTTGATTTTAGTAAATATACCTCATTAGGAGT
>JANYFT010000420.1 GCA_025359625.1 Ferruginibacter sp.
GTATTTTTAAAGAAAAATCAAAAGAATACCGGCAGATTTTGAATTTAGGATTAAAAGAAAGCATTCATTCTACCATGTATTCAGAAGTATTGGATTTAGTTGCCAGTTATGAAAATGGATTTGCTGATTGTTTAAAAAAAAAGTTTGAAAAAAACCAACAAAAAATAAAGTTATCTGAAGCTCATGATCTTTTTAAATTATTTGAAGAAACAACAGAAAAGATTTATGAACCCTTGAGAGAAAAGGCAAGAAGCTTAATGGCAAGCAGGGATATGGCATTTAGAGATGCATTGCACGAAAAACTATCTGAATATATAAACGTGGTAAAATTAGAAGACTTTCAAAAATTTTTAGGAGAAAAAAGTAAAATTTTAGAAGAAAGAATTGAAGAAAATAAAGATATATTCATACGATTAAAAGACAGATAGCTAATGCCATATTTTTATTTTACACCAGAATATGCAGTTAAAACGCATGATAAAATTATTGAAATTTCCGGGGGTATAAGTGGCATAAAAGATTTTGGCAATTTAGAAAGCCCGTTACAACATATACAAAACGATGTTTATTATCCTGAACTGGAAGATAAAATAACTCATCTTATTTTTGCGTTAATAAGAACCATGCTTTTAATGATGGAAACAAAAGGTCATCCATAGCTTTGGGTGCTTTTTTTCTTGAGTTAAATGGTCTTGATAGTATGGTTTCAAAATTCATTATTGAAATGGAAAACATCGCAGTGCATGTAGCAGACAATCGGATAGACAAAGATTTATTATTCGAAATCATTAGTTCATTAATTTATGAAGAAGATTATTCTGAAGAATTGAAATTAAAAATCATTGATTCAATTTCTTAATACCCAATCTTAACGATCTTCCATATGAACAAACTTGAAAACTATATTACCGGAAACTGGATAACAGGTGATGGCGACGGGCAACAATTATACAATGCTGTAACAGGCGAACCTATTGCCACCGCCTCAACAAAAGGATTGGATTTTGCCGGCATAACCAATTATGCAAGAACAGTAGGCAACCCTGCCTTACGCAAAATGACTTTTCACGAAAGGGGAAATATGCTGAAAGCATTGGCACTCCATTTAAGAAATCACCTTGATAAATTTTACAAAATCAGTTACCAAACCGGAGCCACCAAAGCCGATAGCTGGGTAGATATTGAAGGCGGTATAGGTAACCTTTTTGCCAATGCTTCGCTGCGTAGAAAATTACCGGATGAAACATTTTGTATGGATGGCGAAAGCCATATCCTGGGCCAGCAAAATACTTTTATGGGTACCCATATCATGGTACCAAAAGAA
The DNA here is from genome assembly GCA_025359625.1 of Ferruginibacter sp. Classification (GTDB taxonomy): domain Bacteria; phylum Bacteroidota; class Bacteroidia; order Chitinophagales; family Chitinophagaceae; genus Ferruginibacter. Next base: position 1,325 of record JANYFT010000420.1, read on the forward strand.
GGGGTAGCCATCCATATCAATGCATTCAATTTTCCGGTGTGGGGAATGCTTGAAAAAATTGCGGTGAACTTATTAGCAGGTATGCCTGCCATTGTAAAACCAGCTACGGTTACAAGCTACCTGACAGAAGCTTTTGTAAAGGAAATCATTGCGTCAAAAATATTACCCGAAGGGGCGTTGCAATTAATTTGCGGCAATGCCGGCGATCTATTAGATCATGTTACGAGCCAGGATGTGGTAACATTTACCGGCTCTGCAACCACGGGGCTGATGCTAAAATCTACTCCGTATATCTTAAAAGAAGCGGTTCCAATTACTATGGAAACGGATAGCCTGAATTGTATCATATTGGGCGAAGATATTACCCCCGCTAAACCGGAGTGGAATATTTTTGTGAAGGAAGTACGTAAAGAAATGACGCTGAAAGCCGGGCAGCGATGTACAGGTATTCGCCGCATATTTGTTCCGGAAAATAAGATGGAAGACATGTGGAAAGCTATCAGTACAGCGTTATCACAAACCACCATTGGCAACCCATTAAATGAAAAAGTGCGTATGGGATCTTTGGCGGGGCAAGCACAACGCAAAGAAGTAAAAGAACAGATAAAAAAATTATTGGCATCTTCACAAATTATTTACGGCTCACTGGATAGTGTTGAAGTAGTGGATGCCGATGCTGTCAAAGGGGCTTTTCTTTCTCCTGTCTTGCTGATGAACGACAAACCGTTTGCATCGCAGGAAGTACATAGTGTAGAAGCATTTGGACCAGTGAGTACCATTATGCCCTATAAAAATTTAGAGGAAGCCATCCTGTTAAGTAAAATGGGAAAGGGTAGCCTTTGCTCTTCTATTGTAACAGCAGATAATGCGATCGCAAAAAAATATGTTATCAGTGCGGCAACGCATCATGGTCGTATTTTGGTATTGAATAATGAATGTGCTGCAGAAAATACTGGACACGGCTCGCCGTTACCGTTATTGGTGCATGGTGGCCCGGGGCGGGCAGGTGGTGGAGAAGAAATGGGCGGCCTGCGTGGTGTAAAACATTACCTGCAACGAACTGCCATACAAGGGTCGCCCACTACGATTACAGCGATCACAAATGTTTATCAGCCACATGCAAAAGGCAACAATCCGGGACAGCACCCCTTTACTAAATATTTTGAAGAACTTCAAATTGGTGATCAGATTATCACTCAAAAAAGAACCATCACCAGCGATGACATTAATAAATTTGCTGACCTTAGTGGCGATCATTTTTATGCCCATAATACCTTAACAGATTTTACAGGTACGATGTTTGAACAACAGGTAGCGCATGGGTATTTTATCATGAGTATTGCTGCCGGTTTATTTGTAGATGGATACAAAAAAAACCCGGTGTTGCTAAATTATGGTATGGATGAATTACGTTTTACAAAACCTGTTTATCCCGGCAGCGAAATATATATTCGGTTTACCTGCAAAGAAAAACTGCCTAATGATATAAGAGTTGTTGAAAAGGAAGCAGATAAAAAAAGAGGTGATAATATTGAAAAAGGCATAGTAAAATGGTATGTCGAAATAATTGATCAGACAAATGAAATAGCTGGAGTGGCAACTATATTAACCATGGTGGCTAAAAAAATGGTGTAGGGTTTTAAAACCGCATTGTAACCGGTTTATTTTTTTAGTACAGATTAACCAATCTTTTGGCGTATGTTTTTTGCCTGCACAGCCTGTAAAAAACCACCAGTAAAAGCCCTGATTTTTGTATATTTGAGTATGGAAAATTCTCCTGAATTTAAGGCTTTAATCAGAAAAAATGCCCACTTATTCTGGTATTCAAAAGACAGTGAAAAAGAGAAGCTGCCATTGCCTGTAGTGGTGGAATTTTTTTAAATTATGCAGATGAAGATAGTTTGTAAGAGCTCTTTAAAATTGTAGGAATAAAAAAAGTTAGTGCTGTTTTTCTAAAACAATTAAATACTTCAGAAAGGGTTGCTAATAATTACAGGAGCCTGGCAAAAAATTTTTTTAAATTATTTTTTGCTAAATATGCATGATTATTTTTTAAAAGGCAGTTAAGTTTTTTTGATGATATAAATTATACTGAACAAGTTGAATACATGCCTGGCTTTGAAGTACTCGACCATGAAATAAAAGCGTTTTTAAATGATGCTGCATTAAGAGGGTTTTAATTTGATTTCATATTTCTTGGGCTACTCTTCGGTATCGAAAAAAAATGCATCTATTTGGTTAGCTAAACTTCTTTCTAAATTTTTTAGAAAAATAAATTTCCTAAAAACTTTGGGTGTAAAGATATCCTGGGCGAATAGGCTTATTCATATAAATTTAAAAGAATAAAATAATTATGACAGAAGCATACGTAAAAACAGAAACCCATAAAGGAGTCACCACCATTGAGTTCTTTCATCCTAAAAGCAATTCTTTACCCGCTAAAATCCTGGAAGAACTGGCAAATGAAATTCACTTTGCAGGAACTCACGATGAAACAAAAGTGATTGTGTTAAGAAGTGCCGGAGAAACATCCTTTTGTGCTGGTGCAAGTTTTGATGAATTGCTGGTGATAAAAAGTGAAGCCGAAGGATTGAAGTTTTTTAGCGGTTTTGCAAATGTTATCAATGCCCTGCGCAAGTGCCCCAAATTTGTAATTGGAAGGATACAAGGTAAATGTGCCGGCGGCGGTGTGGGTTTGGCTGCGGCAACAGATTACGTTATTGCCTTGCATACTGCTGAAATAAAATTAAGTGAACTTGCCATGGGCATAGGCCCTTTTGTTGTAGGCCCTGCTGTAGAAAGAAAGATTGGCACTGCGGCTTTTAGTGCATTGGCAATAGATGCGGTTACCTGGCGCAACAGTGACTGGGCAAAAAGAAAAGGCATGTTTGCAGAGGTGCATGAGACGGTTGAAAACATGGATGAATCTATTGTTCGTTTGGCCAATCATTTGGCTCATAGCAATCCGGCAGCCATGAGTGAGATGAAAAAAATGTTGTGGAAGGGAACAGAACACTGGGATGAACTATTAAAAGAAAGAGCAGCCATTAGCGGAACGTTGGTATTGAGTGAGTTTACTAAAAAGGCGATTGAAAAATTTAAGACAAAAATATAAAGAGGCTCTATCAGCATTAAATACTTTAAGCATACTACAATGGTTTTTACTGATAAAAATTTTAAATCCATTTGTAACAGGTTGGCTAAAAGGGATGCTGATTTGCAATCCATCATACATCAATACGGCTATCCGCCATTGTGGAAAAGAACCGCTTGTTTTGAAACACTGGTTCATATTATTCTGGAACAACAGGTTTCGCTGGCGTCTGCATTAGCGGCACTTAATAAGCTTAAAGAAAAGATCGTTCAAATAACGGCACAAAATTTATTATCACTATCAGATGGAGAGCTAAAGGCTTGTTACTTTAGCAGGCAAAAAATTATCTACACCAAACATTTGGCCAGTGAAATAATAAATGGCCAACTTAATCTGGAGGAATTAAATGCAATGGATAATGATAGAATTAGAACTTTACTTACAAAAATAAAAGGCATTGGTAACTGGACAGTGGATGTGTATTTAATGATGGTATTACAACGCAGCAATCTTTTTCCATTGGGAGATATTGCCCTGATAAAAAGTGTCAGGGAAACAAAAAGGTTATCGAAGGAAATATCCAAAGACACAATTGCATTAATTGCGGGGAAATGGAAACCTTACCAAACCATTGCAGCGTTTATCTTATGGCATGGCTACCTAAATAAAAGAAAGCGACAAACTTTATAAACATAACCTGTCGCTTTCTTATGATTGATTATAAATCATGATATTCATATAATGGATCAATAGCTGTATTGGCTTTCATTTCAAATACAGGATTTATCAATCCATCTTTTAAACCATACACCCAGCCATGTAAATCCGGAGCCTGCCTTTTTTTCCAAGCCCTTTGCACAATAGATGTTTTGGCTAAATGTATAACTTGTTCCATTACATTTAATTCTGTCAGCCGGTTTAACCTTGCTTCTTCATCTTTAATGGCATCCAGCTCTGTAAAATGCAACCGGTACACATCTTTAATATTGCGCAACCACATATTTAAAACCTGGTTATAATCATTGTTGCTCATAGCAGCTTTAACGCCTCCGCAGCCATAATGTCCGCAAACAATAATGTGTTTTACCTCCAAATGTTTTACCGCATATTCCAACACACTTAATAAGTTGGTATCTGTATGCACTACCATATTAGCAATGTTGCGGTGCACAAAAATTTCACCGGGCTGCGTACCCGTAATTTCATTGGCAGGTACCCTGCTGTCGCTGCAGCCGATCCATAAAAATTCGGGTGTTTGTAAATCGGATAAACGTTTAAAAAACTCAGGGTCATCTTCAATCTTTTCCCTTGCCCAGGCTTTATTTTCGAGTAATAATTTTTCGTAAGTCTGCATAAAAATTAGTTGAATGTTGCGTTGTTAAATAATAAATGTACCGGTTTAAACTGGCTCTTTTTAATTTCTACTTTAATGTTTTTTAAATGTGCATGCACCATAAAATTATTGATTTCTTCTATCACATCCTTATCAATAAAATCAGCCCTGGTGGCATCAATTAAAACAAATGCATTTGAAGGCACTTCTTCCAGCTTTTTTTTGACGATAGGTTTATTTAAAAAAGAAACGTCTTTTCTTAACCGGAACAAATATTTATTGTTGTCGTTTACAATAAAAACACTTGACCGGAAATTGCTGCGAACCATAAAAAATAAACCTAAACCAATTCCTACAATGATACCCTTTAAAAGATCTGTCATCAATATGGCAATGATGGTAATTACAAAAGGCATAAACTGATCCCAACCCTTTTGATAAAATTCTTTAAACAGCGAAACTTTAGCCAGTTTGTATCCTGTAAATATAAGGATAGCAGCCAGGGCAGATAAGGGAATTTTGTTTAGAATAAAAGGAATAAATGCCACACACAGCAACATAAACACCCCATGTAAAATAGCCGACATTTTTGTTTTTGCACCCGAATTTACATTGGCTGAACTTCTTACAACAACCGAGGTAAGCGGCAATCCTCCCAACATTCCTGAAAAAATATTCCCAAGGCCCTGGGCTTTTAATTCCCTGTTGGTTGGCGATACACGCTTTAAAGGATCAAGTTTATCTACTGCTTCCAAACCCAGCAATGTTTCCAGGCTGGCAACAATGGCAATTGTTACGCCGGTGATCCACACATCCGGGTTTTTTAAGTATTGCAGTTGAGGAAAAGTAAAGAAAGAAATAAAATCCCCCGGACTTGTAGCTATTGGTAATGCAACAAGGTGCTTTGTTTCCAAAGCATAACCAGGCTGATAAATTTTAAAACATTCATTAATAACAGTACCCGCCAGCACCACTACCAACGGACCGGGAATACCATGCAGCCATTTTTTTGATTTCATAAATTTTTGCTCCCAACAAATTAATATCAGCAGAGAGACTGCACCAATTACAAGGGCAGATGGGGTGATAAAATTGACAGCACTTAAAATTCCGGAAAATGTATTTTCTTTATTGCCCTGATCAAAACTTTCATCACCTCCAAAGTCGGCATCATAGCCGATAAGGTGTGGAAATTGTTTTAGAATTAAAATTAAACCTATAGCTGCCAACATTCCTTTAATAACTGAGTTGGGAATATAATCACCTACTACACCCGCCTTAATAAAACCGAGTATTATTTGCAGTACACCAGCAATTACAACGGCCAGTAAAAATGCTTCATACACCTGCAATTTAAGAATCGCCGTTGCAACAATTACGGTAAGTCCCGCAGCAGGCCCGCTTACACTTAGTTGAGAACCGCTTGCGAAACCAACCACAATACCTCCAATAACACCGGCAATAATGCCTGAAAATAAAGGAGCTCCGGAACCAAGAGCAATGCCCAAACAAAGTGGCAATGCCACTAATAAAACAACAATGGATGCCGAAAAATCGGACATACTATTTTGAAAAAAATTTTTCATTTTAAATTTAATTTATCTGAAAATGTAACATGAATGTATAGGCATAGCCGCCCTGCACAACGCTGAACAAGCAGCATCAATACTAAACATTTCATGAAAAAAAATAGAGAACTCATCCTTTGGATGAAAATAAAATAATCTTGCTAAACTTTATCGGGAGGAGGTGTAGGAATATCTGCAATATGAAACGGAGGAATATTTTGAGCAATGTAAAAAGGATAAATATTTTTGATAATATTGAAATGGTGAGATAGAAGATCAAGATCCTGCAGGCAATGGTCTTCATCTAAAAACCTGAAATTTTTGGTGGCACCTTTGTCAACATGGAAAATTTCTTCTACCGTTTGGTTGTCAATAAAAAAATACCGTACCGCCTGCCTTACAGGCAGCAGTTGCAATACCATTACAAGGATTAAAAATGAGGTTATGCTATTTTTTATTTTCATTAGAGTTGCAAATGTAGGGGCTGAAAGTCAAAATATCTGTACTTGTTAAAATGATTAACAATTTTATGATAGCGACCGGACTGGAATTAATTTTGCAAAACAGAACATCAAATATTCAACCCGCCACAAACACTAATCACCTGCCCGGTAACATAGTTGCTTTGATCACTTGCCAAAAACAAGGTAACGTTGGCAATATCTTCAGTGGTACCAAACCTTCCCAAAGGAATACCAGCTTTGTATTTATCCGCACCATCGCCATCTTTTAAATAACTGGTCATATCTGTTTCAACAAAACCGGGGGCAATGGCATTGCAACGAATATTGCGGCTGCCCAGTTCTTTGGCGATGCTTTTTGTAAAACCAATAACACCAGCTTTGCTTGCGGCATAGCTACTTTGGCCGGCATTGCCCATTTCGCCAATTACGCTGCTCATATTGATGATGCTGCCGCGCTTTGCTTTCATCATCGGGCGGATCACCTGCTTGGTCATATTGAATACACTCTTTAAATTGGTTTGCATCACATCATCCCATTGCTCAGGCGTCATGCGCAACAACAAATTATCTTTCGAAATGCCGACATTGTTTACACAAATATCTATCTGGCCAAACTCTTTCAACACATCAGTTACAAAACTTTCACAGGCGGCATAGTCGCCGGCATTTGTTTGATATGCTTTTGCTTTTACACCCAACGCAGTTAATTTTTCTTGCAGCACTTTTGCTTTTTCACTGCTGCCGTCACTAACAAAAGTAAATGCAATGGCTGCACCCTGTTCTGCTAATTTTAAGGCAATGCCTTCGCCTATACCACGGGCTGCTCCTGTTACAATGGCTACTTTACCTGCTAATGATTTCATGTGTGTGTTGTTAAGTTGGCAACAAAAGTAGATAAATCAATCATTTTTACGGTAATCAAATACAATTTGTAAAATGAAGCAAGTTGCATTTTTACAAAAATATTATTCCCTATTTGCCAAACTAAAAATATTTTTACAGTCCATCAGTACAATTATTTAAATGATGAATGCAAAAAACCGGACAACCATTATTTTAATACTGGGCTTTCTTTCGGCCATCGCCCCCTTTTCAATTGATATGTATTTGCCCGGCTTTCCGGCCATTGCAACAGACCTGAACACCTCTATAGAAATGGTGTCTTATTCACTATCCAGTTTTTTTATTGGCGTTTGTATAGGGCAAGTATTGTGTGGTCCTTTATTAGACAGGTTTGGCAGAAAAATGCCTTTGTATGCCGGACTTTTATTGTACATCGCAGCAACCATTGGTTGTGTATTTACAAAGTCGGTGCAAGTATTAATTGCATTGCGATTTTTACAGGCTATAGGAGGTTGTGTAGGTATGGTTGCACCAAGAGCAATTATAAGGGACTTGTTTCATGTAGATGAAAGTGCAAAAATATTTTCGTACATGATTTTAATTTTAGGTGTCTCGCCCATAATTGCTCCCACAGCCGGCAGTTATATCATCACACATTTTGGATGGCATGCCATATTTATTTTACTCACCATTATTTCTGTATTGCTATTTGCTGCGGTGGTTATTTGGTTACCAGAAAGTAAGCAACCGGATTCCTCTTTTTCCCTGCAACCAAAATCAATTCTGGATAGTTTTTGGATTGTTTTAAAACAGCCACAATTTTTTACTTATGCAATTACCGGTGCCATATCTTCTGCAGGTTTGTTTGCTTACCTCGCCGGGTCGCCCTATGTTTTTATGAAACTGTTTGGTACTACCGAACAACAATACGGTGGCATCTTTGCTTTAATTGCAGCAGGCCTTATCACCAGCAGCCAGCTTAATAATTTGTGCCTCAAAAAATTCAGCAGTCAGCAAATTGTAAAGACAACCTTAGCCATCCAAACCATTGCGGGCCTTTTGCTATTTGCAGGCACGGTTGCCGGATGGCTTAATTTATACAGTACGATTGTACTGATATTTTTATACCTCGGTTGCCAGGGTTTTAACTTTCCCAATGCCGCGGCCTTATCTATGGCGCCTTTTGCAAAACATGCCGGTAGTGCTTCTGCTTTAATGGGGGCCATACAAATGGGTTTCGGGGCTTTGTCTTCGGCTGTTGTAGGATTATTCAATCCTCATTCTGCAATGCCCATGACCGGTGTAATGGCAGCCTGCGTTTTACTGGCATGGATCCTCCTATTCTTTAGTGAAAAGAAAATAACCATTAATGCCAGTGCAGCAGATGTCGAAGAACAAACGCTTGATATGATTGAAAAATATTAAGGAGAAAGAAATTATTGTCGGAGCTTAAGATGAGAAGGAACCTTGGGTCAGCTTCATTTAAATAACTATAGAGAAATTATTTTAAAACATTGGTAAAAACTTTTTGAAAAAAATTATGCAAGGCCAGTTTCTGGAAATAAGGGATGGTAAAACAAGTTGGTTACTTGAATTGAATAGGATACGGAATAAAAATTAACACACTTATTATATAGCCAGCGATGCGCTTTCTTTTATTGAGGAAATTTATGATTGGCTGTCTCTGTAGTCAAATTCTTCAAATTGTGTATTGCAAAATAAACTACAGCAAATTAAAATGTGTATGCGGCTTTTGTGCAGCATGTAATATCCGCTTTTTGATGACAGCCATAGGCAACGGTTGCAACAGTTTTGGGGGGTCTGTATTTTCATCAATATCATCAAAATAAGTAACGGCTTTTAAAGCAATTAAAGGGTTTGAGTAGTTGTATTTTTTTACAAAAAAAGCTATTAGTTGGTCCATCGTAAAGTACTGCAATAAAAAATAAATATCTATAAAATCCTTCAACCTTTTACCGCTTTGTATAAGGGCATGAAGTTTCATTGCAGCAATATCTTCTTTGCTTAAATAAGTAATACCTTCCTCGGTAATGGGCGGCAATATAAATGGATAATCATGTCTTATAAAATCGGTTTTTACATTATCAACAACACCCAATACAATATTGTTTCTTGATACGGTAACTTTAAAATCATGCTTACCTTTTAACGTATCTTCTATGTCAATTGCAGTAAAATTATTTTGGCTAAATAAATCAATATCTATGCAGTTCCTGTCGCCTAATTGTAAAGCCAATGAGGTACCACCCACTAAATAAAAACCAGCTAGTCCCGGCAAACTTTGCTATTGTTGAATTACCTGAAAAGTTTGTGGCGAAATGATTAATGGGCTTTTATGCAGCATGTAAAAATTCGGAGGCTAAAAAGAATTTAGAAAATTTCTTATCCCGTTCATCTAGCTGGGCACTCCAATCAATTACTTCTAAAATTTGCTCTTTTCTATATAAGCTAACCATTTCACGCCACTCATCCAGGTTGCCTCTTTGCAATACTCTTTCAATTACAATTTTATACGATTTTTCATAATTGAATGTAGTTAAATCATACTCCCAAAGGAGAGCCGGATTAATAATATGTGGTTGCTGTTTTTGCATTTTTTTTATCTCATAAAGTTACGCATTATTTGCCGAAAATGCTTTTGAAAAAATGGTTATCCCTAAAAAGTATATTTGTTGCAGCAGGTTGGCTGTTACCAATATTCACGCCTCGTTTTCTATTTTTTACCACGCTTCTTTTTATCAGCTTTACAAAAAATAAATTCACTTCAACTTGATAGGGATGGCGGCCTTTAAGGAAAACAAAACTTCTCAACGCCTCCACGGCAAATAATTTTAAAACTTCAATAAAAATTTTATAGCCATTGATGATTATCTTTAAGCAACATAAAAAATTTTATGGCCAATACAATTATTACAGCAAAAACAGATTCTCCGGGCCAACTTAAAAGAACACTTGGCCCTTTAATGCTTTGGGGGCTTGGCGTTGGTTATGTAATATCAGGAATGTATTTTGGCTGGAACCTTGGCCTTCCGGTTGGTGGCACACTGGGGCTTGCTATCGCCACTTTTTTTATCATCATCCTCTACATCACGTTTACTTTTTCTTACACAGAGTTAGCTTGTGCTATTCCAAAAGCGGGTGGCGTTTTTGACTATGCCACCAGGGCCATGGGAAAAGATATCGGCTTCATTGCAGGCATGTCACAGATAATAGAATTTGTGTTTGCACCACCCGCCATTGCAGCTGCTATTGGCGCTTACTTTCATATTTTTTTACCCCAGTTTTCGGTTACCTCAATTGCCATTGTAGCGTATATAATTTTTACCGGGTTAAATATGTATGGCGTAAAAGCAGCGGCCACCTTCGAACTGATCATTACAGCTTTCGCAGTATTTGAATTGGTTTTATTCAGTGGCGTTACGTTGCCACATTTTCATTGGTCAAACCTTACACAAAATGCTTTTCCTTTTGGATGGAAAGGGGTATGGGCTGCTATACCTTTTGCGGTGTGGTTTTTTCTTGGTTTAGAAGGTGTTGCCAATGTTGCCGAAGAAACCATCAATCCTCAAAAAAATGTGCTCAAAGGTTTTGGCTCTGCGTTGATTACATTGATCATTTTATGTGCCCTGGTATTCATCTCTTCTGTTGGCGTGGGAGGCTGGGAAAAAGTAGTATTTCCAACACCGGGAGCAGAAGCATCAGATTCTCCGCTGCCAATGGCGCTATCACAAATAACAGGCAACAGCGGCTGGTTGTATCATCTGTTAATAACCATTGGCTTAATGGGATTGGTTGCATCTTTCCATGGATTGATATTGGCTGCAAGCCGTGCCACTTATGAGTTTGGTAAGACAGGTTGTATCCCGGTCATTTTCGGTAAAATACATCCAACATTTAAAACACCCGTCAATGCATTGTTGTTGAATATGGCCAGTGGCATCATTGCCTTGTTCACAGGTAAAACAGGCGATATTATTACCATTGCCGTATTTGGCGCCATCATGTTGTACATCTTTGCAATGATCGCTGTATTGAAATTAAGAAAAACCGAACCGGACCTGGTAAGGCCATTTAGGGTGCCCATGTTTCCCTACTTTCCAATCACAGCGTTGGTGATTGCGGTAATTTCTATGATCGCAATGATCACATTGAACCTGAAATTAGCCCTGATCTTTTTTGCTATACTTGTACTTGCCTATATTTGGTTTCATTTTATTGTAAAACAAAAAACAGATGTCCAATCAACCACTCTCAACGGATAAAGTGCTGCAGCAACTGGCAGAACAAAATACGGAAAAAGTAAAATTGGCAGTTACTGATATTGATGGGATCCTGCGTGGTAAAATGATCAGCTATGAAAAATTTGTTTCTATTGTTGAAAAAGGTTTTGGTTTTTGCAATGTGGTATTTGGTTGGGATGCCGGTGATGTGGCCTACGATAATAGTGAGTACACGGGTTGGCATTCTGGTTATCCGGATGCAACCGCAGTAATTGATTTAAATAGTTTTCGCCAGATTCCCTGGGATAATGATACGCCTTTTTTCCTGGCAGATTTTCGTGATAGTAAGGGAAATGACCTGGCTGTTTGTCCACGCAGTTTATTAAAAAAAATTATTAAGCAGGCAGGCGACAAAGGATACACGCCTTATTTTTCACAGGAGTTCGAATGGTTTAATTTGATAGACAATACAGAACAATTGTATGCAGGGAAATTCAGGGATACAAAACCTATCACGGAAGGCATGTTTGGTTATTCCCTGCAACGGGCCGCACAAAAGAATGATTATTTTAATGACCTCTTTACTTTGCTGAAAAAATTTGGCGTACCGATTGAAGGCCTGCACACGGAAACAGGCCCCGGTGTGTATGAAGCTGCCATAACTTATTCAGAAGTACTAGAAGCCGCAGATAGGGCCGTACTTTTTAAAAGTGGCACCAAACAAATTGCACACAACCATGGTGTGATTGCTACTTTTATGGCCAAGTTCAATGAAAGTTTACCGGGATGCAGCGGCCATGTTCACCAGAGCTTGTGGAGTTCAGCAAAAAAACAAAACCTTTTTTACGATAAAAATAAAGCAACAGGGATCAGTTCGTTAATGGAAAGTTATATGGCCGGCCAACTGGCTTGCCTGCCTTTTATACTGCCTATGTTTGCACCAACGGTTAACAGTTACAAGCGTTTGGTAGAAGGCGCCTGGGCACCAACTACATTAACCTGGGCTATTGATAACCGAACCACAGCTTTGCGTGCTTTGCCTTCCAGCAGCAGTTCAACAAGATTGGAAACACGGGTAGTTGGCAGCGACAGCAATCCTTACCTGGCAATGGCAGCCTGCCTTGCTGCAGGTTTGTATGGCATTAATAATAAACTGAAATTGAAAACACCAGCAACGGTAGGCAATGGCTATGCAGATAAAAAGAATGGAACCTTGCCAAAAAATTTGTGGGAAGCCACACAGGCAATGAAAACTTCACCCATTGCAAAAGAACTATTTGGAGAAGCCTTTGTTGAACATTTTACATCAACAAGAGAATGGGAGTGGCGGCAGTTTTCAAAAGTGGTAACAGACTGGGAGCTGAAAAGATACCTTGAAATTATTTAAAGAATAAGTTGCCGTGCAGGCGTTGAGACGTTTTTTGAGCCGGGCAAATACAGCAGCAATGTGCATCTTCATTGGCGTCGCACTCTTTTACTTTTTCAGCTATTTGGTACGCTTCCAAAATTGAAAGTTCTTAGGACAGGCGCAATAAGAACAGTGAATAAAACAATAATAAAAAATCCGTGGTGATCCGGCCAGATCCGTTTCATCTGTATTTCTATCAAAAGAAAAATAATAAAAAACCATGACAGATTTTAATACCGTAAGACAATTTAATTTTCCAACTATTATTCGCTTTGGAGCAGGTGCCATAAAAGAACTACCCAATCATTTACTGGCCAACGGCTTAAGCAGGCCATTGATCGTTACCGACCCAATGGTTAGCGGACTGAATTTTTTTAAAGCAATAAAAGAAAGTCTTACAGCAAAATCAATTTCAGTTGAAGTATTTTCAGACATTCACAAAAATCCGGTGAAGAGTGATGTGTTGAAAGGAGGAGATGCCTTTAAAGCAACCAACAGGGATTGTATCATTGGTATCGGCGGTGGAGCAGCAATGGATGTGGCCCGTGCAATTGTGTTGCGCATTAACCATCACCGCGATCTGTTTGATTATGATGACCTGGTTGGTGGTGATCAATATGTGACAGAAGACGTTCCTTATTTCATAACAGTACCAACTACCAGCGGCACAGGAAGCGAAGTGGGAAGAAGTGCTATTATTTCTGAAGATGATACACACCGTAAAAGAATTTTATTTGCGCCTAAGTTGATGGCGAAAATTGTTTTTGCAGATCCATTGCTTACAATGGAACTGCCGTCATTCATCACCGCAGCAACAGGTATGGATGCATTAACGCACAACATGGAAGCCTATATCGCAAAGAACTTTCACCCAATGGCTGCAGGCATTGCTTTGGAAGGAATTTCTCTGATCAATCAATCAATTGTTAATGCTGTTAATAAACCAGATCTGGCATCAAGAAGTAAAATGATGATTGCTTCATTAATGGGTGCTGTTGCTTTTCAAAAAGGACTTGGCGTAGTGCATTCACTTGCTCATCCTTTATCTTCTTTGTTAGATACACACCATGGTTTGGCCAATGCGGTGAACCTGCCGTATGGCATGCGTTTTAATTTACCTGGATTGGAGGCCGAATTTAAAAGAATGGCACTTACAATGGAGTTGAGTGAAACAAGCGGCGAAGCTGTAGTAAACCATTTGTTTGAATTAAATAAACAACTTGGTTTGCCAACAAGGCTCCGGGATATTGGTGTTAAAGAAGAACACATTGAAACCCTGAGTGACCTGGCATTGGCAGATTTTTGTCATCCAAACAATCCCAGGCCGGTAACTAGAAATGATTTTAAACAATTGTATACAGAAGCGTTGTAATGAATGAATCTATAATAAAAATTGGTGTAACCTATACCGGAACAGACGAAAAACACAGCAACTATGTGCGTTGGCTAAAGGGCAATGAACACATAGAAATTACCACTTTGTCACCCCTTCACACAGACCTTGAAAGCATAAAAGGTTTTGATGGTATCCTGTTGTCTGGCGGTGTTGATATGCACCCGAAATTTTATAACAGCACTGTTACTGATTATCCAAATGCGCCACAACATTTTCATGAAAAAAGAGATGAATTTGAAATAGCGGTTTTTCAAAAAGCGCAGCAAAATAATATTCCAGTACTGGCAGTATGCCGGGGAATGCAAATGGTAAACTGCATACTGGGAGGAAATTTAACACAAGACATTGGTCCGGAAGCAAACGGCATTCATAAGTTTGAACACCATGATAAAGGGCACGGAATAAATATTGTACCGGCAACGTTGCTGAATGAAATAACAGGCGTTGACAGAACCATGACCAACAGTGCCCATCACCAATGTGTCAATGACCTGGGCGAAGGCTTGTTGGTCAATTGCAGGTCAGACGATGGAATTGTGGAAGGGATAGAATGGGAACACAAAGAAAATAAGCCCTTCTTTTTGGGCATACAATGGCACCCGGAAAGGATGTACAAATTTCATTTGAATGAATTGCCATCAACAAAAAATATCAGGGACCGGTTTATAAAGGAGATAAAAAAAGTAATCGAAAAAACAGCTTAGGGTAGGATGGTGGGTCACCCCAAAAAGGGTGGCTCACCACACAAATGCATAAAAAATTATAAAATGAAAATTATTAACCCGGCAACAGAAGCAATAATTACTGAAGTTGCAGAAGATACTGTAGAAACAATAAAAGGAAAATTTGAACTGCTTAAAAAAGGGCAGCAGGCTTGGGGGAAAATTAGCGTAACCGACAGAGTGAAAGTGATCCAAAAGTTTTATGAACTGCTGGAAACAAACAAAGACGAACTGGCCCATACTCTTACGAGTGAAATGGGAAAACCATTGCAGCAATCTTACAATGAAGTGAATGGCGCCCGTGGCCGTATCAAATTCTTTATCGACAATTCAGAAAAATATTTGGCAGAAGAGTGGATCACTGCAGAAGGTGCCACCAAAGAAAAAATTGTGTACGAACCATTGGGGGTGATTGCAAATATTTCTGCCTGGAACTATCCCTTTTTGGTAGGTGTAAATGTTTTTATTCCTGCATTAATTGGTGGCAATGCTGTTTTTTATAAACCTTCAGAATATGCTACACTAACCGGGTTACATATTGAAGCGCTGTTGTACAAGGCCGGTGTTCCTGAAAATTGTTTTCAAACAGCCATTGGCAGAGGGCAGGTAGGAGAAGAGTTATTGCTGTTACCGCTAAACGGATATTTCTTTACAGGGAGTTACCGTACGGGAAAATACATTGCTGAAAAAGTGGCTGGCAAAATGGTGCCCTGTCAATTGGAGCTGGGCGGCAAAGACCCGTTGTATGTAATGGATGATGTGGAAAATATTGAGAATACAGCAGGTGATGCACTGGAAGGGGTGGTATATAACAGCGGCCAGAGTTGTTGTGCAGTTGAAAGAATTTATGTGCAGGAAAAAGTGTACGCTGCTTTTGTAAATTCTTACGTGGAGCAATGTAAAAAACTGACAATTGGAGATCCGCTTGATAAGACCACAGATATTGGTCCGCTGAGCAGGAAAGAGCAACAGGCATTTTTATCCAGCCAGGTTGACGATGCAGTAATTCTTGGAGCTACTGTTTTGAGTGGCGGAAAAATTCCATCAGGCAAAGGCTATTATTTTGAACCAACTGTTTTGGTGAATGTAAACCATGCTATGAAAGTAATGACGGAAGAATCTTTTGGCCCGGTGATTGGCATCCAGAAAGTAAAGGACGATGCCGAAGCAATACAATTAATGCAGGACACTATTTATGGCCTTACAGCATCTGTATATTCAAAAAGCTTTGACAGGGCAGAAGAAGTAATGAAACAGATGCATACTGGCACTGTGTACTGGAATTGCTGCGACAGGGTGAGTGCCAGCTTACCGTGGTCCGGCAGAAAGCAATCTGGCTTGGGAGCTACGTTATCTTACCAGGGCATCAGGGCATTTGTTCAACCAAAGGCTTATCATATTAGGAGTAAATAAAACATTACTACCATTAACGGGCATGCCTAATTTTAAAATATGGATTTTTTCGTTTTATTTTCTTTGAAAACACAACCAGTAATATTTAAACACGTAATTTATGGTTGCACAAGTGTTTCCATTCCTTTCTTCGGGAAATACGATGTTGAATATACGCAAAACCACTCTTGACAAGGCGTTTAGGTGTTTGTACTTTTATAAGTCAATCTTATCCTATGAAAACCAAAACCGCCACCCCGCCTGTTTTTAAACGTTTGATGAAAAGGTTCTCTATAGCCCTGTCTTTTTTATTTATTTCCCGGTCAAAAAAAGAATTTAAAAGATTGAAAAATTTTATTGGTTCATGAGTTGGCAAAAATCGCAATGTTTTATTTTAATGGAGCTTCAGATAGTAATTACTTTTTATTTACAATTTCCCTTATCAAATCGCTTTCATAACCTTTTTGCAGTAAATGATCCTGCAACTTTTTTTTTCTGATAAAAAGGTTCTTTTCACTCTTGAGTGTTTTTAATTTTTGTTCTGCAAGCCAGCTCAATGTTTTTATATAGGCTATATCATCAATGAAAGAGATTGCTTTTTTTATGCAATAGTCGCTCACCATTTTTTTCTTCAATTCATATTTTATTTTTACTCTGCCCCAGTGTTTTGTTCTGAAATGGCCTCCGGCATACATAATGGCAAACCGTTCTTCATTTAAATAATTTTCTTCAATCAATGTGCTGAGGATTTGATCTGCTTCGTTTTTTGATAAACCAAAGCCATACAATTTATCCTGTACTTCGCTGTGGCAGCGCTCCTGGTAGGCACAATAATTTTTGGCTTTGGGCAATGCCTGTTGGGGAGTAAACCGTTGCTGCATTAAAGATTTTTTCAAAAAAACCGAAAATAAGATATTTTGCGCTGATGCTATTTCTAATTATTTGATAGTTAAGTTAGAATTTGAAGCACAATTTTGTTATAAATTATTAACACAAATTAAAAACAAGGATTAAACCATTTTATTAATATTATCTTGGCCTCATTAGCATCATTATTTTATCTTTGATTTTTAATACAACTATATTATGAAGTTTATTGTTTCTTCTTCTGCCTTACTTAAACAACTGCAACAGATAAGCGGTGTTATTAATGCCAATACCGTTCTGCCTATTTTAGAGGATTTTTTGTTTGAAATTGATAAAGGCAAATTAACTGTAGTAGCTACCGACCTTGAAACAGTAATGAAGGTGCATTTGGATATTGAAGCCAAAGACAGTGGAAAAGTTTGTATACCAGCCAAAATTTTGCTGGATACCTTAAAGAATATTGCTGAGCAGCCACTTACTTTTACCATTGATAAAAACTTTGGTGTTGAAATTACCAGCGATAATGGCAAGTATAAAGTGATGGGCGAAAACCCGGATAACTTCCCCAAGGAGCCGCTGGCAGACGATGCCAATGCTTTTAGTATGACATCTTCTGCGTTGGTTACCGCCATTAACAAAAGCTTGTTTGCGGTAAGTAACGATGACTTGCGACCGGCCATGACAGGGGTATTTTTTGAGCTTGATAAAAAAGGCCTTACCTGTGTGGCAACCGATGCACACCGGTTGGTGAAGTATAAAAGAAATGATGTAAGCTGCCCTAAAACGGATACTTTCATTGTACCAAAAAAACCATTGAATCTTCTAAAAAGCGCCTTGCCTGATAATGCAGACGAACTAATCTTATCATATAACAGCAATCATCTTTTTGTAAAACATGGCGGTACCGAATTGGTTTGCCGGCTGATAGATGCCCGTTTTCCTGATTATAAAGTGGTGATACCGGTTGACAATCCTTATAAGTTAACAGTCAACAAAAATGATTTTCAAAGTGCCTTGCGCAGGGTAAGTGTATTTAGTAATAAAAGTACCAACCAGGTGGCTTTAAGCATTAGTGGCAGTGAGTTGCAGCTTGCTGCACAGGATGTAGATTTTAGTTTTGAAGGCAACGAACGCATGGCTTGCCAGTATGATGGGGAAGACCTGCAGATTGCTTTTAATGCTAAATTTTTAATAGAAATGCTGAATGCTGCAGAAACGCCGGAAATAGTAATTGAATTAAGCACGCCTACAAAAGCCGGCATTATTAAACCAACAGAGATTGATGCAAATGAAGAGTTGCTGATGTTAGTGATGCCATTGATGTTGAATAATTAATTAACATTAGCCCCAACTCCTAAAGGGGCTTTTAGAACATTATAATTTTAGGTTTAAATTTTTAAACAGGATTTACTTTTTAGTAAATCCTGTTTGTTGTTTTGGGCAGAATGATTATAATTACAATGTCGTTTGTTTTGATGAACTTGCATTTATAAAAAATAAAACTATGTTTTTAATTGTATTGGGTGTTATCATTTTCATTGCCATCAATGTGGTAATAAAAACTAATCCTGTTGCAGCAAAGTTTGCAGGAGCCGGACGCCTACTTGCATTGGTATTTATTTTACTGGGCATTTCTTCAGCCTGCATTAAACAAATAGATGCCGGCGAAATAGGAGTAAAGAAATTATTCGGCAGTATTCAGAATGATGTTTTGGGCAGCGGATTGCATTTTATAAATCCCCTGCTGGATGTTACCAAACTGGACGTAAAAACGCAAAACTATACCATGAGTGGTATAAATGATGAAGGCAATAAAGCTGGTGATGATGCCATAAGGGTATTAACCAGCGATGGGTTGGAAGTAACGATTGACCTTACAGTATTGTATAGGGTGGTTGGTGCAGATGCCCCCAAATTATTAAGAGAAACAGGAGAAGATTACCGGGATAAAATTGTTCGGCCAATTACCCGTACTAAAATTCGTGATAACGCTGTGTATTACCAGGCGGTAGATTTATTTGGTTCCAAAAGAGACGAATTTCAGCAACGCATTTATAAAAGCATTGAAGACGATTTTAAAAAAAGAGGATTGATGCTGGAGCAATTATTGGTAAGAAATATTACGCTTCCAAACTCGGTAAAAGCGTCAATAGAATCAAAAATAAATGCTGAACAGGATGCCAAAAAAATGGAGTTTGTATTGCTGAAAGAAAAGCAGGAAGCAGAAAGAAAAAGAGTGGAGGCACAGGGCATAGCAGATTATCAAAAAATAATTAACACTGGACTTACCGATCAACAATTACAGTATGAACAAATAAAAGCCATGAAAGAACTTGCCCTTAGCGCCAATGCAAAAGTGGTGGTTATGGGAAAGGGAAATACGCCGTTGATCATTGACGGGAAGCAATAAAGCCCCATCCCCGGCCCAAACGAGTTCATCCGAGCAGGCTTAAAAAAGGGAATTTAGGACAACGCATTATTTTATATTGTTGATGCGTTCTTTAATTTATTGTTCAATAAGGAATTTAAAACCTGCACAATCTTACAATAGTAGCAAATTCTAAAAAGCTAATTTGTTGCGCCAAACATATCTGCTAATTTGGGGGTAGTACACAAAAAACAGTATCGACAAGTAACTCACTACAGGGATGGTGAAAACCCTTATCTTTGCTGCCTGCACCACAATTTTATTACGGCAAGTTGTAAGCCGGTGTGGTAAACAAATTTCCTTCGCTGATTCAGAAAATGCAACGTCTTTCCAGCCTTATAAAAATTAAACCATTCAATGGCATTTAGAAAATTAGAATTAATTGAACCTATCCTTAAGGCATTGGCCGATGAAGGATACACTATTCCCACACCCATTCAGCAACAGTCTATTCCCTTAATACTGGAAAGAAAAGATTTGCTGGGTTGCGCCCAAACCGGCACCGGAAAAACGGCGGCATTCGCCATTCCTATTTTACAGATATTGTACCAGGATAAACCAGCCGAACGTGGACCAAAACATATAAAGACCCTGATACTAACGCCAACAAGGGAGCTGGCTATTCAAATTGGGGAAAGTTTTGCGGCTTACGGAAAATACACCGGCCTAACACATACGGTAATTTTTGGCGGGGTATCACAAATGCACCAGACCAACCAATTGCAAAGAGGCGTGGATATTTTAATAGCCACACCCGGCAGGTTACTGGATTTAATGAGCCAGGGTTATATCGGTTTGCAGCACTTAAAAATATTTGTGTTGGATGAAGCAGACAGGATGCTGGACATGGGGTTTATACACGATGTAAAAAGAGTGATCATTAAACTACCTGCAAAAAGACAAACCCTTTTCTTTTCGGCTACCATGCCACCAGAAATTCAAACACTGGCAAATGTGTTATTAACTAACCCCGCCAAGGTAGAAGTAACACCTGCTTCTTCAACAGTTGATGCCATTGAGCAAAGTTTATATCTGGTAGATAAGGGCAATAAGCCCGGCTTGCTATTGTATCTTTTAAAAGATAAAGCCATTGTTACAGCACTGGTTTTTACCCGTACCAAACATGGTGCAGATAAGGTAGTAAAGATTTTGCAAAAAGAAAATATTACAGCCGCCGCTATACATGGTAACAAATCGCAGAATGCACGGCAACATGCATTGAGCAATTTTAAAAATGGCAACCTGCGAGTGCTGGTAGCAACAGATATTGCTGCAAGAGGGATTGATATTGATGAACTGACACACGTTATTAATTTTGAATTACCCAACGTTCCAGAAACGTATGTACACAGAATAGGCCGTACAGGAAGGGCAGGTAACACAGGCATTGCGATGTCTTTTTGCGATCAGGAAGAAAGAACAGAATTAAAAGATATTCAAAAACTGATTGCTAAAAATATTCCGGTGGTAGATAGCCATCCTTACCCGTTAAGCGCGGGGTCTTTTGTGCCACAGGTTGGTGGCCCCAAAATTCAAACTTTTAACAGGCAACGCAATTTACACTCAAGCGACAGGGGCGGCAGAAGAGGTTACGGTACACAACGTACAGGAAATAAATAATTAATTATTTTGAAAATAATATTTACGCTGTTTAGAAATAAACGGCGTTTTTTGTAGCATAAGGCCACGGCCTTGTCTTGAAATGAATAATGTTAATGAAGGAACAGAAGAAAGTGAAACCAGTTCTTGCGCATTGATAAAAGATCAACAGTGCGATTTTTTCTACAAAGGGGCGATCCGCCGCGGCGGACGAGTCGGAAGAATTTACCACAGAGTTGTTTCTTAGCCCGGACAATAATTTGCTTTTTACCACGGGTAATTTTTTTACCGGCGAAGCATGCTACAAAACATTTTTAAATTATCGTAAATTTGTCTTCAAAGATTATTCATGTCATCCCTCACGATAACGATAATACAAACAGATCTTGTTTTTGAAAATAAAGCGGCGAACCTGCAACGGTTAAAAGCAAAAATTGAGGCCATTGAAATAAGAACGGAAATTGTAGTATTGCCGGAGATGTTTAGTACCGGTTTTAGCATGCAGCCCCAATTATTTGCAGAAACGATGGAAGGTGATACCGTGCAATGGATGAAAGAAATTGCCGTAACCCATAAAATAATTGTAGCTGGAAGTAGCATTATTGAAGAGAACGGTAAATATTTTAACCGGCTGATATGGATGTTACCCAACGGGCAATCGGGCTATTATGATAAACGGCATTTATTTGCCTACGGCGAAGAAGACAAGCATTATGCAGCAGGTAACAAACGGTTGATTGCCTCTGTTAAAGGCTGGAAAATTAACCTGCAGATTTGTTATGACCTTCGGTTTCCGGTATGGAGCCGCCAGCAGGCTACTGCTATTGAAAATGAATATGACCTGTTGATTTATGTTGCTAACTGGCCTGAAAAAAGAAGCCATGCCTGGAAAACATTGTTGTGTGCCCGGGCAATAGAAAACCAATGTTTTGTAGTTGGTGTAAACCGTGTTGGAAAGGATAATAAAAATATTTATCATAGCGGCAACAGTTTAATAATTGATCCGCTGGGACAGGTTTTATACCACATGGCAGATGAAGAAGATGTGTTTACTATTACCCTGGAAAAAGAAGATGTAGATAAAGTGAGGGCTCAGTTTCCATTTTGGAAAGATGGCGATAAGTTTATGATCGACCTGTAGTTTTAGTTGCTTTCCTTTATGATTCCTTTTACAATTTCCATTTTTCTGTCAATGCCTTTTCTTACACCTTCTGTTGTTGGTGGAATAAAAATATCCGGACATACTCCCCTGCCATTCTTTTGCACATGATTAAACTGAACTATTTTAAAAAAAGGTAATCGCACCCTTAGTTTTGTTTCGGGCAAAGTTATATCCGGAATTAACAGGCCACTGTTGCCATACCAGCCACCACCTGTTTCTTCGCCAACAAGCGTTACATTGTTTTGACCTTTTACAGCATTACAAAATAAGGTGGAGGCAGAAAAAGTAGGGCCGTTGATAAGTACATATATTTTGCCATCAAAATGATTATTTGTTTTTGGATGAAACCAATGCCTTTCCCAATAACCAAAATGATAAGCGCCATCTTTTTTCTTTTTGGTTACAAAAAACAAACCGATATTATTCATAAAACCCTGCCTGATATATTTGGAATAAGGGTTGAATGATTTTGCTACAGCAGACGCAGTATCTGCAACTTTAAAAGAGGTGTTGCGTAAATATTTTGTTAGCAATACAGACATATTTATATCTCCACCGCCATTACTCCGCAAATCGAGTATGAGATTTTTAGCCCGCTGTTGCCTGATTGTTTTAAAGGAATGTTTTATAAAAGATCGCAAATGCCTGCCACCGCCGTTACTAAAAGTGTTTAAGCTAATGATAGCAGTATTGGTAATGCTGTCAATCTCCATGGAGCGGTAGCTTTTTCTGCGTTCTTGTTTTATTATTTGCTTTGGTATTTTGGTAACTGGCCATGTTTTATTTTTTTTGTGGGAGGTATCGGGTGCCGGATTAAAATATGGTAGCAAAGTTGTTTTTTCATCACTCAAACTATCAATATACCCTACCCTGTAATTTTTATAAATGCCAAAAACATTGCGGTGGTAATAAGGAAAATTACTACTGATGCGGATGTAATTTACATTGTCAGCATAGCCATCTAAGGGCAGGTATTGAAACAACAGTTTCACCATTTGGTGATTGCGGATGCCATTGACAGATGTAATGAGGGTGCCATTTTTAATGATGGAATCTTTTCGGTTTAAGTTACCTACAACTATCATGGTATCGCCCCACACTTTCAGGTGAAGCGGGAAAGAAGGAATGGTTTTGTCTTTAATATATTTGTTCCAGGGTTTGCTCATGCTAAAACTGGTGTGCCCGCAGTGGATTTTTTGTGTAAGTGGTGCCAATACCTGCCAGCCAAATTGCAGCTCCGTCATGGAATCGGCAATATTGTTATAGAGGCTGTCAAAATAATAATTCATGCTGTCTTTGGGGGTGTACCAATAAAGAGCAGGATGCTTGTTCTCCAATATGTTTCTAAGTAATGAATAATCCTGTTGTAATTGCTGGCGGCTAAACTTTTTATTTGGATTATAATTTTTATTGCTGACAGCACAACTTGCACATAGAATGATTGCAACAAGAAAGGGTAAAAAGAACTTTTTTATCATTACTATTTTGTGCTGTTGTATAAAGCTGTTTCAAAACCGGCTTATACATTTATTATTGCTAAGACTGATTCATGTGGTTCCATCCTTGGGCAACCAGTTTATGTTTGTTACCACCCCTGGTTAAAATATGTGTCCCTTCCTCTGCTTCGGTCATATAACCTATCACACTGATTTGTTCGTTTAGGACAATTTTATCGTAATCTGTTTGGGAAAGTGTAAACAATAATTCATAATCTTCCCCGCCGCTTAATGCACAGGCAGTAGGGTCCAGTTCTAATGTATAGGCAAACTGCCGTGCATCTTCATGAATAGGAATTTTGTCTTCATAAATAATACAGCCCAGGTTGCTTTGTTTGCAAATATGCAGGGCTTCGCTGCTAAGTCCATCACTTACATCAATCATAGAAGTGGGCATAATTTCTTTCTCTGCAAAAAAATCAATAATGTCTTTTCTTGCTTCAGGTTTTAATAAACGCCCTACAATGTAAGCCTGATTTTCAAGGTCAGGTTGCGAACCTGTTTCTGCAAAAATTCTTTTTTCTCTTTCTAAAATAGTAAGCCCTAAAAAGGCACCGCCCAAAAATCCGCTAACACAAAGCAGGTCGCCTTTTTTAGCGGTACTTCTTTTTACAAATTTATCTGGCGTAATTTCTCCGATAGCCGTAACAGAAATTACAAATCCCTTTTGTGAAGAAGTGGTATCACCACCAATCAGGTCTACGCCATATCTTTCGCAGGCAGCATACACCCCCTCATAAAATTCATCCAGTCCCTCCAGGCTAAAACGGTTACTAAAAGCAATGCTTAAAGTTATTTGCGTGGGCGTAGCGTTCATTGCATAAACGTCGCTAAGATTTACGATTACACTTTTATAACCCAGGTGCTTTAATGGGGTGTACATTAAATCAAAGTGAATGCCTTCTATCAGCATATCTGTTGTTACTACTATTTGTTTGCCAAAATGATCCAGTACAGCAGCATCATCACCTACACTTAAAATGGTGGAGGCATTTTTTGTTTCATTGTTTTGGGTTAGATGATCTATTAAACCAAACTCACCTAAAGCATTTATTTCAGTTCTTTCGTTACTCATTATTTTGTTGCAATTTATCAATTTGGATGGCCGGAATTTTACATCAGGCCATCTTCAAAAATTATTTAGGCTTTGAAATAAATAGGGAACACCCGCTTGTTTCCCTTTTAGATGATATTGGTTACACCCCTTTACCATTAACAATCCCAAGCATTTCCTCATGTATTTTTCCGTTAGTGGCCAACAGGTGTGGTTGATAAACAGAATAATAATTGCCTGCAAAATCGGTTACTGTTCCACAAGCTTCTTCTACCATTAAAAAACCTGCAGCACTGTCCCATGCCTGTAATTTATGTTCGTAAAAACCATCAAACCTGCCTGTTGCTACCCAGCACAAGTCTATTGCTGCACTTCCTAAACGTCTCACCGGAACACCTTTCCTGATGAGTTTTTCAAAAATCTGCAAAGGCCCGTTGGGCGTATGGAGATAAGTATAAGGAAAGCCAGTAACCAAACAACTTTTTACTACTTCAGATTTTTTACTGACAGAGATTTTTTTATCATTCAGCGAAGCCCCAAATCCTTTTTCCGCAAAATAAAATTCATTCATTAAGGGGTTATACACCGCTCCCATTATTATTTTTCCATTGTATTCCAAACCAATACTTATGCAACAAATAGGGATGCCATTGGCAAAATTAATAGTGCCGTCTATAGGATCAATAATCCATTTATATTCGCTGTCCATTTTAATTTCGCCTGCTTCTTCACTTAAAATAAAGTGATCGGGAAAATCATTTTTTATTACTTCAAAGATCGCTTTTTCAGATGCATGGTCCGCCTCTGTTACAGGATTGTTGATTCCTTCTTTGTTTGTAATTTTAAAATCACCATTAAAAAAACGAACCAACTCTTTTGCCCCCGCTTCCGTTGCCTTTAGCAATGTATTTTTTATCATGTCGCAAAGATAAGCAGGCGCAGATGATTTGGCCGTTTAGGCATTAAGACGTTTAATTTTATTCATTTATCCCTTCTATAATTTAGGAGTTAGCTAATTTTCCAAATATCCTAATGGTCTGCAAAGTAGAATACTCGCATTCCCCTTCAGGGGTTAGGGGCTCTTACCCGTTCAACGAACCCATCATTTGCTCGGGATACCTTAAACCTTTTACTGCATCTTTTGGAAAAATACCATCCAGGGTATCCAATTCTTCTTTACTGAGTAGAACATTTAACGCTCCCAGGTTTTCTTCTAAATATTTTATGCGTTTGGTACCAGGAATCGGAAATAAAAAATCGCCTTGTGCCATCACCCATGCCAGAGCCAGTTGTGAAGGGGTGCATCCTTTTTGTTTGGCCATTTCAATTATCTGATTCACTAACTGCAGGTTCTTTTGAAAATTATCCCCCTGAAACCTGGGTGAAAAACGACGATAATCGGTGGCATCAAAATCTTCAAACTTTTTTATTTGCCCGGTTAAAAACCCCCGGCCTAATGGGCTGTATGGTACAAACGCAATTCCTAATTCATTACAGGCATTTAAAATGCCTTCTTCAGGTTCCCTGGTAAATAAAGAGTATTCGCTTTGCACTGCCGATATAGGGAAAGTTGCATGCGCCTTGCGCAGCGTGACTGCTGAAACTTCAGACAATCCAATACCCCTTACTTTTCCTTCCTTTACCAGCTGCCCCATGGCACCAACAGTTTCTTCAATGGGTGTGGCCGGATCTACACGATGTAAATAATACAGGTCAATCACCTCCGTATCTAATCTTTTTAAACTCCCTTCACAACTGGATTTTACATAATCAGGTTTACCACTAAAGCCACGTTTTGAAGGGTTTACAGGATCTCTTAAAATGCCAAATTTTGTTGCCAGCGTAATCTGTTTACGAATTCCTTTTATTGCTTTGCCAACCAGTTCTTCATTAATAAAAGGGCCATACATATCAGCAGTATCCCAAAAGTTTACGCCCAGCTCAAAAGACCGGTGTAGTGTTTTAATAGATTCTCCATCATTTCTGTCACCATAAAATTCACTCATGCCCATGCAACCCAGGCCCAGTTGCGAAGCGGTTAATCCCTGCGAACCTAATTTTTTTATTTGCATACTTTTATTTTTTTGTAAAGTTATATCAGGCGATATCAATCAATGTTAATTATCATTTCTATTTTGAATAGTGCCATAAAAAATCTTATTTCGTACAATTAAATAGAAATGTATTGCAACTCTCTGTTATTATAGTCAATTACAATGTAAAATATTTTTTGGAGCAGTGCCTTTACTCCGTTTTAAAAGCCATTAAAAATATGGAGGAGGCAGAAATCATTGTAATTGATAATGACTCTTCTGATGGAAGCAAACAGTTTTTTAACAATAAGTTTGCCGGTGTACGTTTTATATGGCAAGGGAAGAACCTGGGTTTTTCCAAAGCGAATACCATAGCATTGCAACAAGCCAAAGGCCAATACATTTTATTTTTAAATCCGGATACCCTTGTTCCGGAAGACTGTTTTGAAAAATGCCTGGCCTTTTTTAAAACTCAGCAAGATATCGGTGCTGTAGGCATCAGGATGATTGATGGAACAGGTAAGTTTTTAAAAGAGAGCAAGCGGGGGCATCCTTCTCTGCTAACTTCTTTTTTTAGACTTAGCGGCCTTGCTATTTTATTCCCTCATTCCAAAACTTTTGCCCGATATTATGCAGGCCATTTGCAGGAAAATAAAAATCATTCAGTAGATGTATTAGCGGGAGCATTTATGCTGGTTGAAAAAAATCTATTGGATAAAACAGGAGGTTTTGACGGCCAATTTTTTATGTATGGTGAAGATATTGACTTGAGTTACCGGATACAAAAAGCGGGATATAAAAATTATTATTTTTCAGAAACCACCATCATCCATTTCAAAGGGGAAAGTACCAATAAAGATAGCCTGGAACATGTAGAAATATTTTATGGTGCAATGAGCCTTTTTGTGCATAAGCACTACAGTGGTGCTAAGGCAGTATTGTACGGTATTTTTATACAGATTGCCATTTGGCTAAAAGTGGTAGTTATCTTTTTTAAAAAATTATTTTTTTCACTTGTAAAAAAGGAAGAAATAATTCTTCCTGATATTACCCGAACATTGATTGTTGCTTGTGAAGAAGATTATCAGTCAGCTATTGACGCACTAAAAAATAACATAACAAAATTGGAAATTATTGGAAGGGTAGATACGGCACAAGTATCCACAAATGATTCATTGGGGAACCTAAAAAACCTAAATGAATTGATAAAAAAGTACACCATTGAAAATGTAATTTTTTGTATAAATGAATTATCAGTTAAAGAAATCATCGACATTATTCAAAAAATAAATCCAACTGTAAGTTATCAATTCCATGTGGCCGGTTCATCCAGCTTTGTAGGCAGCAGTAATAAAAATGTTGGTGGGGATTTTATTGATTCAGGCATATAGGGAACAAAAAAGCCATTCCTTTCGGAATGGCTGTATATTACTAACCCAGAAAAACCCTGTTATTAAGCGGCCTGCATTTCAGCAATTTTGGCCCTGATCTTTGCTTCAATTTCTTTTGCCATTTCAGGATTGTCATTCAATAATTGTTTTACTGAATCCCTGCCTTGCCCTAATTTATTGGTGTCATAGCTAAACCAGCTTCCGCTTTTTTGCACAATACCCAACTCTACACCCATGTCTATTATTTCTCCTGTTTTGGAAATACCTTCTCCAAAAACAATGTCAAATTCAGCCGTTCTGAATGGCGGAGCCACTTTATTTTTTACCACTTTTACTTTTACCCTGTTGCCTATTGCTTCATCGCCATCTTTTATTTGGGCCATGCGGCGAATATCCAACCGTACAGACGCATAAAATTTCAATGCATTACCACCAGTGGTAACTTCGGGATTGCCAAACATTACCCCAATTTTTTCTCTTAGCTGATTGATAAAAATACAGCAGCAATTTGTTTTAGAAATAGTGGCGGTTAATTTACGCAAAGCCTGGCTCATTAACCTTGCATGCAAGCCCATTTTGCTATCTCCCATTTCTCCTTCCAGTTCGCTTTTTGGCACTAATGCGGCTACAGAATCTATCACCACCACATCAACTGCTCCCGATAAAATTAAACGGTCAGCAATTTCCAAAGCCTGTTCGCCATAATCCGGTTGAGAAATCAATAAGTTATCAATATCTACCCCTAACTTTTGTGCATAGGCACTATCAAAAGCATGCTCCGCATCTATAAAAGCACACATGCCTCCTTTTTTTTGCGACTCTGCAATTACGTGCGTTGCAATAGTTGTTTTACCACTGCTTTCAGGGCCATAAATTTCTATTACTCTTCCCTTAGGCAATCCGCCAATACCCAATGCCACATCCAGGCCTAACGATCCTGTTGATATTACTTCCTGCTGCTGGTGGGGTTTATCTCCCATTATCATTACCGAACCTTTACCAAAATCTTTATCGATTTTGTCCATCGTTAGTTTCAGTGCCTTTAATTTTTCTACGTTTGTGTTGCTCATTGTGTTTTGTTTTTTAAGTGATGTATCTGGTTTTGCGTTGTAAAAATATATCGGACTTCAAAGATAATAGCTTTCTTTTATTAACACTAATATATTTAGTTTTATTTTAGTAAAGATTTTAGCCTGCCATATAAAATCATTTTCGGCAACGCTTAATAGTTTGTTTATTCTAATTTAAGACAAAGAAAAACCCATCCAGAATCAGGACGGCAAATGTTAAGTTAAGTAAAGTTTAAATATACATAATCTAACAAAATTATGGCGGATGCAAAACGGGCAAAAAATTTTTTTTGGCAACAAAAAAGGCGCACTATGTTAAACACATAAATAGGACAACACTTTATTAATAGGTGCAGAATCCTAAAGTGTTACTTTATAAAAACACTATTTGTGTTTAAGATACTGCGGAGAAAAATGGCAATTAAATTTACAAAAAAATTACCTGCCTTACAGTTCATTAAAAAAACATAGCTAATGCTTTTATTAACCATATAAATATTTCCCCACACCTCCTCACCACCAAAACGCTATTCGTAACTTCGCCCTATGCGGAACTATTTAGACGAATTGAATGAGCCACAAAGAGAAGCGGTGCTTCATAAAGATGGCCCGATCATTATCATTGCTGGTGCAGGTAGTGGTAAAACGAAAGTATTGACCACCCGCATTGCACACCTGATGGGCACCCATGGTGTAGATGCTTTTAATATCCTGGCCTTAACTTTTACCAATAAGGCCGCTAAGGAAATGAAGGAAAGGGTGGAAAAAGTTTTGGGTAATTCGGAAGCCCGAAATTTATACATTGGTACTTTTCACAGTGTGTTTGCCAGAATTTTAAGGGCAGAAGCTAACAAGATCGGCTATCCTAATAATTTTACTATCTACGACACAGATGATGCTAAGAGTGTAGTAAAAACCGTAGTCAGCGAACTGGAATTGGATCCTGCATACTATAAGCCCAACGTGGTTTACAATAGAATTTCGAGTGCAAAGAACAGTTTGATTGGCCCGGCAGAATACATTAATGATTCCACAATTCAACAGGAAGATGCAAGGGCCAACCGGCCGATGATTGGCCAGATATATGCTGCTTATGCCAACCGTTGTTTTAAAAATGGGGCGATGGATTTTGATGACCTGTTGTTTAAAATGTACATCCTCTTAAAAAATCATCCGGATGCGTTGAGCAAGTACCAGCGCAAATTCAAATACATTATGGTAGATGAGTACCAGGATACCAATACTTCACAGTATGAGATAATGAAACTACTGGGTGCCATGCACGAAAATATCTGTGTGGTGGGTGACGATGCTCAGAGTATTTATAGTTTTCGTGGGGCTACCATCGAAAATATTTTACAGTTTGAAAGAGATTACGATGATGTAAAAGTGGTAAAGCTGGAGCAGAATTACCGCAGCACAAAAAGTATATTGAATGTTGCCAATGAAATTATAGGCAACAACAAAAACCAGATACCCAAAAAATTATGGACCGATAATACGCCCGGCGATAAAATAAAATTAGTACGCACAGCTACAGATAATGAAGAGGGAAAATATGTAGCCGATACCATCCAGGAAGAAAAACTCCGTAACCATTATTTTAATAAAGAGTTTGCCATTTTATACCGTACCAATGCACAAAGCCGGGCTTATGAAGAAAGCCTTCGGCGGATGAATATTACCTACCGCATTTATGGTGGCTTATCTTTTTACCAACGTAAAGAAGTAAAAGATCTTATTGCTTATTTAAGGTTGGTGGTAAATCCGCAGGATGAAGAAGCTTTGAAACGCATCATCAATTATCCAACAAGGGGCATAGGCAAAACCAGTATGGACAGGGCTATTTTATCTGCCAACGAAAATAATATTACCCTTTGGGAAGTGCTGGAAAAAGCATCTTCCTTTGGCTATAAGGCAGGCACACTGGAAGCCATTAATAACTTTGTGCTGATGGTTAAAATGTTCCAGAGCGAACTGCTGAAAAAGAATGCGTACGACCTTGCTATTATTGTAGGTAAAAGTTCAGGAGTGGTTAAAGAATTGTTTAATGATAAAACCACAGAAGGTTTAGCAAGGTATGAGAATACACAGGAGTTATTGAACTCCATCAAGGAGTTTACTGAAACCCCCATGAATGAAGAGGACGGTGAAGTGGGCGATAAAAGTTTGGGTAGTTATTTACAGCAAATTACTTTACTAACGGATACTGATAATGATAAGGAAGATGCAGATAGTGTAAAACTAATGACCATCCATGCAGCAAAAGGTTTGGAGTTTAGTTGTGTTTTTGTGGGAGGCCTGGAAGAGACCTTGTTTCCCAATGCCATGAGCATTAATACAAGAGAAGAACTGGAAGAAGAACGCCGGTTATTTTACGTGGCCATTACAAGGGCCAAGAAAAAACTTTGGCTTACTTATGCCAATGCCCGATATCGTTTTGGGCAATTGCAGCAAAATGAACCAAGCCGTTTTATAGATGAAATGCCGGAAGATTTTATTGATAAAAGTTTTGCAGGTGGCGGTATCCGCAACCAGGGAGGTGGCCATAGCAATAACTGGGGCGGCAGTTCTTTTGACAAAATGGGTGCAGGAGGAAACAGTTACAAAACCCAGGAGAACCCTTTTAAAAAAGAAGAAAAAAGCCGGCCTGCTTATTTGGTACCTACAAGACCGCAAAATAAGGAACATATACCCACAGCCGATTTTGTAGCAAGTGATACCAGTAATTTACAACCCGGCCAAAAAGTAGAACATCAGAAATTTGGTTTTGGTGATGTAATAAAAATGGAAGGCGCAGCGCATAACCCCATAGCAACCGTGCAGTTTGAATTGAATGGCGAGAAGAAGATCATGTTGAATTATGCCAAGTTGAGGATATTGGTATGAGGAGGAAGAATTTAACAAGGTAAATTATAATGTAGCGTGACCTTTGGTGCTTGCTAATGCAGATCAAAACCAATATTATGCAAGTTTAATACAGGCAAATATTCAATATGTCATAATAATGCCGTTAATATGGCCGTGAAAAAAAATATACACATAGTGTACCTTTATTAAGTGAAATAAAACATTTTAATTATGAAGTACATTGCGTTAGGAAGAAAAATTAAAGAACTAAGGCTACAGTCTGGTATTTCACAATACGAATTGGCGGAAATATCTCAACTAAGTTTAAGAACAATTCAAAGAATAGAAAATGGTGAGACAGCGCCAAGAGGCGACTCGGTAAAAAGAATATCCAAAGCTTTAAATATTAATGTCGAGGCTTTGACAGTTGAAACCCCAACAATTTCAGAGCCTTTATTAAAGGAAAATAAATGGGTGTTGTTTTTAATAAATTTTTCTGCCTTAGGCTTCTTAATATATCCTTTTCTCGGAGTAATATTTCCAATGATTTTGTGGATCATTTTTAAAGATGAAATAATGCTTGCAAATAAAACTGGAAAAAAAGTAATCAAATCTCAGGTTATATGGTGCATATTATTATTTATTGTTTATTTCTATGTTTTCATTTTACAGCTCTCTAATTTAAATCTTCCCCTACCTAAAAATGAAACAGTGATATTACTTTTTATTATTAGTTTATACATTTTTAATGTACTTGATATTTTATTTGGTCTACTAAAGTTTTTTGAAATTAAAAAAACTATTAACAAGGTTATAATCACCTTTAAACATCTTTTTATAAAAGGGAATATCGCAACCATATTTTTTATTTCATCAATGTCATTCTTACTAGTTTTATGTTGATAAAAAAAGACAATCCCTATTTACATCCCTTAAATTTAATTCTTATAGGTTAACCGAAAAATAAAGAGGGCTTTAATAGATAAAACTATCTAACCTAAAACTCAAAATATAGCCCAGGAAGCGAAGCGTATTCTTGAAAAAGTAACAAGGCAACCAGATATCATTCTTCTTTGAAACGAACAAAAACTCAATGGATCAATTGATAAAAGATATCCAAGAAGGTAAATATCTCCTACGAAGTTTCAAATACCGAAATTGAAAAATGGTTAAAATAATATGTCACAAGCCTATAACTAAACTAAATTTAGTGGTCTTCAACGATTACATTAAGTGTATTATTTTCGAAATTTGGAAATTATTAAACTCTCCAACAATCCAAAAGCCCCAAAACAGTCCTTTGTAATCGTATGTTCTTATCTTTGCATCGAAATTTTTAAATACATTTTATGATCAAGACAGGCAATCCCGTTATCAGCATATACACAGAAATGACTCCCAACCCGGAAACCATGAAATTTGTGGCCAATAAATTATTGTATCCCGGAAAGAGTATTGATTTTCAGGATGAATTAACGGCGGCCCCTTCACCCCTTGCGCAGGAGTTATTCACCTTTCCTTTTATTAAATCGGTTTTTATAGCCAGTAATTTTGTTACCCTAACAAAAACTATTGATACGGATGATTGGCAGGATGTGATTCCCACTATTAAACTATTTTTAAAAGAATATCTTGAAGAAGGCAAAGTGGTAGTGAATGAAGAGGCGGTAGCAAACATGAAAAGTGAAAGCAGCAACGAAGTAAGTGCCGATGATGACGATGTGGTAAAACGCATTAAGGAGTTGCTGGAAAATTATGTAAAACCAGCTGTTGAAATGGATGGCGGTGCCATTCAATTTAAAAGTTACGAAGATGGAAAGGTAAACCTGATGTTGCAGGGAAGCTGTAGTGGTTGCCCATCCAGCATGATTACATTAAAGGCGGGTATTGAAGGAATGATGAAAAGAATGATTCCTGAAGTGAAAGAAGTAGTGGCAGAAGCAGAGTAAACCCACCCCTATCCCCTAAAGGGGGGAGACAAAAGACTAAACGAATTCAAGCATCCTTAAGGATGCTTTTTTATTTAGCATACCATCTTGCCCACGCAATTAATATAAATTGTAAAGGGAACAAACGTACCCAGGCTACCCACGGATACACACACATCTGTACACTCATACAGCCACCTTTTTGTATCATGTAAATATGTGCAGGTATAAAAAGGATAAGTAAAACAACGATGCCATAAGCACCGGCTTTTCTTGAAGAAGAAAATATTAGTAAGCCACCAAATA
>JANYFT010000445.1 GCA_025359625.1 Ferruginibacter sp.
GTAATCTTTTGCATGGTTCAATAAATTAAAAGCGAGCAATTCTTTACTAGGATCATGTGCCGTCCATCTTACCGCATAGTATTTATTGTTGCCGACCCTTTTGCCACTAAAACTTTTATCATACATCACAGGGCCAAAAACAGTGTAGGCAACGGTATCAACATAATTAGCACTGTCTTTAACTTTAATGGTTTCTATCCTAAATTCCGTTTTTTTCCACGCACTGTCAAACCAATATTCTGAACGGCTATCATCTTTAAATTTTATTTCGTAATAATCCCTCACATCCCTGCCGCCATTAGTAACACCCCATGCACAGTTATCGTTAAAGCCAATGATGACACTTGGTGCACCCGGAAACGTTGCACCGTAAGCATTATAGGTTGGTGTGCTTAACTGCATTTCGAACCAAAGCGAAGGAAGGTTTAAACCAAGGTGAGGATCGTTGCATAAAATAGGTGCGCCATTTTTTGTTTTGACACCGCTTACTGCCCAGTTATTGCTGCCATTTTCCCGGTCGGGTTTTTCTTCGTTTATCACCAGCAGGTCTTTATTTTTAAAATAGATGGAGTCTGCGGTTGCAGGCTGCTTTATCATTAGTTTTGGTGCAGCATAAACAGTTCCTTTGGGAATTATGGGATCAAGCGAATCTTGTTTTGATGGATAGAGCAGATCAAAATCTGACGGACTAAAATAACTTTTTGCATTGGTCATTTCTATATCATCGTCATGTGCAGCCAGATCGTAAGACATGTATTTTAAAAACAACGCTGTCTTTAAATTGCTCCAGGGTTCCGGTGCATATCCTATCAGTTTATATTCTATGGGTAACTGGCTTTCTGTCAAGCTGCTGATATACGCATTTACACCAGCTGTGTATGCATCGCAGGAGGCTAACACTACTGGATCTTTCTCCATTTCTTTTAAAGATATTTCAGCAGCATATCCCATACCTAACCTTCTAAACTCACGGTCGTGGTTAAGTGCTTTATCGCCTATAATTTCACTGGCCCGTCCGGCAGCAGCATGGGTTTGCAGTTCCATTTGCCACAACCTGAATTTGGCATGCAGATATCCCTGAACAAAATAAACATCGTTTTCCTGCTCAGCAAAAACATGTGGCACCAGCCTTTCATCGAGGTAAACATTTACCTTACCTTTTAATTGCGGAAAGTTTAGATCTATCTTAAAATTGGCATTGGCATTTTCTGCATTTTGCCAAATGCCATGCTGCGGACTTAATAACTTTCCCAGTGGTGCAGGCAACAATAGCTTTGTGTTGAAGGTAATAACCAGCCCGGTTGTTACTGCAGCAGAAATAATAAGTGGCAAGATCTTCATAAAAATATTTGTGTGCGTAAATTAAGAAAATCCTTCATCATCAAACTAAATTCAATTATTTATTTTTGTGCGATGGAAACAGAGACTATAGATGTAAAAAACATACTTGGTTTGCAATTACCAACTGACCCACGCTGGATAAACCTGGCTGAAATGCAATTGGAAGAGATTTTAACCGACCACGCTTATTGTGAGCAGAAGGCAGCAACAACCTGCATTACATTGATTCAAAGGTATAGCGACAAAGAAAAATTAGTGACAGAACTGAGCCCTATTGTAACGGAAGAATGGGGGCATTTTCGTTTGGTATTAGCTGAGTTACATAAAAGAAAATTACAACTGGGCAAACAGCGAAAAGATGTGTATGTAAATAAATTAATTGAGTTTCAACACAAAGGTGGCAGCCCTGATGACCGCATGCTCGATCATTTGTTAACGATGGCTTTGATTGAAGCCCGCAGTTGCGAACGGTTTAAAAGATTAAGCGAAGGATTGAATGATGCCTATATGCGGAAATTTTACCGGCGTTTTATGGAAAGTGAGGCAGGGCATTATACCTTATTTATTGAGCTTGCTGAAACCTATTGCCAAAAAGACAAAGTTCGAAAGCGCTGGAAAGAATGGCTGGCCTTTGAAAAAAATGTGATGGACGAAATGGAAGTGAGGGGGGATAGGATACATTAGCCACTAAATCCCCTGAAGTGAAATTTTGGAAGAGCTGGTTATTTGAAATATTTCTTCTCTTCTTCGAAATTGATGTATGTATGTTGCTTGCTTAATTCATTTACCCTTTCTAAATTTAGCTGCAAAAATTTTTTATGTTGTTCAGATGTTGGGTTGAAAGGTTTATGACTTTTTGCAGCATTAATGGTATTTATTTCTTTCATTAATTTTTGTGATGGTTCATCAATACAGGCAGCTACAAATTTATCCCACACATAATTGGTAGCTGCATAATTGGGGTGCACCATATCTTCTGCGTAAAAACGGTAATCCCTCAAATCGTCAATAACCAATTCGTAGGCCGGGAAATAAAATAAATTTTTTGCATTATCAACCAACGAATGTACTGCTTGTATGAGTGCGGCTTTACTACGATTATTTTCTACAAAGCCATCCCTTAAATGACGTACCGGACTGATGGTGAATATTACTTTTATTGTTGCGTTAAAGATTAATAAATTATCAAGCATTTGTTGCAGGGCAATTAGTATTTCATCTTGTTTCAGTAATTTTTTATTGAATTTATCAGTAGGCACTTTGTGGCAGTTGGCAACTACATCTCCATCAGCTCCTGATCTATTTTCTCCAGGTATACTATCAGGGAAATTCAGGGTGTATGCAAAAGCAGAGCCAAGGGTAATCATTAACCAATCTGTATTTTTCAAAAAGGCATGCGCCTGTTGATGCGACTGGTTAATTCCCTGTAAACACTGTTCTTTATCCGGATGTGAAAAACGGCTGTGGTGCTCCCAGCTATTCCAGCATTCATTTTGGTAAAACAGATCGGTTTCATCATATTCCTTGTTGCCAATATAAGCTGTAATTGATTTTGTTATGCTGATGGGATTAAATAAAATGCCGTTAGGATTTTCAAGCACTTCAAATTTATGGTGTTTTAATTTAGTACCTATATTTTCTGTAAAACAGGAACCTATCAGCAATAATTTCTGGTGATGGCTAATTTTTGTTGCAAAAGATTTTGGTGTAAATTCTAAATGAAAGTTCATTGATTATTTAATGGTAAAAGTAAACTTTAAAGTGTAAAGAAGCCCCTTAATGCAGTGATGATTTGTGTAGTAATTTAGGTGCTGCCGAACGGGCATGTCAGTTAAATAAATATTTCATTCGCCAACCTGCTGCATTCCTGTAAAGCATCTTCATTCAAATCATTCAGTAAATGCAGCCCTTTAAAATAGGGTATCATCAATTCGGTATCCATATTGCCTACCAGCTCATCTCCAGCCATGGGGCAGCCTCCAATGCCTTTTAATGAGCCATCAAAACGGCAGCAGCCTGCCTGCAAAGCTGCCTCGGCCTTCTCTTTCCAATTGATAGCTGTTGAATGCAGATGAACACCTATTTCTGTATTTGGATAGGCTGGTATTACCCATTTCAATATGGACGTAACCTGTTGTGGTTTTGCTACTCCAACGGTATCTGCAATCGAAATAATCTCTACTCCCATTGCTACCATTTTATCTATCCAGTTCAATACAATTGCTTCATTATAATCATCACCATAAATATTGCCAAACCCCATGGAAATATAGATGACTATTTTTTTTTTATTTTTGATACACAGGTTTTGTATTGCTTCTACCGTTTCAAGCGATTGCCCAATACTACTATTGGTATTAAGTTGCTGAAAAGTGGGTGATATGGAAAAGGGAAATCCAAGGTAAGTTATTTCATCATGAACAACTGCTTCCTGCGCCCCACGAACATTGGCTACAATGGCAAGGAGTTTTGTTGTCAACGGATCAACGTGTAAACCCTTTAGTACTTCGGCGGTATCGCCCATTTGTGGTATGGCTTTTGGCGAAACAAAACTTCCAAAATCAATGGTATCAAATCCAACTTTTAACAGGGCATTAATATACCTGATCTTTTTTTCAGTGGGTATAAAATGCTTCCAGCCCTGCATGGCGTCCCGTGGACATTCTACTAATTTTATGGTTGAATTTTTATTTACCATCATTCACTATTCGATTGCAAATTATAAAAAAAGCAGCATATTTTAAATATGCTGCTTCAGTCAAATTGTTCAAATAATATTATTGTGCTTGTTTTATTTTTGCATCATAAGAAGCCGATTTTGCAGCATCTTTTTTTACGTCGTATATATTTTTTAATATCACCAGGCTTTGCTTATAATTTACTTTTTCGCTGCCTTTGGGTTTTTGAATATCAGCAAATAAGCTAACTACTTTTTCTGCGTAGGGTATTGCTTCATTCATTTGTGCGGTTGAAGCAGATTCCATATCCTTTTTCTTTTTTAGATCAGCAGGTTTGGGCCCCCTGAGTTTTCTTGCTTCTTCAGATATATCAATGGAGTTATTGTATAAAAAATTTGCCATTAAAAAATTAGCCTCGGGAGTAGATTTTATAGCAATTGCTTTTTTCAATATTTCCGGTAACTTTTGTTTGTAAACATCCGTATTAGCGGTTTTCATCTCATCAGAATAAATATACCTGTACAATTCCACACTATAATTAAAAGGCAAAACGTAATTATCCGGGTGCTTTACTAACAGGGCATCGTATTTATCAAAAATTTGAGGTTTCGCAACTCCATCGGTTGCTTCTTCTATTTCCAATGCAGTCCAGTAATCTGCATTCTTGGGATATAATTTTTTGCCTTTTTCAATAATTCCGTTAAAATTTGCTGAGTCTTTTTTTCCTTTGTAATAATCTGCCAAAAACTGGTAAACATCTACATATTGGGTATCTGCTATATTAGCCTCTGCCAGCCTTTTATAAAATACAGCCGCATCATCTTTTTTCTTTGCATCATTGGCAGATATTGCTGTGTATAAAATCAAGGTGGTATCAAGCGCAGCAAATTTATAATTGTTTGCACCAACCAGGTTCTTCGAATAAATAAAGTCATGCACTTCAACAGCTTTTTTAAAGTTTTCATGTGCAACATCATAATTTTTTTGGGAATAAGCTTTTACACCCAAATCAGACGAGAAACCTACATAAAGATCAAACAATAAAGAATTATTTTCTTCAAGCGAAAGAGGGCCTTTGGGATCTAACTGGAAATATTTTTTTATCGCATTAAACGATTCGGTCTTTAAAGCACTTCCGTCTGCTATGCTTAAACCAGAATCTTTAGAGGTAAGATCATAAGCAAACCCTTTGTAATACCACCCATCAGCTTTCTGTGCATTTTTTTCTATTGCCAGGTATTTGTCTACTGCTTCTTTTGCAGGCTTAGCCTGGCGCAGTAATACATACTTTTTAATATCATCTATATTCTGGGCAAATGCAATATTTACAAATAGTATGATTGCAGTAAAAATGGAAAATTTCTTCATTTCAAATTTAATTTTAAGCATTAAAGGTATTAGTTTGTTGTTAATTAGGATAAAAATGATGAAGGAAATTTCATAAACCATGCCATAATGAAATATTTATTCAAAAAATAAATACAAAAAATCAAAAACAACAGTACCGACGGCTTCATTACATTTGCGTAAATAAATAATATAAAATTCTTGATCTCTCCCAACACCATACAACAGATACTTAGCAGGATCGATATTATTGAAATAGTAGGCACTTTTGTAAAGCTAAAAAAAAGAGGTACCAATTACCTTGGGCTTTGCCCGTTTCATAATGAAAAGTCGCCTTCTTTTACCGTTTCCCCTGCAAAGGAAATTTATAAATGTTTTGGTTGCGGCCGCAGCGGCAATAGCATCGGCTTTTTGATGGAGCATGAAAAGTATACCTATGTAGAAGCACTTAGGTGGCTGGCGCAACGGTATAATGTTGAAATAGAAGAAACAGAAGTTTCGCCGGAACATAAGTTGCAACAACAAAGTGCAGAGAGCCTCTTTATCATCAACAATTTTGCGCAACAGTTTTTCAGCAATCATTTATTAAATACCGAGGAAGGACAGGACATTGGATTAAGCTATTTAAAGCAACGTGGTTTTAGAGAAGATATCATTAAAAAATTCCAGATAGGTTTTAATCCCGAAGCCAGGGATAGCTTTGCCAAAGCCGCAATACAGTCGCAATATAATATGGAGCTATTGCAAAAAAGCGGGCTTGTGGCCATTCGGGATGAAAGGCCGGTAGATAATTACCGGGGCAGAATTATTTTCCCGATACATAACCAAAGTGGTAAAGTAGTTGGGTTTGGTGCAAGAATTTTAAAAACAAATGACAAGGCACCCAAATACATCAACACACCCGAAAATGATATTTATGTAAAGAGTAAAATTTTATACGGCAGCTATTTTGCCAGGCAGGCCATTGATAAAGCAGATGAATGTTTGCTGGTAGAAGGCTACACAGATGTGGTGAGCCTGCACCAGGCAGGTATTGAAAATGTGGTAGCAAGTGGTGGCACATCGCTTACTGCTGACCAGTTGCG
>JANYFT010000050.1 GCA_025359625.1 Ferruginibacter sp.
AACCCATGCACCTTCAGCCGGTGTTTGCGGGAACAACTTTTTATGGAGATGGCACTTCGGAACGGTTATTTAAAAATGGCCTTTGCCTCCCCTCCGGATCAAATCTTGACAAGTTGGATGTAGATAGAGTGCTTAACGAAATTACAAAAGCGCTACAGTAGTTCCTGCTAATTTAAAGGTCAAGAAATCTACTGCGGCGGTGTTATTAAAAATTATTTCTTTGCTATTCTTTAATAAGTACTGTACTACTTTTCCAAACATTGTTCTTCTATCAGAAAATTTACTAAATGCGTGGATTTTTTTAAAAACTTTCCTATCCATTTTACTTAAAATTTCAGCATGCTTTCTTTTTTTTATGATTTAAAGGGACAGTTTACAGTGCTCAATATTTTGGCAGCACTCTCGATTCTTGCATTTGTTTTCAGCAGGTATCATAAAAAAAATCTTGCAAGGGTTTTATCAGGCATTTTGATAATAATATTTTTATTGTGTTCAACTGCCTGGCTGCCGGATTACCTGGCCGATAAATTAGAAAGGAAATATTCCCCATTCATGCTCAAGAATAATTTTAGCGATACAGAAAAAGTATTGATTCACGTATTGGGTAGTGGTTATACATTGGACAAAAGATTACCCGCCAATGCTCAGATAGGACAATGTGCATTGGGGAGATTGGCAGAAGGTATCCGGCTTCATCGTTTAATAAAAAACAGTATTATTATTTGTTCTGGTTATTCATCACTTGGTTTGGAAACACAGGCACAGGTTACCAAAAGGGCTGCCATTGTTTTAGGTGTGGAAGCAAACAAACTGGAGACACTGAATACGCCCACTACTACCCAGGAAGAAGCTAAGGAAATGGGCAGGCTATTTAATAAGAAATCCAAAATAATTATTGTTACAGATGCTACACACATACCAAGAGCAATGAAATTGTTTAAAGCAGAAGGGTTTGATCCAATAGCTGCCCCAACAAATTACAAAGTAAATGAAGGGCCTGTTCAGAATGGTATGAAATGGTGGCCATCATTTGATAATATTAGCTTGATGAATATTGTTATTCACGAATTTATCGGAAATTTAAAAGCGTCCCTTTTTTAAGAATTGAGCATTGCTTATCATTTCTTTTTATATTTTCCAATGGCCCTTCTTTCACTTAATTGAAAATATCTGTATTGACAGGCGATTTTGTCTAAGTCCATAAAAAAATACACCGGCTCTCATACCTGTTTGCAAATCCCACGCAGTTTATTATTTCACACTTCTCCCCATTACACGAAACTCGATTTTTAGTAACAAGTTTAAAAACTAAAATGTAATATCCAATAAATTAATAAAACAGCCGTTAGCTGAAATAATTACTCATTTCTTATAGTAAGTTTATTATTAACAGATGATTAGAGTAGATAACTCGTAGAAAAATCACTTAAAATATTTATTTTAATAAGTTTGGCAGTACTTTTGCAAATGATAGTTTGGTTATAAAAAACAGCAGGTCATTTTTCAATTTTTTATCAGCTAATATATGATTTTTTGTAATTGTCAGTCAGTATTGTAAGGAAACACAATAATAAATGTAGTGCCTTAAACAATTCAATTAATAATAGTTTTTTGATGATGCTTGTCCCTACACCCCAAAAATAAACTGAGCACTATGTCTAATTTTTTTTTAAAGAATTTTGCCCCAAGGTGGATTATTTTTTGTTGTGATATTGTACTAATTTCCCTTTCATTTGTTTTCGCTTTTTTTCTCATTCAACATCTTTCTGTTAATTTCCATAAT
This sequence comes from Ferruginibacter sp., assembly GCA_025359625.1. Classification (GTDB taxonomy): domain Bacteria; phylum Bacteroidota; class Bacteroidia; order Chitinophagales; family Chitinophagaceae; genus Ferruginibacter. The sequence continues at coordinate 1,784 of JANYFT010000050.1, forward strand.
CTTCTTGTTTTTCTTCCGACATTAACTGTAAACCTGGTAATCAGCGTAATCTGTATTATTGTATTTTCCATTTACAAGGGAATTATTCGGTATTCAGAAATAAGGGATATTGTCAGGATCATCAAATTTGCATTTTTACAGTTTACGCTCTGGACGCTTATTTTTATTACAGATACCAGCCATTTAATTACGGCTAAAGTTTCAATCGACTTATTGGTAATTAATTTATTTGCAGTGCTATTTATTTTGGTTGCTTTCAGGCTCCTGGTTAAAGAGGTATATTTTATGGCACAGGCAAGACCTAATCCCGCACATCGAACCCTTATATTTGGTGCAGGAATGATGGGGCAAATTACAAGGAAGGTGTTAGAACAGGATGCAAAAATTAATACAACTCTGGTTGGTTTTATTGACGATAGTAACTACAAAATAGGTAAAAAGCTGGAAGGGTTGCCTATTTTTAGTGGAGAGGGGGAGCAACTTGCCAAATTATTTAAAAACAGAGGGATTACACAAATTTATATTGCCATTGACAGGTTATCAGTAGAAAGAAAAATTGCCATTACAGATTTATGTGCACCGTACAAAATAAAAGTGAATGTGGTTCCCCATGCCAATCAATGGTCCGGCGGCTTATTCCAAAAGAACCAGGTGAAGGAAATGAATATAGAAGAACTTTTAGAACGGGATGAAATTATTCTTCCTAATAATTTTTCAAAAGCAAATTACGAAAATACCACTATTCTTGTAACAGGAGCTGCGGGTTCTATTGGTAGCGAAATTTGCCGTCAGTTGATCGGGTATAATGTAAAAAAACTAATCATATTGGACCAGGCAGAATCAGGCTTGTTTGATCTGGAATATGAATTGAAACAAAAAGGGATGCGTCAGGCGTTAGAGGTAGAAGTTGCATCAGTAAGGGATTATATGCGCATAAAAAAGATATTTTTGGCCCAACAGCCGGATATTGTTTTTCATGTGGCAGCCTACAAACATGTACCATTAATGGAATGCTTTTCAAGCGAAGCAGTGCTTACCAATATTTTTGGAACAAAGGTCATTGCAGATTTATCAATGCTGCACAGCGTTAAAAAATTTGTTTTAGTATCTACTGATAAGGCTGTTAACCCTACCAATGTTATGGGGGCTACAAAGCGGGTTTCAGAAATTTATATTCAGTCTTTAAATGACCGCATAGAATCCAATACAGAATTTATTACTACCCGCTTTGGAAATGTTCTTGGTTCTGCAGGATCAGTTGTAGCAACCTTTAAAAAGCAAATTGCAGAAGGAGGCCCCGTTACTTTAACACATCCTGATATTACAAGATATTTTATGACTATTCCTGAAGCTGCTAAACTTGTTTTAGAAGCTGGCAGAATTGGAAAATCAAGTGATATCCTGCTTTTTGATATGGGCAAGCCTGTTAAAATTATTGATCTGGCAACCAGAATGATTCAATTGGCAGGATTGGTGCCTGGGAAAGATATTGCGATACAATGCACCCAACTTCGGCCCGGCGAAAAAATGTATGAAGAATTATTTAAAGATTCCGAAGAATTTGCACCAACAAGTCACCCTAAAATATTAAGGGCAAGAAAAAGTGGTGATAATAACCCTAATTTTTATTCATTGCTGGGTAAGCTTGAAGCCGCAGCCATTGCACATAACAACGAAATGATTGCCCCAATCCTTGGCAAGATGCTTCCAGAATTCAACCACTCTCCAAATAAAAAAATTGCAGTTATTGATAAGACCGAGCAATCACCATTTAGTGTAAGCTAAAAATTTACTTACGCTGGAAAATTATGAGGCTATCTTTTAAATATTAGGCAGGCTTGTCTTCTCAATTAAAGTAGCATTTAAATTCCAAAGTTTCTCTGAATAATAAGAATACGCTCACTTCCGTATCCATATCGTAAACAATCTTCTTCTTGGCATGGTTTTGTAAATTATAGTCATTATCATCATTCTTTAATAGAAAAATTTACCAACATGTCAATAGATCTTTTATCAAAAGTTCAGGAAAATCTTCATTACCCTCCATTACAAAAAATTGATCCTAATACACAGTTAGTTAAGAACGACAACATTACTGAGGATCAAAATAATTTTAGCCAGGCTGCAATACCTGTAGTATTAACCGGCTTATATCAATACAGTATAACTGATAAAGGAGCCACAGAAATTTTGCATGGAGATTATTCTACAAATTGGGTAACAAAAATATTTGATGAAAAAAAAAGTGAAGTAATTAAAAAAATTGCGTCTTACGCCAATATATCAGATGCAGCTTCTTTTGATCAACTTAACAATATTGCTGATGAAGCTATAAAAATTGCCAGAGAAAATATGCCTGATGGGGCTACAATAAAAGATGTAAAAATTTTCTTTTCCAATCAATTAAACAACATTTTACCCTATTTGCCGGCAACGCTTCGTATGGGGGACCTATTAAATGATACCACGTTAGATGATAACACCAACAAAATGGAAGGTCCGATATCCAGTTTGATGCATAAAATTGGTTCTGCATTTTCTACACCAGAAACTAAAGAAGACCAGCAACAATAATTGTATTATCATTGTGCTTCTTCAAAGCTTTTTATTTTATTATACAAAGTTTTGCGATCAATATTTAATAATTCTGCAGCTTTGGTCTTATTAAAATTCACTTCTTTTAACACTTGCATAATAGCCTCATATTCTGCTTTTGAAGCGGTGTCTTTTAAATCAAGGGAAGCAGGTTTTACTGGCTCTATGGTTACAGGAGCATTATTATCAAAAACTTTCTGACTAACAAAACCAGTTATTTCACCTGGTAATGTGGAAGGTGAAATTTTTCCGGCATTTGTTAATAACGCAGATCTGCGTATTACATTTCTGAATTCCCTTAAATTTCCGGGCCACGAATAGTGCACAAACATTCTCATTACATCTTCTTCAAAACCTTCTATCTTTTTATTGAGTTCATTATTGGTCTTCTGCAAAAAGAAATTAGCAAACAGCGGTATATCAGCTCTTCTATTTCTTAAGGGGGGTAAATCAATTGAAAACTCATTAAAGCGGTGATATAAATCCTCACGAAATTTGCCATGTCTGTAAGCATCCTGCAAATTTTCATTAGTGGCTACAATAATTCTTACATCTACATCTATTTCCTTAGTGCCACCAATTCTTTTTATTTTTCTTTCCTGTATTACCCTTAGCAATGAAGCCTGAATTTCGGATGTCAGGTTAGCCACCTCGTCTAAAAACAAGGTACCGCCGTTGGCTAATTCAAAATGCCCTTCCTTGTCATTGATAGCTCCAGTAAAAGCACCTTTTAAATGTCCGAACAATTCGCTGCCAGCGAGCTCTTTTGAAAGAGTGCCGCAGTCCATGGCCACGAAAGGCCGGTTTTTTCGGCTACTGAGTTCATGTATTGTTTTTGCTATAACTTCTTTGCCGGTACCACTTTCGCCATTTAATATGATGCTGTAATTAGTAGGCGCAACCATCTCTATTTGTTTATATAATTCTTTAGTGGCATCAGCTTCACCAATTAAAAATTCATTATTTCCGCTGCTGCTTTTCTTAGCATTATTAACAACAGCAGCATTATTTAAAGCACCAGTTGCAACATAACTTTCATGGTTTAATGCATTGCTTAATACATTTAATACCTCATCCGGAATAAGCGGCTTTGTAATATAGTCATAGGCTCCTGCCTTAATAACATCCACCGCAGTTTTAATATCAGAATAACCCGTAACAATCAATACGATGGTTTCAGGGTTATGCTGTTTAATTTCCAGCAAAATATCTTTCCCATCTTTTTTATCACCCAGCCTGAAATCACAAAGAACAATATTAAATTTACCCGCCTTAAATTTTTCTATGCCCTTATTGCTGCTATGGGCAGAATCAACAGTGTAACCATTTTTTGTAAGGAACCTGGTTAACAATACACACATATCTGCATCATCATCTATAATTAAAATGCTCTTGTTCATTAATACTTAATTTTTCCAAAGATACAACATTACACTTCTTTCTTTAAAGTTGCTTCCTGTACCGGAATTTCTTTAATTTTTATCCATTCAGAGTAGTCGCTCGGTTGTATTTTGGTGCCATGTTCATTGGCATATACTTTCGTAAATTCAGCCCCGAGGTATAATATAACAGAACTATAATAAGCCCATAACATAATAATAATAACAGAACCGGCTGCACCATAAATAGTGGCCATATTACTTTGGCCAAGATAATAGCCAATTCCCAATTTGCCTAAAGTAAAAAGCAGGGCCGTTATAAAAGCACCAATGCCTACATCTTTCCACTTGATTTTTGCATCTGGAAGCACTTTAAAAATTATTGCAAAAAGTAAACTGGTAATAGCAAATGAAAGTATATTATCTATCAGTGGAATAAATATTTTGCCTGCACCAGATAAAATGTTATTTAGGCGGTTGCCAATAATCGCAATTAAAGCGTTTAATAAAAGGGATACAATAAACACAAAACCCAAGCTTATTATAAGTGAAAATGAAAGAAGGCGATTTAATATTAACTTCCACCAGGCTTTTTTTGCAATAACTTTTAGCCCCCATATTTTATTTAAAGAATCCTGTATTTCGCCAAATATTCCCGTGCCCCCAATAATTAAAACTATAATGCTAAAAATAGTTGCTACAGGACTATCTTTTGTAAGATGAATATTTTTGATAGTCTCCTGTATCTGCAGTGCAGCCGGGCTTCCTACCAGGTCTTTTATTTCGCCATATACCTGACCCTGCACAGCCTCCTGGCCAAATAATGCTCCGCAAATAGTAATCATAATAATCAACATTGGTGCAAGAGAAAATACAGTATAATAAGCAAGTGAGGCACTATATTTCATCACGTTATCATCTATGAACTCAACTGTAACCTGTTTTAAAAAATGGTATAGGAAAAAAGGTCTTTTTTTCATTTTTAAAAATACTTTATTTACAGATAACAGGTTACTAATATCAACAAGAAATTACAATAAAAAGGGTTGCTTATTTTAATGAAAATTTTTTTATGTGCCGTTCAATACTCATGTTTGCTTCAGGATAAAATTAATAAATAAATACTTCAAATATATTGCTAATAATACCGTTTGTTATAAATAATACTGCCAGCAGGTTGAAGTGTATTTCTCTTTTGGCTTTGTAATTGTTGACATAGTATGGCAATTAGAACAGTAATTATTTAACCCTTTATTAATAACGGAACAATTTGAAAGCTCTTATTATTGATGATGAAATTGATATTTGCTACCTGTTGAGTGGGATATTAAAACAAAAAAATTTCCAGACAAATTACGTTAATAACCTGGCTAATGCTGCAATAGAATTGAAAAATTCTGCGCCGGTAATTGTTTTTTTTAGACAATCATTTACCCGATGGATTAGGGATCGATTTTGTAGATTATATAAAAACAAATTACCCTACTACAAAGATTGTGATGATAACAGCGTATGATACAATTACAGACAAGCAACAGGCAATTAGCAAAGGCGTAGATTTTTTTATTGGAAAACCATTCACTAAAGATGCCATTAATACCGCAATGGGTTTATTAATAACTTAGAATTACATTCCCCGATTGTAGAGGATTTTCTACATTCAACTCTTTTTCATTTTTATTTTACAAATCTGTTTAATCAAAAACTATATTCTTCATATTATTTCCTATCTTACTCTCCAATGAAGTTTTAATAACTGGCAAGGTTTTTTATTATATGTTTTTACATTAATCTTTAATCAAAAAAATTTTTTTTTATGGGAAACTTGTTGTACATCATAGCTGTAATATTGGTTATAGCCTGGGCTATCGGATTTTTAGGATATCATGCCGGTGGAGTTATACATATACTGCTTGTAATCGCAATTGTTGCCGTTTTGCTAAAAGTTATCCGTGGCGGTTCTACTAACGTATAATTGTTCCTATAATAACTGGAATATTATAAGCTTTAGTAAAACGAAAGAGCATTTAATTTATGATCTCTAGCAACAAGTCATCTTCTTACTTTCTTTTAAAAGTATGAGGTGACTTTTTTGATTTAAAAATAAATTTAAATATCGACTACTTATTTAAAATAAAGTAACAAATATTAATTAAAAACACAGAGTTCATTAAAGCAGGAATATCAGATTTGATATAACAGTGTAAAAGAATTCTTTGAACTTTGAAGAGATATATAATTAAAAAAGTTAACCATTTTTTAATAAAAAAAATGTAGTGATTTAGGAATAACTAATTTTCATACATTATCTTTTTTGAGAGATGTATATAGAGTCTAGTATTCAAGATTATGCAACGGATGAGCATAAAAAATATAAAACTAAAGACCAACAACTAAAAGAGATTAAATTTTTTCTTGCAATTAAGTTTGATCTAATCCAAAATCTATTATTATAGTCGGCTCTTTGGTATTTTTATTAAAGGTTTTCTATAACAACCTAAAAAACTCAGGTACACAACAGTTTAATTGATTATCCTGTTAACAATTTGTGTAATTATCGCTTAACAAGTAAAATTAAATTCTCAATCGGGTAAAATTTTGCACACTCAATAATTTATTTTAGAAAATTAACCGGCTAATTAAGTAGTATTTTAACAGAATAGGAGCATTTAAGGAATGAATTGAATAAAAACGCAAAACTGGCAGCATTTTGGGTTTAAACAAAAGACATTAATTTATAAACTTTTAAAAATTACAACTATGAGTTCGTCAAAAATTTTTACCGGAGTATTAATTGGAGCAGCTGCCGGGGCAGTATTAGGTATTTTATTTGCTCCCGAAAAAGGATCAGACACCCGTAAAAAAATAAGCAAAAAAAGTTCAGATTTAAAAGAATCTCTTAAAACAAAATTTAACGACCTGGTAGATGGTATTGCAGATCAGATTGAAAATGCAAAAGGCGAAGCCGATAATATGATCGATGAAGGAAAAGAAAAACTTGGTTCAGCTAAATCGCAGATAAAACATTCTTTATCTTAATAATTTTTTCAATTTTATATTCGGCTTAAATTATAAATATGGAAAATCAGCCCAATGCTATTGGATCCTTATTTGAAAGTGCAGGTAACTACCTGGAAACAAGGGTAAATTTATTAAAACTGAAGGCTATTGATAAATCGTCAGATATAGTATCTTCCGTTGTTTCCAGGGTGGTTATAATGATAATATTTACATTTGGTTTTATTATTTTAAATATTGGATCATCAATCTGGCTTGGTGATGCAATGGGCAAAATATATTATGGTTTTTTTGTGGTAGGGGGCTTTTATTTACTGCTCGCTATAGTATTAATTATTTTTAAAGGTAAATGGTTAAAGAGCCCGTTGAATAACCTTGTGATAAAAAAAATGCTTAATTAATTGTTTATGAAAATTAATAATTATTCAGATTTGCATGCGGCAATTGCTACCCTTGAACAACAAAAAGAAGTTCAAAAAGATAAGCTAACTGAACAATTTCATGCCACCATAGAAAGTTTAAAACCAATTAATCTTTTAAAAACTTCCCTAAATAAGGCCGTTCATTCTCCTGGTACGGTAGGGAATATTATCAAATCAGCAGTAAGTTTGGGAGTAGGATTATTATCGAAAAAAATATTAATTGGTAAATCAACCGGTGTTGCAAAAAAGTTATTCGGTGCAGCTATAAAATTTGGTGTGGCGGGTTTAGTATCAAAGCAATCTAATTCCATTAAATCCGGGGGTTTGAATTTATTAGGTAAAATTTTTAAATCGAAAAAAAACTCCGCTCAAATTCAATAATCCTATCCCTACTACAGTTTTTTCGTTCTCCACTAAACAGTTTGGCGTAGAAATATTATTTGATTAATTGCCATAGGTCATATTTTGAGATCAAAATAAGGCAACTGTGTTTAGATACTTTATCATTGTTTCAGTGATTATAAAAATTACCAACAAAAATATATTTTACTTGTGCATAATAAATTAATGAATTTACATTATACTAAAACTTTATGTAAATGCGTTTATCTCTATTAATGAACTAGCATCCGCATTTATTTTATCTTCGCCTTTAATCATGTCAAAAT
>JANYFT010000458.1 GCA_025359625.1 Ferruginibacter sp.
AAGGCTAATTCATTTGTGCCATCTTCACCTGGGTTTCTTCGTAAGTGGGGCCATATAAACCAGGAATGGTGTTGCCGGTAGCCCTTAAATGCGCCCCCAATTCTCCCCGGTGATGGTACAGATGATTGAATAAAAAACTCCTTGCCACTACCACTTTAGGCATAGGCGGCATAATGTCTTGTCCACTCATTTGCATGTGCCACATATTCATAAAAGCAGTTTCATCCGCATTCTCCAGTATCTTTTTTGCAGCACCCACATTTTCTTCAAACCTGTCTACAATATTCGATGCTTTGATAAGCCTGAGTTTGTACGATTTTGCAGGGCTGGCATATTGTGTATTGAAAATGGCTTCGGCAACTGAAAAATAATCCGCTTTGTTTTTAATAATTTCCCTGTAAAATAAGGTGTTCTCATAATTGATATGTGGTAAAAATGAAGTGGTACTTACTACTGCCTTTTGCACCAACTCGTAGGCACTCATTGGTTGCACAAATACTTCTGCAAGCTGCACAGGCTTTGCTTCCATCTTTATTGTAGTTTCGCCGCCGGCATTAAATGGCGGCGTGATAACTTTGTTGCCATATCTTATCATTGAAAACTTTATGGAATCATTTGCTGTGGTATTTGAATGCATGAATTTGCCCTCGTTGTTGGTAATGTTACCGGAAACTTTGCCATCACCATATATGGTTATGCTTACGCTTTGTAAAGGCATCTTTGATTTTTCATCAAGCACCCGCCCCATCAGTATTGAGTTTTGTGCATCTGAATAAAACGGCACAAAACATATTATAAGATAAACAAGAAAGTATTTCATAACACCTTTTCCATAATACGATGTGCTGGTTGATAAGTTACAGAAAAAATTATTTTTATCACCAAAAGCGGATGCTATTGTTTGGTGTAGTGCTTAGCAGGCTGGATCCAATAGTTACCGGATGGACAACTCAGAAGTAATAAAAAACCTGGCAGATATCAAAAAGCTCAAAATTACAAAAGGCTCTGACATTCATGTTTTGGGATAGCAGTGAGCTCCAGACATTATATCGCTTTATCACTGGTATTGACAAATTCAAGCATTATAAATGAAATCATCAAAACTTTAATTTGATGCTGTTCATTGCAAGTATGCGGTTGATGCTCACAATAAAAAATACGAATTTTGGCAAAGAGATTCATTGGCTGTGCATCTTTATAGCAGGCAGGTGATGTTGCAAAAACTAAACTATATTCACCTTAACCCTTTGGCAGTTCGCTGGAACCTTGCCACCGATCCATGGGATTATTATTACTCCTCTGCCAGGTATTATGAAATGAATGAAAAGAACTTTTATTTTTTAAAAGATGTATTGGAAGAGTTTTAACAATAGGCTGGCGGACGGAATAACAATCGGCTACAAATTAATATCAGCATAGTTCCGGCAGACGAATATAAATCAGCTTTTCGTTGTTATCTTCATCTATAATATTTTCAATTGGCGGCGGTTCCGAGCTTTATATTATTAAATACCAGCCCATCGCCAAACCTTAACGCTATGCGCAACTTTATCGCTTGGGACAAGAGACGTTTAGATTTGCTTTTTACATTTTACCAGAAATCACTACTACTAATACTACTTTTCTTTTTTGGTTCTTTTTTCTTTTACAATTCACATAAAAAATGTGGATAAGGTAACTTTACGAAACAACCTGCCAGCATAAGCGAATTACCGAGGGACAAGGCTTTAAGGCCTATGCAACGTTCTAATCTTATGCTGGGTTTTTTGAACAGGAATCAAATAGAAAATAGGGATTGCAGTCCCATTACAAGGTCTTGATTTGTTCAAAAATTCAGGTTGATTCACTCACATTTTAAATGTTAAACGCATGAGCAAGTTATTAAAAAATTTTGTGGGCATCGACATTTCAAAAACGTATTTTGATGCTGTGCTTGTAAAAGATAATGCACCATCAGAAAGCATTCATCAACAGTTTTCTCAAAAGCCGGAAGGATTTTCAAAGCTGCTTGAATGGCTGCAACAACATGGTGTGAGCCTAAGTGTAGAAACGCTTTTCTGCATGGAATACACAGGGGTATATAATACCGGATTAGTAAATTACCTGGTAAAAAATAAAGCACAGCTATGGGTAGAAATGCCGCTTCGTATTAAAAAAGCAGGAGGCTTTGAAAGAGGCAGCGATGATAGAACAGCTGCTATAAAAATTGCTTTGTATGCACTACGCTACCACGACCAAATGCGCCTCTGGCAGCCGCTTGACAGCAATATAGAAAAAATAAAAAACCTGATTGCACAAAGAGACAGAATAGTTGGCGTGATTAATCAGTTGAAAGTTCCGGTTGATGAGCTTAAAGAATGTGGTTGTATTACTGATGCAAAGGAGATAGAAAAGCTACAATCGCCAGCATTAAAAGAATTGGAAAAAACAAAGCTATCTGTTGAAGCTCAAATAAAAAAAACGGTGGAATTAGACGAGCAAATTAGTAAAAAGGTAGTGCAGATACAATCTATAAAAGGAATAGGCCCGGTTACAGCAGTGGCTTTGCTTGCCTACACAAAGGCATTTACATCGTTCCATAATGCAAAAGAATTAGCTTGCTATTGCGGAGTGGTTCCGTTTAAAAAGCAATCAGGTACCAGCGTTCGGTATAAGCCAACCGTAAGTCCGTTTGCAAACAAAAAACTTAAAAAGCTTTTGCATCTATGTGCTTTATCAGCTATTAAAAATGATGCTGAATTAAAAGCATATTTTGAACGAAAAGTAACAGAGGGAAAAAATAAAATGTGTGTGATCAATGCAGTAAGAAACAAACTGGTTCACCGGGTATTTGCAGTAGTAAGAGATGACAGAATGTTTGAGGAAAACTATGCACGGAAATGTGCATAAACTATGAAAAAAAAGGAAATAATTTATTTTGTTAAGTCATAGAAAAC
>JANYFT010000055.1 GCA_025359625.1 Ferruginibacter sp.
AAGGAAGGGGTTGGGGGTGAGGTCCTTTTTTAAACTACCCCAGAGCCCCCAAAAAGCCAACATAACATCATCTAAAAACATCATCCAAATAGTACTCCTGAAACTCCTCTTTTATGAGGGAGTAAGGAATACCTTTTTCAAACATTTCTTATGTTCCAAAAATTTATAGAACGCCCGGTACTTTCCACAGTGATCTCTATCCTGTTAGTATTGCTCGGCATCGTCTCCTTATTTTCGTTGCCCATTACACAGTTTCCGGATATTGCGCCACCGGCGGTGCAGGTAACAGCAGCCTATCCCGGTGCCAGTGCCGAAGTAGTGGCCCGTTCCGTAGCAACTCCATTGGAAGAAGCCATCAATGGCGTGGAGAACATGACCTACATGACCTCCAACAGCAACAATGATGGTACTATGACGCTGAGTGTATTTTTTAAATCAGGTACTGATCCTGACATCGCTTCGGTGAATGTACAGAACCGGGTGGCCAAGGCCAACAGCCTGATTCCGGTAGAGGTTTTGCAAGCCGGGCTCAGCACTCAAAAGCAACAGAACAGCATCATCATGGCCATTGCCCTGTACAGTAAAGACAGTGCGTATGACGAAGCTTTTTTACAGAACTATGCCAGGATAAACATTGTGCCTGAAATACAAAGGGTACACGGTGTAGGACAAGCCACCATCTTTGGTTCAAAAGATTATGCCATGCGTATCTGGTTAAAACCCGATCGGTTGGCGGCGTATAATTTATCTGCACAGGAAGTACTGGCGGCCATTAAAGAACAAAACCTGGAAGCAGCCCCCGGCAAGTTTGGCGAAGGCAGCAAAGCGGCTTTTGAATACGTGATCAAATACAAAGGCAAGCTTAATAAGAATGAAGATTATGAAAACATAATCCTCAAAAGCAACAATGATGGCTCGGCTATAAAACTGAAAGACATTGCCAGGGTAGAGTTTGGTTCCTTTAGTTATACAGCGGATGCCAAAGTAGACAAAGGTCCTTCAACCGGCATACTCATTTATCAAACGGCAGGTTCCAACGCCAACGATATCCTGACAGAAGTAAACAGCATTATGGAAGGTGTAAAAAAGAATTTACCAAAAGGCATCAACACATTTGTGCCCTATTCTTCCAAGGAATTTTTAGATGCCTCTATTGATAAAGTAAAACACACGCTGATAGAAGCATTCATTCTCGTGTTTATTGTAGTGTTTATTTTTCTGCAAGATTTTCGTTCTACGCTGATTCCCGCTATTGCAGTACCGGTGGCTATTTTAGGTACCTTCTTCTTTATGCAGTTGTTTGGTTTTACCATCAACCTGCTTACTTTATTTGCATTGATACTGGCCATCGGTATCGTGGTAGATGATGCCATTGTAGTGGTGGAAGCCGTGCATACCAAAATGGAAAACGAAAATTTACCGGCCAGGGAAGCTACCATCAAAAGCATGGGTGAAATTTCCGGTGCCATCATCTCCATCACCCTGGTAATGGCCGCAGTGTTTGTACCCGTTGGATTTATGAAAGGTCCGGCTGGTATTTTTTATAAACAGTTTGGTTTTACTCTGGGTATCGCCATTTTAATTTCTGCCTTAAATGCATTGACATTAAGCCCTGCTTTAGCTGCTTTGTTTTTAAAGAACAATCACCAGCCCGGCGAAAAACCCAAAGGCTTTAAAGACAAATTTTTCGGAGCCTTCAATGCAGGCTTTACCAACCTTACCAACCGCTACAGCAACAGCCTTAAATTTTTAATAAAAACAAAATGGATCGCCCTGGCTGGTCTTGTCATCATCACCATCAGTACGGTGTTATTGGTAAAGCAAACACCCACCGGCTTTATCCCGACAGAAGACCAGAGTATCTTTTTGTATTCGCTCAACATGCCTGCCGGTGCATCTTTGGAAAGAACGAAGAAAGTAGTGGAAAGAGTAGACAGTATTATTGCTACTGTAGAAGCAGTTGAAAAATCTTATAGTGTGGCAGGGATGAACATCATTACCAATGCTACCAGCCCTATCAGTGCACTGGCTTTTGTAAAATTAAAGAAGCCCGGCACAAGAGGTAAAATAGAGGACATCAATAAAATACTTGGCGAGGTAAATCAAAAACTATCCATTATCTCGGCCGCAGACCTGTTCACTTTCACCTTACCAACAGTACAGGGTTTTGGTAACACCAATGGTTTTGAAGTGTTGCTGCAGGACAGGAATGGCGGCAAGCTGGAAGACCTGAGCAGCACCGCTTATGGCTTTATCGGCGAACTGATGAAACGCAAAGAGATCATGTATGCCTTCACCACTTTCAATACCGGCAATCCCCAATACAAAGTAAATATTGATGAAGGCAAAGCCAAACAATTGGGTGTTTCAGTGAGTGATCTGTTGCAAACATTGCAGGTTTATTATGGCAGTTACCAGGCATCAGATTTCAACCGTTTTGGTAAACAATACAAAGTGATCATGCAATCAGACATTGCCTACCGTGTTGACCCATCAACCCTGAATGATGTAAATGTAAAGAACAATGCAGGGCAGATGATACCGGTAAAAACACTTATCAATTTAGAGAAAGTATACGGTCCTGAAACAGTAACAAGAAACAATCTTTTTAATGCAGTTACCATCAACGGTATTCCCAAACCGGGTTACAGTTCAGGCGAGGCATTGAAAGCAGTAGAAGAAGTAGCAGCCAATTATCTGCCCCGTGGGTACGCATACGAATGGAGCGGCCTTACAAGAGAAGAACAACAGGCAGGTTCACAAACCGGCTTGATATTTATCATGTCGCTGGTATTTGTGTACTTTCTTTTAGCAGCACAATACGAAAGTTATATCCTTCCGCTCGCAGTTATTTTATCAGTACCCACGGGACTGTTAGGCGTATTCGCTTTCATCAACCTGGCAGGTATAGAAAACAATATTTATGTACAGGTTGGTTTGATTATGTTGATAGGGTTACTGGCAAAAAATGCCATCCTGATTATAGAGTATGCGGTACAAAGAAGAAAAGCAGGGCTCACCATTGTAGCCTCCGCCTTAGAAGCAGCAAGATTAAGGTTGCGCCCCATACTCATGACATCCTTCGCATTCATTGCAGGCTTAATACCATTGGTAAGAGCCACCGGCGCATCGGCCATGGGCAACCGTTCCATCGGTACCGGTGCAGTCGGTGGTATGCTAACCGGCGTATTACTCGGCATCTTCATAATCCCCGTTTTGTTCGTGGTTTTCCAATCCTTACAAGAAAGGGTAGTCAGTAAAAAGACAGTAACAAAAGAATCACCGACCACAGAAGTAACACCGGCAATAGGATAAATATAAAAGAAACAAAAATGAAAAGTAAGCGAAACCCAACAACAAAAAGAGCTAAAAAGTAGTGGGGTCAAAAGCCCCTCTCCTAAAGGAGAGGGGTTGGGGTGAGGTTAAAGCAACATTGAAGTAAGCTAAAACATAGCAAATATTTAAAAATCTTTTTAACCAAACCAAGTACTACTATCAGCTTCACAGGCGTCGCACTCTTGTACAACATCAAATAACGGAGCAACCAAAAGTCATACTCTACCAGAACAAAAGCGCATAAAATAAAAAATATCATGAACAAGATTTTAAAAACATACCTCCCGATACTTACACTACTGGTATTGGCATCCTGCAAACTGTCAAAAGACATTTCGTTGCTAACCGCAACAGCACCAGCTACTTTCAGGAACGCTGAAAATGTAGACACCGCCAGCATTGCCACCATACAGTGGAAAACATTTTTTACAGATGCAGTTTTGCAAAACCTTATTGACAGTGCCATCATCAATAACTACGATATGCAGGTAGCCGTGAAAAATATTGAGGCGGCACAATTAATTGTAAAGCAAACAAAGCTGGGATATTTACCCACCGCAAACTTGCAGGCAGGAGCCAGCATCAACCGTCCATCAGACAATAGTTTGAACGGATTGAGCTTAAGCCAGTTTCTCGGCAAATCGTATGTGGAAGATTACAGTGTAAGCCTGGCTCTTTCCTGGGAAGCAGATATCTGGGGCAAAATAAAAAACCAAAAAGCAAAAGCGGTAGCAGGCTACCTGCAAACAACAGAAGCAAAAAAAGCAATACAAACAAACCTCGTGGCGTATGTAGCCAAAGGGTATTACAACCTGCTGATGCTGGATGCACAGTTGCTCATCGCTAATAAAAACTTGTTGCTGAACGACAGCACCCTGCGTATCATCAAACTGCAATTCAATGCCGGGCAGGTAACCGCCCTGGGCGTACAACAGGCGGAAGCACAACGCCTCGTAGCAGTGCAATTAATTCCCCTGCTGCAACAGAATATCACCATCCAGGAGAATGCCCTGAGTGTTTTAACAGCTGTAGCACCGGCTGCCATCCAACGCAACAGCGCCATCAGCAATATCGCATTCACCAATAATTTAGCTGCAGGTGTTCCATCCGGTTTGGTAAGCAACAGGCCTGATGTTAAGAGTTACGAACTGGCACTCACCATTGCCAATGCCAACACCGGCATTGCAAAGGCCAACATGTATCCATCACTCTCTATCACCGCAACCGGTGGTGTAAATGCTTTCAAGGCAAGCAACTGGTTCAACATACCGGCCTCTTTATTTGGAACAGTAGTGGGCGGCATCACACAACCCTTGTTTCAACGCAAGCAATTAAAAACACAATACGAACTGGCAAAAGTAGACAGGGAAAAAACAGTGATCCAGTTCCGCCAATCGGTACTAATTGCGGTAGGTGAAGTATCGGATGCGCTGGTAAAAACAGAGAAGCTGAAAGAACAGGAAACCATTGCCACTACAAGGGTGAACACCTTGCAACAAGCCATCTCTAATGCAGACCTGTTGTTTAAAAATGGTATGGCAACTTACCTGGAAGTGATCACCGCACAAAGCAATACACTACTGGGCGAACTGGAACTGGCAGCGCTTAAAAAAGACCAGCTCAACGCAGTGGTAGAATTGTACCGGGCCCTGGGTGGCGGATGGAAATAACAACAACACAATTTTAAATATTCATTTATAAAAACAACAATCATGTCAAAATTAAAAAATAAAGTAGCCATTATAACAGGTGCTTCCAAAGGAATTGGTGCCGGTATTGCAAAAGCTTATGGTACTGAAGGTGCATCCGTTGTAGTTAATTATGCTTCTGATAAAGAAGGCGCCAACAGGGTGGTAAATGAAATTGTTGCCAACGGCGGCAAGGCATTGGCTGTGCAGGGAAGTGTTGCAGTAGCAGCAGATGTAAAACGTTTATTCGCAGAAACAAAAGCTGCTTATGGACAGGTAGACATCCTGGTAAACAATGCCGGAGTATTTAAATTTGAGGGTTTGGAAGCTGTTACAGAAGAAGAGTTTCACAGACAGTTCAACATCAATGTGCTGGGTACTATTCTCGCCACACAACAGGCCGTATCAGACTTTGGCGATAATGGCGGCAGTATCATCAACATCAGTTCTGTAGTCAGCAGTAACCCTCCTGCTTATTCTGTTGTGTACTCAGCAACCAAAGGAGCAGTGGATACCATTGCAGTTGCCTTGTCAAAAGAACTGGGCAATAAAAAGATACGGTTTAACACCATTGCGCCGGGTGGCGTTGAAACAGAAGGTACACATACTGCCGGTTTCATCGGTAGCGATTTTGAAACACAAATAATAGCAGGAACTCCATTGGGCAGGATAGGCCAGCCGGATGATATTGCAAAGGTGGCAGTGTTCCTTGCTTCGGATGATGCAGGATGGGTGAACGGAGAAAAGATCAATGTATCTGGTGGGTCAAGATAATAACACAGCAGTAAATTTATCCGGTAAAACTTCTTGCTAATCAGCAGAAGTTTTACTTACCATTTTTCTTTTTAATAAAAACACTTCCATTAAAAAAATTAATGAATGGGAATTATTCTGGGAACGGGGTGATGGGTAAATGGTAGAAAATAAAAAAACAAGTGATGAAAGATTTTAAAAAAATAATGCTCCCGGTGATGATTTTATTATCAGCAGCAACAAGCAATATTATCACTGCACAAACAGTGGTAAAGGGAACCATAACAAATACTGCAACACATCAGCGGATGGCTTTTGTGAGTGTTTATTTTAAAGGTGGCAAAGGGGTAGCAAGCGGTGAAGACGGTACCTATTTATTGTCAACCATCAATAGTAAACTAACCACTATTGAATTTTCTTATGGCGGTTATAAAAAAATAAGCAAGCAGGTAGTGCCTGGTGAAACAGTAACGCTGGATATAGCAATGGAACAGCCTGTGATGAATGAAGTAGTGATTAAAACCAAAAGAGGCAGGTACAGCAACAAGGACAATCCTGCGGTGGAACTGATAAGAAAAGTAATAGACAACAAAGACAACAACAGGATGAGTGCGTATGATTTTGTGCAGTACCAGCAATACGAAAAAATGGAATTGTCTTTGACCAACAAGCCGGAGAAATTAATGAAGAACAGGTTCCTGAAAAATTATGTATTCATTTTAGATAACCAGGATACTGATAAGGTGCAGGGCAAAGCATTGGTGCCGGTTTACCTGGAAGAAACCTTATCAGATAAATATTTCCGCAAAAATCCTGACAAACAAAAAACATTTATCACCGGCCAAAAGAAAGTAAATTTTGGTGAGTTTGTTGACAACAACGGCATCAGCAGTTATATAAATAAGTTGTACGCAGATATTGATGTGTATGATAATAATATTACCATTCTTACCAACCAGTTCCTGAGCCCGGTGGCCAATGCAGCACCCATCTTCTACAGATTCTACATCAGGGACACGGTAAAAGAAGATGGCATACAACTGATTCGTTTAAATTTTATGCCCCGCAATACCAGCGACCTTTTATTTAAGGGAACGCTGTACATTACGCTTGATGGAAATTATGCGGTACAAAAACTAAATATGGCTGTTAGCAAAAATGCCAACCTTAACTGGACAAGGGGATTACACATTAAACAGGATTTCGAAAAAGGACTTGATGGCAGGTATCATCTTTCCATGAGCAACATGCTCGCTGAATTTGCATTGAGTAAAAATGCAGCCGGCGGTATCATGGGAGAGCGTACTGTTTCTTTTAAAAACTTTGTGGTGAACCAACCTGCACCAGATAGTATTTACAAAAGAAAAGAGTTGGCTTTGGGTGATGAAGTTCCTGCTGTAACTGATAGCTTCTGGTCATTGAACAGGCATCAGCCGCTTACTGCCATTGAGGCAAAAGTGTACAGCAACATAGATAGTTTGCAGCACATGAAATCATACCGGCGATTTATGGATATTGCCACGCTGGTACTGGCAGACTATAAATCTTTTGGCGGTTATGAAGTGGGCCCCTTAAATGCTTTTTACAGTTTTAATCCAGTGGAAGGTTTTCGGTTAAGGGCCGGTGGCAGATCAACGCCGAAATTCAGCAAGCGCATCTATCTTGAAAATTACCTGGCCTATGGATTTAAGGACCAGAAGACAAAATATTTTCTCTCAACTGCGTACTCGCTAAACAAGAAATCAATTTATACCTTCCCGATGAATTATATAAAACTGAGCTACCAGTACGATACAAAAATTCCCGGCCAGGAATTACAGTTTGTGCAGGAAGATAATTTTTTATTGAGTTTTAAAAGAGGCGACAATGATAAATTTTTATACAACAACATTTTCAAAGCAGAATATGTACGGGAGTTTGGCAAAAACATTTCGTACACAGTTGCATTTAAAAACTGGCAACAATCACCCGCTGGTGCCATTACTTTTGATAAGACAGAGAATCATGAAGCGGTAAGTGTGAAGGATATTACAACTACCGAATTATCAGCAGAACTCCGCTGGGCACCCAATGAACAATTTTACCAGGGCAAAGTGTACCGCATTCCGATCTTTAATAAATATCCAATTTTTAAGTTGCGGTACATCGCAGGCATCAAAGGCTTGTTCAACAGCGAATACAATTACCATAACTTAAACCTGAATGTTTTTAAAAGGGTTTACTTCTCCCAGTTTGGTTATGCAGATTTATCTGCCGAAGGCGGTTATATTTTTGGCAAGCTGCCTTTTCCTTTGCTCACCATTCACCGGGCCAATCAAACCTATGCTTACCAGCTTAATTCTTTTAACCTGATGAATGCGCTGGAATTTATCAGCGATCACTATGCCTCGGCAAATATGGATTATTATTTCAACGGTTTTATCTTAAATAAAATTCCGCTGGTGAAAAAATTAAAACTTCGGGAAGTGGCGAGTGTAAAGGTTTTGTACGGTGGCGTAAGGGATCAAAACAATCCATCTACGCTGCAATCCTATCTTGATTTTCCTAAAAATAATTCTACTGGCACGGCCTCTACTTTTGCCTTAAACAGTAAGCCTTATGTAGAAGTAAGTGTGGGCCTTGCCAATATTTTTAAATTGTTCAGGGTCGACCTGGTGAAGCGATTGACTTATCTTGATAACCCTGAAGTTTCTCAATGGGGAATAAGGACAAGGGTAAAATTTGATTTTTAAACGGCAGGTATAAGATGATTGAAATTAGCAGCAGACGATAAAAAATTGTATGTTGCTGCAGTTTATAACTAAACCAATTGGACCCGGTTAATAACAATCAACAATTGTTCAGTATAACAATTTCACCTTTTTTCATACAATAAAAAATGTTGAATTGGAAGAAAGTCTCCTTTATAATTTAATTGAAACCCATTGGCCATCATCTCTTTGCTCACTTGTTCAACGGTAGTTTTATGCAATGCTTTAATGGGTACCGAAGGGTCTTCTCCACGATATTCAATCAATAATATTTTACCGGTGGGCTTTAGTGCTTTCCGGATAGCCTGCAACATTTCAGCAGGAAATTCCAGCTCATGATAAACATCTACCATTATTGCCAGGTCAATACTGTTGTCGGGCAGGTTGGGTGAAAGGGTGGTGCTTTTTACTATCTCCACAATGCTGTCTTTCAGTAGTGCTTTTTTATTTTTTAAGTAACGGATCATTTCATCCTGTATTTCTACAGCATATACTTTACCCTGAGGTACTTTGGCCGAAAGTTTAAAACTATAATAGCCGGTGCCGGCGCCAATATCAGCAACCACTCCATTCGCAGGCAGGCTTATTTTTTCAATTGCAAGATGGGTATTTTCTTCCTGGTTGCGGTCATCCCTTTCAAGCCACTCCCTACCCGAAGCGCCCATTACAAGAGCTATCTCCCTACCCATATAAAATTTACTAATGCCATCAGCAGAACCCTTGCGATAAGAGTATGCTGTATCTGCAACAAGTGCAGGATCTGTAGTTTTTTGCTGCGAATTGCATCTTGCAAAACAATGGCTGCAAAACAGGATGATAAAGACAACTTTTATTTTCATGCCGGTGAATTTAATAACAGTTATAATAACTGTAAAGCTGTAATTGTTTAATTAGCAGTAATAAATAACAGGTAGCCGTTTTTAAAGCTGATAAATAATTTCAATTATCGGGAGAAAGCAACTATTTTTAAAATCAATTTACCAAAATTAATTCAAATGAAAATCCTCTTTTCCATTCTTTCTCTAATCATTTTATGTTTCAATAGCGCAGCACAAAATGTTGTAAAAAGATCATTAAAACCCAGCGATGTTTATTTATTAAAAGATGTTGACGATGCCCATATATCCCCTGATGGGAAATGGGTTGCCTATACTGTAAGCAGTGTAGATACTGCCAAAGATAAACGCAACAGTGATATCTGGATGGTAAGCTGGGATGGGGAACAAACCGTACAACTTACCAATAGTGAAGAAAGCGAAACTGCTCCCCGCTGGAGCCCTGATGGAAAATATATTTCCTTTGTGAGTGACCGGGTTGCAGAAAAGATTGCACAAATATGGCTGATGGATACAAGAGGTGGTGAAGCAAAAAAAATCACCAGCTTTAAAGGAGATCTTGATGAGTATGTATGGAGCCCGGATGGCAAAAAAATAGCCATAAGTATCAAAGACCAGGATTTTACGGATACATCTAAATCAAAAACAAGGTTGCCATTTGTGATGGACCGTTACCAGTTTAAACAGGATATAAAAGGGTATGTAGAAAATAGGTTTACGCACTTGTATATTTTTGATATCAATACAAAAAAAACAGACACATTAACTAAAGGGGATTTTGATGAAGCATCCCCTGCCTGGAGCCCCGATGGAAAGCAACTGGCTTTTGTAAGTAACCGCACAGCAGACAGGGACAGGAATGAAAATACAGATATCTGTGTAATGGATGCAACTGCAGGTGCTGCTATAAAGCAACTGACTACCTGGGTTGGTAGCGATCAGAATCCTCAATGGAGCCCCGATGGTAAAATGATTGCCTATAGTAGTTCGTCGAGCAACCAGCCATTTACTATGTATGGACAAGGTACTATTTCAATCATCCCTTCCACAGGCGGTGCTGCCCGTTCTTTGGCCGGTTCATTGGACAGGCCGGTTAGCAATATTCGGTGGACAAAGAATGGACAGCAACTTAACTTTTTGGTAGAAGATGACCGGAAGCAATACGTTGCAAAACTGAACATAGCAAACAATGCCCTTGAAACACTGGCCGGTGGGGAAAGAAGTTTTTTTACCATTGAGGGCTCACCTAATTCAGAAGCATTGGTTACCTGCATGAGTGAGCCGCAACTGCCAACAGAAATATATGCAGTGGAAAATAATAAGGTAAGAAGATTGACGCATGTACAGGACTCCTTTGTAAATGCCATTCAGTTTGCCACGGTGGAAGGATTTACTTCTACCAGTAAAGATGGTACAAAGATTTCCAATATTTTGTATCGTCCATCAACAGTTGCAGCTAATCAAAAATTACCATTGATTCTTTTTATTCATGGAGGGCCTGTTGGCCAGGATAATTATGAATTTGACCTTACCCGTCAAATGCTGGCTGCCGGTGGTTATGCGGTAGCTGGTGTAAATTACCGGGGCAGCAATGGCAGGGGCGTAAATTTTACAAAAGCCATCTATGCGGATTGGGGTAATAAAGAAGTAATGGATATTTTAGGTGCCACCAATTATCTTGTTGAAAAAGGTATAGCCGATGAAAAAAATATGGGCATCGGCGGATGGAGCTATGGAGGCATTTTAACCAACTATACCATTGCAACAGATACCCGTTTTAAAGCCGCCGCAAGTGGTGCAGGAAGTTCGTTGCAGTTAACCATGTACGGCATCGACCAATACATAACGCAGTACGAAACAGAACTGGGTGCTCCCTGGAAAAATCCAAAAAAATGGCTGGCCCTTTCTTACCCGTTCTTTAAAGCGGATAAGATAAAAACACCCACCATGTTTATGGCAAGTGAAAAAGATTTTAATGTGCCAAGTGCAGGTGCAGAGCAGATGTACCAGGCATTGCGATCATTAAATATACCTACACAACTTATTATTTACCCCGGGCAATTCCATGGCATAAGTAAACCATCTTACCAGGCAGACAGGTATGAAAGATATTTGAAATGGTTTGGGCAATACCTTAAATGATGCCAAATAACAGCCATTGATAATTTTAAAAATGCCTGTTTAAATGCATATGGTTTAATTGTTTCCGGTATCATTTCTTCATTCCTTTATTGCAAGTATTTGTCCCTCTTTTGTGCCATTTTATTTCGTATTTTCAGCATATCATTTCAGGAAGTATAAAATGAATCAACTATTGAAAGCCGGAAGCTTTCACCAAATACCATCAATAATAATCTTGCACATGACAAATAAAAAACCGGCATATAAAGTAAAGGCGAATGAATTTGAATTTACTTTAACTAAAGAAGACATAGATACTGTTGACCTGATAAAAAAATCTCCTGTAGCATTTAATATTGTGCACAATCACCGTTCGGTAAATGCAATACTGGTTGCAGCAGATATAACTTCAAAAAAGCTAACCATCGAAATAGATGGAGAAAATTTTGTTGTTGAAATTAAAGATGAACTGGATCTGATGCTTGAAAAAATGGGGTTTGGTTTGGCAGTTAATAAACAAATTAAAGAGATAAAAGCACCCATGCCCGGACTGGTGCTGGAAATTGCTGTATCAGTTGGGCAGGAAGTAAAGGAAGGCGACAAAATTTTAATACTTCAGGCTATGAAGATGGAAAACAGTATTGTAATTCACGCCAGTGCAACCATTAAACGAATAGCCGTTTCCACAGGCCAGGCAGTTGAGAAAGGACAGGTATTGATTGAATTGGGGTAGGCTCCATACTTGCGGAAAAAGTTTTTTTAAAAAAATAAACAGAGGATCATGCAAAAAATATTAGTGGCCAACCGCGGTGAAATTGCTTTACGGATCATGCGGACCATCCACAAAATGGGCATCCAGTCCGTAGCTGTTTTTTCAGAAGCCGACAGAAATTCGCCGCATGTATCGTATGCCGATGAAGCTGTTTGTTTGGGCGCTGCTCCATCCGGCGAATCTTATTTAAACGGAGATAAGATTATTTCCTTTGCAAAAGAACTTGGCGTAGATGGCATTCACCCCGGATATGGTTTCCTGAGTGAGAATGCAACTTTTGCTCAACAGGTGGAAGATGCCGGAATTATTTTCATTGGCCCTGGTCCTGAAGCCATGCGGATCATGGGCTCCAAACTGGCAGCTAAAGAATGCGTAAAGCAATACAATATTCCGATGGTGCCGGGTATTGATAAGGCTATTGACAATATTATATTTGCAAAAGAAACGGCCAGGCAAATTGGTTATCCCATCCTCATCAAAGCATCTGCAGGTGGTGGTGGCAAAGGAATGCGGGTAGTTGAAAAAGAAGCTGACTTTGAAGAACAGATGGAAAGAGCTACCAGCGAAGCCAAAGCTGCTTTTGGCGATGGCGCAGTGTTTATTGAAAAATACGTTAGCTCTCCCCGGCACATAGAAATCCAGGTGCTGGCTGATAAATATGGCAACACAGTGCACTTGTTTGAAAGGGAATGCAGTATTCAGCGGCGGCATCAAAAAGTGGTGGAAGAATCCCCATCGGCTATCTTAACACCTGAACTGCGAAAAAAAATGGGTGAGGCTGCTGTGATGGTGGCAAAATCTTGTAATTATACCAGCACTGGCACGGTTGAATTTTTAATGGATAATGAACTGAATTTTTATTTTTTAGAAATGAATACCCGCCTGCAGGTGGAGCATCCCGTTACTGAAATGATAACCGGCATTGATCTGGTAGAAGAACAAATAAAAATTGCAAGAGGTGAAGCGTTAAGCTTTAAGCAGGATGATCTCACCATCAATGGGCATGCACTGGAACTAAGAGTCTATGCAGAAGATCCGTTAAATAATTTCCTGCCTTCAATTGGCACACTAATCAAATATATAAAACCGCAAGGCGAAGGTGTAAGAGTAGATGATGGGTACGAAGAAGGGATGACCATTCCTATTTATTACGATCCGATGATTGCCAAACTGGTAACGCACGGCAACAATAGGACCGAAGCCATACAAAAAATGAAACAGGCGATTAATGATTATAAAATTGAAGGTGTAGCCACGACCCTGCCATTTGGCAGTTTTGTTTTAAAACAGGAAGCTTTTATTTCCGGTAAGTTTGACACTCATTTTGTAAAGAATTATTACAGGCCTGAAAAGATCCACGCAACGCAAAAATCCAATGCAGAACTGGCTGCAATCATCGCCTTGAAATATTGGATGGAGGAACAAAAAATTACCCAACCAGTAGAAAACAAATCTACCAGTTGGAAAAGAAGGCTGACTTAGTAAATTAAGGGTGATGAATTATCAGTGATGAGGTACGTAATTATGAGTTGAAAAATCAATAAAAATTTTCTGATGAAATCAAAAGTTGATATACTAAGAGAAAAGATAGAAGAAGGAAAATTAGGGGGAGGAGTAGAAAGAAATGCCACGCAACATAAAAAAGGAAAACTGACTGCAAGGGAACGGATTACCTTATTGATGGATCCCGGATCATTTGAAGAAATTGGGGCATTGGTCTTACACCGCACCAAAGATTTTGGCATGGAAGATCAACAGTTTTATGGCGATGGAGTGATTACTGGCTACGGTACTGTCAATGGCAGATTGTTGTATGTATTTGCACAAGACTTTACCGTGTTTGGCGGCGCCTTATCTGAAACACATGCCGAAAAAATTTGTAAGATAATGGATCTTGCCATGAAGACCGGCGCACCCCTGGTTGGGCTGAATGATTCCGGCGGTGCAAGAATACAGGAAGGCGTAAGATCATTGGGTGGTTATGCTGATATCTTTTATAGAAATGTGATGGCCTCAGGTGTTATTCCCCAGATTTCTGCCATCATGGGGCCCTGTGCTGGTGGTGCGGTTTATTCTCCGGCAATAACCGATTTTACCCTGATGGTGGAGAACAGTAGTTATATGTTTGTTACCGGCCCCAATGTGGTTAAAACCGTAACCAATGAAGAAGTGAGTTCAGAAGAATTGGGAGGAGCCTCAACACATTCCACCAAATCCGGCGTTACCCATTTAACGGCTGCCAATGATATGGAATGCATTGAGGACGTAAAAAAATTATTGAGTTATATGCCGCAAAACTGTGAAGATGTGGTTCCTAAAATTCCTTACACGCTTGTAGATGAAACAAGAGATTGCTTAGAGAAAATTATTCCAGAAAGTACCAATCAGCCATACGATATCCGTGACGTGATAGCAGGTATTTGTGATATGGAAACATTTTTTGAAATCCATAAAGAGTATGCAGAAAATCTCGTGGTAGGTTTTGCAAGATTAGCCGGAAGAAGTATCGGCATTGTTGCCAATCAACCCATGCGGCTTGCAGGTGTGTTGGATATTGATAGTTCTAAAAAAGGGTCAAGGTTTACCAGGTTCTGTGATTGTTTTAATATTCCTTTACTGGTGTTGGTTGATGTACCGGGCTTTTTGCCGGGTACCGATCAGGAGTGGCATGGCATTATTACCAATGGGGCTAAATTGCTGTACGCTTTTAGTGAAGCCACTGTGCCACGTGTGACTGTTATTACCAGAAAGGCTTATGGCGGAGCATATGATGTAATGAACTCTAAACATATTGGGGCTGATATGAACTTTGCCTGGCCTACTGCAGAGATAGCAGTGATGGGCGCAAAGGGAGCCAGTGAAATTATTTTTAAAAAAGAAATTGCAGAAGCGGCAGACCCTGCAAAAAAGCTGTTGGAAAAAGAAGCGGAATATGCGGAGAAATTTGCTACTCCCTACCTGGCTGCAGAAAGAGGTTTTATAGATGAAGTGATAGAACCAAAAGATACCCGTAAAAAACTGATAAAGGCTTATGCCATGCTTGAAAACAAAGTAGCCAAAAGGCCAAGGAAGAAACATGGGAATATACCTTTGTAAAAAAAGTATTTTTGCTCAGTTATTTTTGTAACAGGTTAACTGATGAGGGGTAATTTACAACCTCTCTCTTAACTCCGGGTATTTCCATTACAAGGTTTTCGCCGTAAGCACTGGCAGGTGTTTGATAACCGGGAGAAAAATTTCCGTTCAATACTTTTTGCACAATAATTAAAGCACTATGTGTAGTTAAACTATATCCCTCAGGACCATTAAGCCGCACAGTGGCAGTTCTGCCTACAGCATTGGTTGCCTGCCCCCATACTAAACTGGTTGCCTTGTTGCGTTGCTCATCGGATGGGCCGGCCGGTCGCTGATTAATTTTCTTTTTAATATAATTCCTCACCACTGTTCTTCTAAGTAACCAATTGAATATCGGCTGTAGCTTTAAAAAATAATATACTTTTTTGGAGATGCCCGTATAGGTTTCTATACCTGGTATGCCGGTAGTAAAAAAGGCAGTAGAAACATCACCCCAGGGAATACTCATCACAAATAATTTTTTTATACCAAAGTCAACCCACCTTCCCTTTTGTCCAAGAGGTACATGAATTATTTTTCCTTCTTTTCTTACTGCACCACCATCACCTATTTTGTCAGCCATGGTAGTTGCGGTGCCATGAGACAACCCACCGCCTAAAGTGGCAAAAGCTAATTGAAGGCTGACAGCATTAAGCAATAAATTTTTTAATTGTAATGCCACGCAATCGGTGGGCACAACATCAAAACCTACCCCCGGCAGCAGCATGATACCTGCTTTTTTTGCTGCGGCATCATATTGCTTTATCATTTCAAATACCGCAATGTCTCCATTTATATCAAGATAATGCGTACCGGTGAGTAAACAGGCAAGCATCATTTGTTTGGCGGTAAAATCAAAAGGTCCTGCCGCATGTATTACTGCTTTTACTTCTTTTAATGCGGCCAGTAAAGCGGCGCTATCATTCAAATCAAAAATTCTGTAGGGAAGATCAAGCTTGTTGGCAATTGGTTCTATCAATTCCCTTTTTCTGCCTGCAAGGATGGGTTGCAAATGATATTGCTTTGCATGACGGGCAATTAATTCGCCTGTGTAACCATTAGCGCCATACAGCAGAAAAGCGTTTGTTTGCATCCTTAAATGTACAAAAGAAGAATAATATAATGCCATTCCTTATCATATATTCACGTTTTCACGAAGAACCATTTTTACACATACACAGTGGTTTGTTTTATTGGATTTTTATTATGAAGTATATAAGTTGAAAGAGGAAGATTTTGCTTTAAAGAGACAAAAAGAAAAACGATTTCTTATAAACAGATAACAGAACCTTCTCTTAAAAAAAATTGTGATTGCTGTAAAAGTAAAAGAGTGCGACTATCCATCCATGGCGGACTGGCTGCAATAATGATTAATAGTGATTCAACTGCAGGTAATAAAATGATTAAAATAAATACCCGGCCTTTTATACAGGTCAGTAATCAAAAAAAGTTTTAATTTAAGCTTCTTAAAAAAAGCAACTTGAAATATTTAAAAGTATTGTATGTACAGGTGATCATTGGTATTATAGCAGGCATTTTTATTGGCTGGCTTTTTCCGGGTTTTGCTGCAACAGCACAATTGATTAGCGAAACATTTATCAACATGATCCGCATGGTGATTGCCCCGGTTATATTTTTTACCATTGTTGGCGGCATAGCAGGGGCAGGCGAGTTAAAGAAAGCCGGAAGGATCGGCGGCAAAGCTATTGTTTATTTTGAAATAGTAACAACTACAGCACTGGTAATTGGGCTGATAGTGGCCAACCTGGTTAAACCAGGCGTGGGCGTAAACTACAGCAATATTCAACCAGATAAAGTTACACAATATACCACGCAGGCCAAAGCTCTAAATTGGGGAGAATTTTTTGCACACATCGTACCCTCTAATATTGTAGACTCGTTTGCCAAAGGCGATATTTTGCAGGTACTTTTTTTTAGTATCCTGTTTGCGGTTGGTTTAAAATGGATGGGTAAAAGCGGTACTCCACTGTTGCACAATTTTGAAACAATCAATAAGGTGCTGTTCAATATTTTAAAGATCGTAATGCGGCTGAGCCCCATAGGTGCGTTTGGCGGCATGGCTTTTACAATTGGCAAGTTTGGTTTTGGAACCCTGGCTGTGCTGGGTAAACTGATGCTTACTTTTTATGCAACCGGACTGTTGTTTATTTTTGTAGTGCTTAACCTAATTGCCCGTTATTACAAATTTAGTTTGTGGAAATTGCTGGTATATATTAAAGAAGAAATTTTGATTGTGCTGGGCAGCAGCAGCAGTGAAGTAGCCTTGCCATCTATAATGAAAAAGCTGGAGGATGCTGGTTGCGATAAAGAAGTGGTTGGCCTTATTATTCCAACCGGGTACAGTTTTAACCTGGATGGCACTACCATTTATTTAAGCATGAGTGTAATCTTTTTGGCGCAGGTGTTTAATGTTGATCTTTCTTTAGGCCAGCAATTAAGTGTCATCGGCATATTACTTTTAACCAGCAAAGGAGCTGCAGGCGTTACCGGCAGCGGCTTTATTGTACTGGCCTCTACATTGTCAACTTTAAAAGTAATACCACTGGAAGGCCTTGCGCTACTGATAGGGGTAGACAGATTTTTGAGTGAGGGAAGAGCACTAATAAATTGCATCGGTAACACGGTAGCAACTGTAGTGATTGCCAAAAGTGAAAATGCCATTGATGAAGTGAAATATAAAAAAATAGTGGCACAAGGAATATAGGCTGACAAAACATAATGAACATTACCATATTCTAAATAAGATATAAAAATAGCAGGCTTGTAGCCAAAATAAAATTTGGGCAACCGTTTGTCATTGCCAGATTCTTCGGGTAAGGAAGCGGTGGTTTTTTTTGATGAAAAAAATTACTTTACTTTATCAAATATTACTGATATCCTTTTTCACTGTTTGTATATAGCAATTGCCTGCCATTATATTATAGTTACTGTTTACTGAAAAAAAATATCAAATAGCTTCTTTTGAAATTAGAAGTTAACTTAAGGAGGCAAAAGATTTTAGTAATTAGGGTAACAGAAATATTGCCTGTAAAAATTAATTTTACAAAAATAAAATATGAAACAAAAAATAGACTTTACAGATTCTCTTGAAAAAATTGCGGTAAAAATATTTCCTTCCTCTGCTGAAGGTTCCTCCTATGTTGCGCAGGAGATAGCGGATCTTATCAGGGAAAAGGAAGCTGCAGGACAAAAGTGTATTATTGGCCTGGCAACCGGTTCATCGCCAAAAACATTGTATGCAGAACTTGTGAGGATGCACAAAAACGAGGGGCTTAGTTTTAAAAATGTAATCACCTTTAACCTGGATCAATACTATCCGATGGAAGCAGATGCACTGCAAAGCTACCATTACTTTATGCGTAAGAATTTGTTTGAAAAAACAGATATTGACCCAAACAATTATTTTTTGCCCGATGGAATGATCCCAAAAGATAAAGTGAAAGAGCATTGTGCAGACTATGAAAAAAAGATAGCAGATGCCGGCGGGCTCGACCTGCAAATATTAGGTATAGGCACCAATGGCCATATTGGGTTTAATGAGCCAGGTAGTGGCATCTACTCAAAAACAAGGCTCATCACTTTAGATAACAGTACCCGTATTGCCAATGCATATGAGTTTGGAAATATGAGCCAGGTACCCCGTATGGCGATAACGATGGGGATCAGCACTATTTTAAAATCAAAGAAAATTATATTGATGGCCTGGGGCCAATCAAAGGCCCCGGTAATACAAAAAGCTGTTGAAGAAGATGATACAGAGGAAATACCAGCCTCGCTATTGCAGAATCATGATGACTGCACTTTTGTAATTGACGAAGGCTGTGCCAGCGAGTTGGCAAGGTTTAAAAAGCCCTGGTTAACGGGAGAATGTATATGGACAGATAACATGATAAAACGTGCTGTTGTAAACCTGTCATTACAGTTAAAAAAACCAGTACTAAGCCTTACAAATATTGATTATAACGACAATGGATTAAGTGACTTGCTGGTAGAAAAGGGTGATGCTTATGAAACAAATTTGCAGGTGTTTTATTTATTAAGAGATAGTATTACCGGGTGGCCTGGAGGCAAGCCTACTGAACAAAGAATCAATCATCCTGAAAGAAGTGAACCATTCCCCAAAAAAGTAGTACTTTTTTCACCGCACCCTGATGACGATATTATTAGCATGGGTGGTACTTTTCTTCGCCTGCACGACCAGGGCCATGATATACACCTGGCATACCAAACCAGCGGCAATATTGCAGTAACAGATGAGTTTGTAACCAGGTTTATAGACTTTGCCGTGGGCTTCGAAAATATGTTTGATATTGATGATTCGAAAAGTAAAGCAATACTGGAAAATGCCACCGCATTTTTGAAAACAAAGAAATCAACAGAAAAAGATACCCCAGAAATCAGGGATATTAAAGGTTTAATAAGAAGATGTGAAGCAAAAGCCACTTGTCAATATGTTGGTCTTACAGACAGGCAAATTCATTTTCAAAACTTACCTTTTTACGAAACGGGCACCATCGAAAAAAATCCAATGGGGGAAGAAGATGTTCGTATAACAATGGCGCTGCTCAATGAAATACAGCCACATCAAATATATTGCGCCGGCGATTTTGCCGATCCGCATGGTACCCATAAAGTTTGTTTTGATGTGGTTATTGAAGCACTGAATAGAATAAAGGCGGCGAATGAGCCCTGGGTGGCCAATTGCTGGTTATGGTTGTATAAAGGGGCATGGCAGGAATGGGATATTACCGAGATAGAAATGGCGGTACCTATGAGCCCTGACCAGGTGGTAAAAAAGCGCAATGGCATATTTATACACCAATCGCAAAAAGATAGTATTCCTTTTCAGGGAACAGATGATAGGGAATTTTGGCAACGTGCTGAAGAGCGAAATTCAAATACGGCTAAGTTATATGCCCAATTAGGCCTTACACAATACGCCGCTGTAGAGGCTTTTGTAAGATGGCATTATTAAATAAAAAGAAGTAATTTTTTATGATCTGAGTGGGGTACAATCGTATCCCACTTTTTATTGTGCATTTTAGAACTTTCGTTTCTATGCAGGTGTTTGGTGACTATTTACGGCTTCCTTATAAAGCCTAAATTTTTTTGGTAAAAATTTCCACAAATCATTTTTTAATAAATATTAAAACCTTAGAATGTAGAAAATAATTCCCATTAAATTCTAATACCCAATTAATTTTTCTTGGCACAATTATTTATAATAATACTTTGGTTTTTCATAGGATATTGGACAAAAACGAGGCTGTATTTCTATTCGGGCTTCTCCTTTTAAAATATCTTTTTACTTCCTTTAATAATTAATAATTAAACTTGTTTATTATGAGTGCAAAAAGAAATTTACTAATCGGCGTTGGAGTGGGGGCAGTTTTAGGAATATTATTTGCACCCCGGAAAGGATCAAAAACAAGGAGAAAAATTGCTAAACGTGGAGCAGATTTAAAAGATGGCTGGAACAATTTAAAAGATTCTGTGAATAGTACATTGGCAAAATCGAGCGATGCTATGGATGATTACTTAGATGAAGGAGAAACAGCAATCAATTATAACTCTTCTATGCAGAATGAATGGAAAGATTAGTAATTTTTTCATCACACTGTTTATGTCCTGATCTTCATATAAGTAATATAAAGGGTGATTTTTTCATAATAGATTTGAATAAAACCTTATCAAACAAATCTGGCTGAAACAGTTTTTGCATAATATTGTTCAATTTAATTATTACTGTAAATCTTTCTTTTCCATCTACTACTGCAAAAATATTTTTTTCGCTGCTTTTTATCAATTCACTAAGATTTTTTAATTTTTTATCAGGTTGTATGATTCCGTAACTATCCGGTAGCATATTAAATAATTTGGAAAGTTAAAAAACAATTTTATCACTGTTTTATTACCTGTGTTGCTGATAATAATTAATAGTAATTGAGTCTTTAAGCAGTTGATTGTTATATTCAGAAAGTTGCTGAAGAGTTGTTGCCTGTAAAGCATCTTTCAGTTGCGCTATAGTTTTGATACCAACAACTGCAGCAATAACAGCGGGATGTTGCAACACAAACCGGATGGCCGTTGCAGCAACATTGCTGTTTGCAGCAGTTACTGATTCGACAGCTTTTGCAGCAGCAGCTACGGCGGGCTCCACATAATTTAAATAGGGCTTTGCTGGTTTGCCTGCTAGTAGACCTCCTGCAATACTTCCCCTGGCCAACACCCCGATATTATGCTGGCGTAAAAGTTCAAAGCAATATTCTTCAGGTCTTCTGTCGAGCACGCTATATTGCATCATTACGCTTACGATATTACTGCGCTTTACATATTCTCTTATTACATTTGGTCTTATAGAAGAGATGCCATAATACCTGATCTTTCCTTGTTGCTGCAATAATTCAAATGCTCCAATTGTCTCTTCCATATTGTCTTCAATCGTTCCACCATGTAACTGGTACAGATCAATATAATCTGTTTGTAATCTTGACAAACTTTTTTCTACAGCACCGATGATATGTTTTTTTGTGGGGTTCCACTTCAATCCGCTACCATCTTCCTTCCATTCATTACCCACTTTTGTGGCAATCACTACCTGTTTTCTTTTTTGTTTTAATGCCCTGCCAATATTTATTTCATTTACACCATTATCATATATATCTGCGGTATCAAAATAATTAATACCCGTATCAATTGCTGCATCAATCACTCTTTGAATATTGGCTTGATCAGGTTGTAAAGACATACATCCAAAACCTATCCGGCTAATTTTTAATTGTGATTTGCCCAATTGATGATAAGGTATTGTAATAGTTAAAGGTTGTTGCATAAAAAAATTGTTGATAGTTAATGTTGCACCGCCCTATTGTCTCCAACTGGTCTAACGTACCGTACCTACCAGTTGCTACCATCCTAAAAACAACATGCCGGCACCACAAACAAAAATAGTTAATCCACCAAGTGCATGTACATAGCGTTCCAGCTTTTCTGTTTTTACAAAAGCTATTCCCATATAACCCAATACTACCATGGTTACCATCGTTAATAAAGTAACCAATGTATAAATGATGATAAGTAAAATCATACCACCCCAACTATTTTTTGCAGCGGGGAAGTAGAGTAGTGGTATCATAGGTTCGCAGGGGCCTAAAATAAAAATGATGAACATTACCCACGGCGTTACTTTGTGCCGGTCTTGCGGGGCAACGGCTTCGTCATGTTTGTGTTCGTAAACATAAATGGCACCATCCTGCTGCAAGTCGAAATGTTTATGCGGATTGTTTTTATATGCCTTGTACCAGCCCCATATACCGTAAATAAATCCAAACACCAGCATCACCCATCCAGCAATGCCGCCCCTGATATTTTCCATCCAGCGTACTGTAGATAAACTCCAGCCGATGGCTGCACCACCCAAGCCGAGCAGTACTGAACTCCATACATGCCCGCAACCGCAAACAAACGTCCAGCCAATTGTTTTGGCAAACGACCAATTCCTTGATTTTGACAAAGCAATAAATGGCAAATAATGATCCGGCCCTGTAACGGTGTGCAGGGAAGCAATAGATATGGCAGCAATGATGAGTACTTCCATTTCAGATTGCATACGCTGTCCGTTTAAGTTGATTGGTTTGTGGAAGGCACCCGGCAATTGTTTTTAAACAATCAAATAAGGGTTCTGCCTTTTGCCCAAGCAAACGTACAATCAATCCATTTACTGGAGCAGTGGTAATACCTGCTTTAATATTTTTTTGCGACGAAAGTATTTCTATAACCTGTATGCTTAATTTTTTTATGTCTGCATTTTCATCTAAGTAAATTAAACTTGCCTGGTGGGTGTAACCCTGTAGTTGTCCAATGGCATTCACATCAATAGTAGCAGGTTGCATCAATAAATTTTCTTTGATGACCATTTTATCATTAATGTAAATTTCTGTAATACTGTGGTATTTTGAAAACAAAAAAACTTCGCCATTTAATTTTCTGCCACAGGTTAATACCTCGCCAAAAATTAAGCTACATTTATCTGCTAAAAAAAATTTATTGCGGGCTGTGAAATTTGATTGTTCATGGGGTACTGCAGGATGTGGTATAAAACAGAAAGCTGCATTATTTTGAAAATGCACTTCCATTTTTTGTGAAGCCTGGTGCTTCATGGTGAACAAACGCTGGTAAGATTGTGTGTGCAGTTGCAAAGAACAATGTTCATCCAGTTCAATTTTTAAATGGTACTCATCACCATCCAAAATGCCCGGCGAGGAACTCGTTAGCATTAAACGGAGTGTAGGGTCTTTTTTGTCTTCAGTGATATTGGCCCCTCTTAACGGGGTAGTGCAATAACATTTTTTAAGATAAGTAATATCGTTTGCCCATGCTGTGTGTATGTGTAAATTGGAAATCATCTGCATAAGATAGGTTCGTCTATGCTTTCTAGTAGGGCATATTTTTTTATCCAGCCAATAACACCATCCAAGCCCTGCAGACTCATCAAATTGGTAAAAATAAAAGGGTTGCCATTGCGCATTTTGCGGGCATCTCTTTCCATAATTGCCAGGTCGGCATGTACATAAGGAGCCAGATCAATTTTATTGATCACCAATAAATCGCTTCTCGTAATACCCGGCCCGCCTTTACGGGGAATTTTATCACCTTCTGCCACATCAATTACAAAAATGGTAACATCAGCAAGGTCAGGGCTAAAAGTGGCCGATAAATTATCACCACCGCTTTCAATAAAAATAATTTGCACATCGGGGATACGGGCCGCCATTTCTTCCACTGCTTCCAGGTTCATGCTGGCATCTTCCCGTATGGCGGTATGCGGACAGCCGCCTGTTTCAACACCAATAATTCTTTCAGCCGGCAGCAAACTATTTTGCGTTAAAAATTCTGCATCTTCTTTGGTGTAAATATCATTTGTAATTACCGCCAGGCTATACTCCTTACTCATCGCTCTGCTCAGCCGTTCTATCAACGCCGTTTTGCCTGAACCAACCGGACCGGCTACACCAATTTTTATATAATTTCTTTCAGTCATTTTTTAATTTATTGAGCAGACTTTTGTATTTCAATTAAGCATTGTTGTGTCACTCCCTTGTACTAATGCAGCTCTGTGAAACGCTCCTTAAAATCGAAATATTTCCCCAAAATAGCAACAATTCACGACATGTATAATCTCGAATACAATTGTTCATGCTGCATGCAACTAACATCAAAACCAGCGCAACACAATCCGATCAGATCATTATCCGGCTCCAAACTATTTTCTGCTAATTGTTTAATTAATGGCTGTAGCGAAAACAATAGTTCCTGCCCATCCTGCTGGCCTAAAGGAATTAGCTTTACACAATTGCTTGTAAAGCCAACTGCGGCAGTATAGTAAAAAGCACTCAATGCATCTTTCTTATCAATCCCCAACACAGCAGCGTATACCCCAAATGCAATACAATAATGTCCATCCGCCTTTTTTAATCTGATAGCTTCCCTGTATTCATCAGCCATTTCATTTTTACAAACAGCCTGAAATATTTTTATTAAACGGATGCCCAGTTTCTGGCTTGCCTGCCGCATTTCCATGGGTAGTTTTACACCAGTGCATTCCTCATCCAGCGCAAGTATCTTTTTAAGATCGCCTCGTTGTGCTGCATCAAAAGCCAGCGATACAAAAGCAGCGTCCGTGTATTGCAAATTGCGGGTGAGCATTTCTGTTACAAAACTTTTTGCTGCGGTAGCATTGTTTACTATTCCCTGTTGTACATAAGTTTCCAATCCTGCTGAATGGGAATAGCCACCAATTGGTAAGGTCGGGTCAGACAGTTGCAGCAAACTTAACAGGGCTACACTCATTCGGTATCTGTTGTTAGTTTCATGATCCTGTTAAATAAACTGCTGCTGGTGCCGTGAGGAGCTACCGTAGTTTTTAACGGTTTAATTAATTTTCTTTTTGCCTGTTCTACATTATAACCGGCTGCGATTAGCAATGCAAACAAGGGAGCTTCGTAAGCCACTACAATTTCTTCATCCTGGTAAAATAGGGGTAAATGTTTATTGCCAATTTCATAACAAATAGCCGCCATTTCATGCATTGATACTGGCCGTATAACAATGGCATCACACTCTTTTATATCAACAGCAATTAAATTAAAATCATCTTCATAAACAATATCACCCACGGTCAGTTGTGGATTTTCATTTAAAAATTTCATTGCTATTTCCCTGCCTGACAATGTTTTTTTATGCAGGATACGTTTATTGGTTTCATACCAATCCAGCATTACATAATCTATGTTCCTGTTGTTAACAGCAAATAATTCCAGGTTCCCTATTTTTTCTTTTACCAGCATTGTAATATCTTATTAGCGGAGCACATCAGCAAATTTTCAAAATAAAAAATACCGTTGCGCCAAAGGAAGCTCTGCCAATGGTTCACAGGTTATTGGTACCCCATCTACTTTCACTTCATAATTTTCGGGGTTCACTTCAATCAATGGCGTGGCATCATTGTGTATCAAATCTTTTTTAGAAATGTTACGACAGTTTTTTACCGGCAATACCATCTTTTGTAAACCGTATCCCTGAACAATATTTTTTTCCAGAGAAAGCCTGGATACGAATGTGGCACAGGTTGCATGCAATGCTTTTCCATAAGCCCCAAACATGTGCCGGTAAATTACTGGCTGTGGTGTTGGGATGGAGGCATTAGGATCACCCATTCTTGCTGCAATAATCATCCCACCTTTAATAATCATTTCCGGCTTTGCACCAAACAAAGCAGGTTTCCACAAAACAATATCAGCCAGTTTACCCGACTCTATCGAACCAACATATTCCGAAATGCCGTGAGTTATTGCAGGGTTAATAGTGTATTTGGCTATAAATCTTTTTACCCTGAAATTATCATTGTTATTATTTTCATCTTCAACTAATGCGCCTCTTTGCAATTTCATTTTGTGCGCCGTTTGCCAGGTACGGGTAATTACTTCTGCAACTCTGCCCATGGCCTGGCTATCACTGCTCATCATACTGAACACGCCCATATCATGCAAAATATCTTCTGCTGCAATTGTTTCAGGTCGTATGCGGCTATCCGCAAATGCAACATCTTCCGGCACATTTTTATCCAGGTGATGGCAAACCATCAGCATATCCAAATGTTCATCAATGGTATTGATGGTGTAAGGCCTTGTTGGGTTGGTTGAAGAAGGCAACACATTCCGGTACATCGCTGCTTTGATGATATCCGGAGCATGGCCACCACCGGCACCTTCGGTATGAAAAGTATGGATCACCCTGCCATTGATGGCATTGATGGTATCTTCTAAAAATCCCCCCTCATTTAAAGTATCCGTATGGATGGCCACCTGCACATCATACTTATCAGCAATTTGCAGGGAGGCGTTGATAACCGCTGTGGTGCTGCCCCAATCTTCGTGAATTTTTAAACCCAGCGCACCTGCTTCAATCTGTTCTTCCAGTGGAGCCAGGGTTGCACAGTTTCCCTTACCAAAAAAACCAAGGTTCATTGGGAAAGCTTCAGCAGCCTCCAGCATTTTTTTTATATTCCATGCACCCGGTGTTACTGTGGTGGCATTGGTACCATCAGCCGGGCCGGTGCCGCCACCAATCATGGTGGTGATGCCACTGAACAAAGCATGGTCAACTTGTTGCGGACAAATAAAATGGATATGGGTGTCAATGCCACCGGCAGTTGCTATTAAACCTGCACCACCATGCACTTCGGTACTGGCACCTATGATCATATTGGGCGTAATGCCATCCATAGTATCGGGGTTGCCCGCTTTGCCTATGCCAACAATCTGTCCATCTTTTATACCAATATCAGCTTTTACAATTCCCCAATGGTCAATGATCATTACGCTGGTAATAACAAAATCAAGCACGCCTTCACTGCGTGTAGCCGAAGCCGATTGAGCCATACCATCCCTGATGGTTTTGCCGCCGCCAAACTTTGCCTCATCTCCATAAACGGTAAAATCTTTTTCTATTTCGATAAATAATTCCGTATCACCCAGCCTTACTTTATCGCCGGTAGTTGGACCATACATATTGGCATACTTCCTTCTGTTGATATGTAAACTCATCCGTTATTATTTTTAAAATGAAGAGATTGAACCAATCCTATTGCTTTTGTTCTTACCTCTGCTGAAGCGGTTTCGTCATCCACTAAATTATTAAATCCAACAATTTTCTTATCACCGCCAAATGTTACCAGATCTACTTCTTTTTCTTCGCCTGGTTCAAAACGAACGGCCGTTCCGGCAGCAATATTCAGGCGCATACCAAATGCTTTTTCCCTGTTAAATTCCATTTGCTTATTTATTTCAAAAAAATGAAAGTGAGAGCCAACCTGCACCGGCCTGTCGCCCGTATTTACTACAATAATTTTGATAGTGCGCCTGCCGGCATTGCATTCGATATCGCCTGCTGCTAAAATATATTCACCTGGTATCATAATAAGAATTGCCCCCATCCCCTAAAGGGAAGTAAAGGCATGGGTTTTAATTTTTTAATTTAA
The DNA here is from genome assembly GCA_025359625.1 of Ferruginibacter sp. Classification (GTDB taxonomy): domain Bacteria; phylum Bacteroidota; class Bacteroidia; order Chitinophagales; family Chitinophagaceae; genus Ferruginibacter. The sequence goes on from JANYFT010000055.1 coordinate 27,930, forward strand.
TAAGGAAAATATAGTTTATTAAGATTTAGTACAACTTTCCTTCTCTTTCCGTTAATTTTTGTAGCTTATCGAAATACCCTTCAAACTAAGTTCCCCCTTTCGGGACAGGGGCTCCCGGCCTTATCGGATCATTCACCGTCACTAACTTTGTTCCGTCACGAAAAGTAGCTTCAATCTGTATTTCATGGATCATTTCCGGGATGCCTTCCATCACGTCATCTGTGGTTAAAATGGTACAGCCATATTGCATCAGGTCTGCGACTGTTCTGCCATCACGGGCGGCTTCCTGTAAATGGCTGCTGATAAGAGCAATGGCTTCGGGATAATTTAGTTTTAACCCCCGGGCTTTTCTTTTTTCTGCTAACTCGCCGGCTAAAAAAAGTAATAACTTTTCAGATTCTCTGGGTGATAAGTGCATGGTTAGAAATAATTATATGGTTACCGGTACAGGCATGCAAAAGTAGTAATCGTTTTGAACGAATGTTAAGATAAGAAAAAACAAAACACAACGGCTTTACTTTTTTTATTGTGGCTGCAATAAAGTTTTTGTTTTAGCGATTTAGATATCGAAACCAAGCAATCAATTGATTGTTAACCTGAAAAACCACCAACTATTGAAACCTCATTTTGCTGTGCCTTTTAAAAAAAGGAGTTTATCCGTTACCAATATTGACCCTAATTTTTTTTTAGATGCATGTATGCTAAAATGGGGTAAACCCCATAGCGGTGCAATCATTTTAACTCACGATCCGGCACACGCTGCACAAGTTTGATTAAATAAAAAATGCATTGCGGAAAGTATAAATGACAGTAGTCATTTTATCATATCCCTCTACTATATTCCATTTAAAATTCTTGATAACTAAGGTGTAAAAAATCTACAGTTTACCTTTTATTGTTAGGCACGACCAAAGAAGAATGGCCCCGTTATTGGACGGGGCCCCTTCGTTTTTATAACTGAATAGAAGCGCCTATCAACTGGCAAATAAAGCCAATTAATAACCCACTATAAATATCGTTAGGTGTATGATCGCTAACAATCATCCGGGAAGTGCAAACCAGCCCTGCAATCAATAAGGCAGCGCTAAATGGCCAGGTCATCAGCATAGTATTTTGCTGCATTATAACAAAGCATATACCCACTAAACCACCCATGCCAATAGCATGCATGCTCACCTTAAAATAAATATTTGCTATCAATGCGGCTGCCGACGAAATAAAAACACCAAACATAAATGCTACCAGTATTCTAGGTATCTCTGGCCGTTCTCTTAACTGATATTGGGTCCAAAAGAAAAATATCATAGAAGTAACATAAAGAAGAATGCGGTCTCTTTGGGAACGAAAGTAAATTGATTCAGTAAATCCCAGGGCTTTTAATAACAGTGCCGTTATTAATGGAAAAAAAACAGCATTTATAGTAAAACTTATCAGCACTCCTTTTTTACCTGCATCACTAAATCCTGAAAAATAAGACGGGTGTATAAATTCTATAAACCAGCATACATAAAAAGGAATAAACAGTGGATGAAAAATGTACGAAAATAAATGTGCAAAAAACCTGACCACCACAGGTTGCTGGCTCCCTGCTGCAATTTGCTGGTGCTGTGGTATTGATAATTCACTATTCACAATTGAGTGCATTTAGTCCCCTTTGGAGGATAGGGTTTATAATTCTTTTCTTAATCTTGCAACGGGTACATTTAATTGTTCCCGGTATTTGGCAACTGTTCTGCGGGCAATATTGTATCCCTTTTCCTGTAATAATTCTGTCAATCGTTCATCACTTAGCGGCCGCTTTTTGCTTTCTCCTTCTATTAAATTGCTTAGTATTTTTTTTACTTCCCTGGTACTCACTTCTTCGCCACTGTCCGTTTGTAAACTTTCACTAAAGAAAAACTTTAAGCGGTAGGTGCCAAATTCTGTTTGTACAAATTTGCTGTTGGCCACACGGCTGATGGTACTGATATCAAGATTAGTTTTTTCGGCAATATCTTTTAATATCATCGGCCTTAATTCTGTTTCGTCACCAGTTACAAAAAAATCATACTGGTAAGTCATGATAGCATCCATGGAACTTAGTAAAGTATGTTGCCTTTGCTTAATGGCATCAATGAACCATTTGGCCGCATCAATTTTTTGCTTTATAAAAAGTACCGCCTCCTTTTGCCGTTTATCTTTTTTTGTACCCTTGTCATAGTCCTTCAGCATATCCCGGTAACCTTCGCTAATGCGCAGGTCTGGTGCATTCCTGCTGTTTAAAGTAAGTTCTAATTTACCGGCGTTGTTATGGATAAAAAAATCCGGAATCACATATCCTTCTCCTTTGCCGCTTTCGCCAATATTACCCCCCGGCTTAGGATTCAGTTTTATTATCTGGTTAATGATCTCTCTTAACTGATCGTCGGTAATATTTAAGCCCCGCTGAATTTTTTCGTAATGTTTTTTTGTAAACTCTTCAAAATATTTATCCAATACTTTAATGGCCATTTCTACATGTTTACCCTGGTGCACATTTCTTTCCAGTTGTATCAGCAGGCATTCCTGCAGGTTACGGGCACACACACCCGGCGGGTCAAACTGCTGAATCTGTAAAACCAACTGGCTGATTTCTTCTTCGTCTGTATTAATGTTTTGTCTAAAGGCAAGGTCATCTACAATAGCGCCGAGATCCCTTCGCAAGTATCCATCATCATCCAGGTTGCCAATAATTTGCTCCGCCACGCTTTGCTTATGTTCATCTAAACTAAGTTGCCCCAATTGCTCCAGCATCAATTCGTTAAAACCTGTTTCAACTTTATGCGGAATTACCTTGCTGTCGTCCTGTTCAGGATAATTTTCGTCCCTCATTTTATAGTCAGCAATATCATCATCACCATCCTGCACATAATCGCTGATGTCAATATTTTCATATTCGTCCTGGCTGCCATCCGGTTCAAAATCATCTGTCGGTGTTTCAAATTCGTCGCTAGCATCGTTCTCAAATTCTTCCGCTTCCTCTTCTTCGCCTGTTTCCAAAGCAGGATTTTCTTCCAGCTCTTCTTTAATACGTTCTTCCAGCAAGGCGGTAGGCACCTGCAGCAATTTCATTAACTGAATTTGCTGTGGTGATAATTTTTGTAATTGCCGCTGGTATAATCCCTGACTTAATGCCATATGTTATGTTCAAATCCCAAAGGATTGATTGATTTTTAATAATAATTATTTTGTTTCGGGCATTTGTTTTCCATGTGGTCATTGTTGTGTCACTCCCTTATACTATATACCAATGTGGAACTTTTTATTGATGCATAGCATCATTGCAGTTTATGACTGGTATAAGAGGTTAAACAATGGGTAAAACTATTAAACAAACTAAGCGGCCCGTGTAATAATATCGTAAATTTACAAACATTGAACTTTGAAAAGTGAATAAAAAAGGTAAATTTTTATTTTTCTGCATGATTTTTGTTGCACCTGTCATTTATTCGCAAAATCAGCAACAAAAAAAGAGTAGTTTATTATTGCTTCGACCCCTGTCAAATTCTTTGCCAGCAACACTTTCAATAACCAAGTACTCCAAAGCAACCACTATTTCCCAACCATTTTTATCTCCCAGTTATTATTCTACTCAATTAGCCTTTTTTTGCAAACAGGAAATTAAATTTGAAAAAACTGCTATATTTCCTTTTAAATTCCGGTTGGGCAGCGTAGAAGAGTGCGACCGGATGGAAGGAAAGCGACGGGTTAATTAAAAATTAAAGCATCCACATAAATGCAGATGCCTTTTATTGTAGATATAATTTTTTCAGGCAATTACCTGTTGCCCTTTCAAAATTTTATTGATTACGTTTACCATTTGTTCGCCCTTAGTTTTAATCTGTTCTTCTGTCCACGATAAACTAATGGCGGTAGAAACGCAGCGCCCCATCACCGCATCGCTGGCACTAAAATCTTTATTGGCATGATGAATAACGGCCGCCTTTAAATCAGGATGTAAATGATTAAGTGTAACAGCATTTTTAAGATGGTCCCATTTACTGATGTAGTGCCAGTTATTTACAAACCAGTAAAAATTACCAGCCAGTATTCCCTGCGTTTTCATTTCGGCCACTACTGCTTTTGTAATTGCTTCTGTTGGTAAAAACCAGCTTAAAAAACTGCAGCTGTCACCTGCCTCATCCGGCACCCTTCTAAAACTAATTTCCGGGATGGTTGCCAAAATTTGCCGGAGCATTTTATTATTACTGCGTTGTATGCTTAAGAAAGTATCCAGTTTTTTTATCTGCGCTAATCCAACAGCAGCATGTAATTCGCTGATGCGGAAATTATAGCCGATAAAGGGATGAAGATCTGCGCCCCTGTCCAATCCTCCTCTATGGTCGTGCCCATGATCGCTGTAGCCATCTGTGCTGGTATATATATCTTCCCGGTTGGTCATTACTACACCACCTTCTGCACAGGTAATAGTTTTTACAAAATCAAAACTAAAAGTACCGGCATCGCCAATGGTACCCAATTTTTTTCCTTTGTAAGATGCACCAATACTCTGGCAGGCATCTTCCAGCAAAAGGAGTTTGTGTTCTTTACAAATGGCTACGATGGCGTCCATATCTGCCATACTGCCACACATGTGTACGGGCATTACACATTTTGTTTTCTGGGTAATGGCATTGCGTACAGCCTCAGGGTTTAAGGTGAGCGTATCATCTATATCTACCAAAACAGGGATGGCGCCAACAGATAATACGGCTTCAAAACTTGCTACAAAAGTAAAGGCAGGCAGAATTATTTCATCGCCATAGCCAATGCCCAGGGCACTCATGGCAGCGGTTAATGCGGCTGTGCCACTGCTTACTAACTGGGCATGTTTGCAACCAAAGGTTTCGCAAATGGCTGTTTCCATTTCTTTGGCTTTCCAAATGCCTTTGCGGGGTCCATCAAAGCCATACCGCATTAGGATCCCTGTTTCTAAAACATCATTTACTTCTTTGCGTTCTTCTGCTCCAAAAAATTCAAAACCAGGCATATAATAAATTTAGAATGGACAAATAAAAATACTTGAATTACAAAGGTAGAGAAAAACGGTTTGGTACAATAGTGGAACTGTGGCGAATTAGGTCTTGATCTATTAAAACAAGCCTGAAAGATTTTATCAATAATAACATCAGCAAAAAATTAAATGAAGCCTCATGAAATTTGCTTATTTCAACCATTCCATTGCAGGCAGCGCAGCCGGTTCTTTAAAATAAAGCAATCGTAAACTATCGCTCCAGCCATTGGGATTGCTTTCAAAATTTTTACTGCTGAAAAATATCATTCCCTGAATATTTGATTTGCTGCGCAAAGAATCTATTTGCCTGGTAAGTTGTGTATGCTCTTTCCATGCTTTATTGGTATTTGCTTTATAAATGCCCAGCCCAATATAGCAATGCCGGCCGTAAGTATGGTTGTTCCACCAGTCTAATAATAAACTGTAGGGCGCTTTTGGATGGCTAAATTCCCAATACAGTTGTGGTGCCACATAATCTATCCAGCCATTTTTTAACCACAATAATATATTAGCATACAGGTCATCGTAATTGCTGGCTGCGCCAATTGTTTTGCTTCCATTTACCGGGTCTTTGTCTGCATTACGCCATATACCAAAAGGGCTGATACCAAACTGACATGTTTTGTTAATTGATTTAATAACCCTGCCCAGCAGGGCAATGATAGAATCAGTATTGCTTCTCCGCCAGTCCTCTTTTGTTAAACCATTACCATATTGCTGGTAACTTGCATTGTCTGGAAATTCTTTTCCTGTAATGCGATAGGGATAAAAATAATCGTCAAAATGAATCCCATCTACAGCATACCTGCTTACCACATCTTTAACCACACCTGCTACATATTGCTGTACGGCTTTGTTGCCGGGATCAAAATATCTTTTATCACCATAAGGTAAAAACCAATCGGGATGAAGCCGGGTGATATGCGTAGCTGAAATGGTAGACACTCCAATGGTAAACTCTGCCCTGTAAGGATTCATCCAGGCATGAAAGGCCATTTTGCGTTTATGCGTTTCAGTTATCATAAATTCCAATGGGTCATAATAAGGCACCGGCGGTTGCCCTTGTTTTCCGGTAAGCCATTCGCTCCATGGTTCAAATTGCGAGGGATAAAGAGCATCCGCAGCAGGCCGTATCTGCACTATCATTGCATTGATGCCATTGTGTTGGTGCATATCAAGCAATTTAATGAACTCGGCCTTTTGCGAATCACTATTAAAATTTCCTTTAGCGGGCCAGTCAATATTATCAACCGTAGCCACCCATACACCT
>JANYFT010000111.1 GCA_025359625.1 Ferruginibacter sp.
GTTGTGAAAACCTTACTACCATTTTTACTACCATCTCTTCTATAGATCATGTACATATTGAAATCGGCATCTTTCAAAAAAAAGAAATTAAAATTTTACTGGCTATGCTCAATGCCAGTTATAAAAATGTAGTTGTAACCCTCCATGACCCACCTCTGCTGAAATATCCTTTCCGCGAATTTAATAACCCGTTTTTAAATAAGGTTTCAAAGTTTTACGATATCTACATCAATAAATTTGCAGCCTCTGAAAAGTATATAAAAAAAATAAAGTGCATCTACGTTTTATCTCAAAAAGGAATGGAGGCCGTTAAGTCTGCCTACCATATTGAGCATGTATATTTCCTGCCCCATATTGTTGATAAAAAAGAGATAATAAAGAGTGATGTGATCAATACTAATTTTATTTACCTGGGCTTTATTGGCAAAAACAAGGGGATAGAATATTCACTGCAACTTCATCAGCAGTTGCTAATCAATCATCCCGGATCTCATTTCTACATTGCAGGAAAAGCATTAGGCAAAGAAAAAAAGTTCTATGATCTTTTAAAGAAAAGATACACCGCCAATGTTCATTATTTGGGATACGTTCCCGAAAGTGAATTAGATGAAATTTTTGAGAAGGCTACCTTTTCTTTAATGCCTTTTAAAAATTATAAGTTTTTTTCCCCTTTCAGTGGAAGTATTTTATATAATTTAAAAAAAGGAAACATCGTTTTTACCAACAAAGTTAATTCGGTAGCTGAAGTAATTGAAAATGGAATAAATGGGTTTTACTTGTGTGGAGAAATAAAAAAAGATACTGAAACAGTATCCAAAATTCTTACTGATAAACATTTGGCGGTCAAAGTAAAAAGCGAAGTATATAAATACCTGATGCAGCACCATACCGCTGAAGTGGTCAGTAAAAATTTAATTCTTTAATAATGCCCAATATCAAATTTTTGAAACAGTAAATGGTAGTTTTATCGAAATTAAAAAAATGCTACTTTTTTCTGTTTGTATATTCCTTGCAAATTTTTTACTGGTATGCTATTCTATCCGAAAAATTATTTATATATCTCACAAAAAACACCTTTTTGATGAACCTTCGGAAGTACGCAAAATTCATTTGACCAGAACGCCAAACCTGGGAGGTGTGGCTATTTTTGCTTCCATGATGTTTACCTCCTGTTTGTTTCTTTCGTCCAATAACATTTCGCATCTTAATTATATTATTTTTTCCGCCCTTATCATTTTTATTTTAGGTGTAACGGATGACCTTGTTGGTGTAAATCCAACAAAAAAAATTATTGCACAACTTGCAGTTGCTATAACAATAACCGTTTTGGCTGATTGCAGGTTTACCAATTTTTTTGGGTTTTTAGGCATTCAGGAAATCCCTTATGCTGTAAGTATATTCATGTCGGGCCTTTTCCTTATTTTCCTGATTAATGCCTTTAATTTAATTGATGGCATCAATTGTCTTGCTGGCAGCATTGGCTTACTTGCCTGCCTCTTTCTTGGTTTTTATTTTTGGCAAATGCAACAAACTGGTTTGTTATTTATAGCAGTAGCAACCGGTGGATGCCTGGCTGGTTTTCTACTCTTTAACCTTACACCTGCAAGGATTTTTATGGGTGATACAGGCTCCATGTTTTTAGGATTTGCAGTATCTTTTCTCTGCATAAATTTTATTGAATTAAATAAACCGGGTACGGCCAATTTAATTACACCCGTGATGCAATCAGCTCCTGCATTAGTCATCGCTCTTTTAATTGTTCCCATTTTTGATACCCTGAGAATATTTGCCCTGAGGATCGCACAACGCAAATCACCTTTTGAAGCCGACAGCAATCATATACATCATCGGTTAATTGATCTCGGTCTTTCACACCTGCAGGCAACTGGTATATTACTGATGGCAAACATTATTTGTTTGCTCCTGGTCTATTTATTTCCCGGGCTTAAAATGGAGATTCAATTTTGTATTATTGCCGCATTTGCCTTAACAGCAAACGCAATTTTATCTTTTTTACACAATAAGAAAACAACTGAAAAACTTAAAAATAAAAGTCTTCCCTCTACCTATCAACTTCCAAAACAGCTTATTTCTTTAAAAGACAAACCGGTATTGAAACAGTGATTTTCATTTACTAGTTCAAATAACAACAGCTTAATCCCATTGCTGCAATTCACTATAATATCTTATCATTAAATCCATCATTGCCTTAACTTATTCTTAAATTAAATTATATACTTGCAAAAAATTTGGGGATATGGAGGATACAAAGCAAATGGAAAGAAAATGGAGAGAAACAATTACAAATAAAACCACTTTATGGACTTTAAACTATAAAGAAATATGGGATTATCGCGACCTTTTATTTATCTGGATGAGACGGGATATATTATCTATTTACAAGCAAACAATATTGGGGCCTATCTGGTTTGTATTGCAACCAGTTTTAACCACCATTACTTATATATTTATTTTTTCCAGAATTGGAAAATTTTCAACGGTTGGCCTGCCTCCGGTAATATTTTATTTAAGCGGAATCATTATCTGGAGTTATTTTTCGGAATGTATTACAAAAACTGCTACTTTTTTTAAAGACAGTACGCCTATTTTTACAAAAGTTTATTTTCCAAGATTAATCATTCCCCTTTCGCTAGTATTGACAAATTTGGTAAAATTTGGTATTCAATTTTTATTGTTTATAGCAGTGTATGTATATTATCTTTCAACAGGCACTTCACTTCACCCAAATTTATATTTACTGCTTTTTCCTTTCTTACTTATTTTAATAGCAGGATTAGGTTTAGGCAGCGGCATCATTATTTCTTCTTTAACTACCCGGTATAAAGATCTTGCTCACCTCATCTCTTTTGGTGTGCAATTAATGATGTTCGTATCACCGGTTCTTTTTCCGGTTAATGGTATAGTAGACAGTAGCTATAGGAAGCTAATTTTAGCCAATCCCATTTCAGGAATCATTGAAGCATTCAGGTATGGTTTTACGGGGACAGGGTATTTTAGCTGGCAACTGTTAGTATATGATAGCGGCTGTATGCTGCTGCTTTTATTTATTGGCATTTTAATTTTTAATTCAGTTGAAAAAGATTTTGTAGATACTATTTAAAAATACCACCGGCCTAATTATTATTTATGATTTCGATTATTATTTGTTCAGTAAACCAGCAATTACTTAATAAACTAACAGTAAATATTGCGGAAACAATTGGTGTTGCCTATGAAATTATTGCTATCAATAATAAAGGTTCAAATGACGGGATTTGTAAAGTATATAATAAGGGTGGGGAAAGTGCTGTGTTTCCAATATTATGTTTTATTCACGAAGACATTTTATTTGAGACCCGCAATTGGGGGGGCATCATTATAGAACACCTGAAGGATAGCAGTATAGGTTTATTGGGGATTGCCGGCGGAGATACAAAAGGCCTTGTACCTTCTTCCTGGTCGAGCTCTTTTATATCGAACGAAATAAATGTGATACAACATAACCATATTGGTAATGATATTGCTGAACACATCGTTATTACTGAAAACAATAACTATCAAACCAAAAAAAAGGCAGCCACCTTAGACGGTGTTTTTCTATGTACCAGAAAAGAAATATTTAAGCAGTGCAAGTTTGATGAAAATAATTTAAAGGGCTTTCATGGATATGATATTGACTTTTCGCTACAGGTTTTTAGCACGCATGATGTGGTAGTAGTTTTTGATATTTTGCTTCACCATTTTTCTGAGGGAAAGCCTGATAAAACCTGGGTTGACAGTGCGTTGATTGTTAGTAAAAAGTGGCGAAAACAACTTCCTGTTTCAATACATTCTTTATCACCAGCCGATTTTAATTTTTATCACTGGAAGTCGCTACAGATGTTTTTGGAAAAATTATTTCGCCTAAATTATAGTTATTACAAAATTATTTTTTTTTATATCCGCTACTCATTTACAAGATATTTTACTGTAAGAAGATTTCTCTCTATGGGTAAATATGTTATAGGCTCGATGTACGAAAGGTCGTATAAAAATAAACAAGCAACGACAGCCAGTTATGAGGTTAATAAAGCAGGATATACTCATTAAAATTATATTCTTGTTTAAAAGTATAATGATAAATGTTACCACGTTTTTTTACAGCCGAAGGAAGACTACCAAGGTTTACATCAGGCAAATTTGGGAAAGAAACTGGCTCACCAATAATGGCCCGCT
>JANYFT010000114.1 GCA_025359625.1 Ferruginibacter sp.
TGCTCACAGTGCTGAAGCAGATGTAAATGCCACCATAGACGTATTACTGTCGCAGATTAAGCGTTATCCGCAATTAGGAAATTCGGTAGATAGCATACTGGGTTCCATCGGCGAAGAAAGGATAGTAGATTATGCCCGGCGTTTTTTATTTAATGAAAAAAGCGTGGAAGTTTTTAATTTTGGAAAACATAAAGGACGCCCCGTCGTGGATGTTTTAAAAGCAGAGCCTCAATATTATGACTGGATGATGAGAGGAGACTTTCCATTACATACCAAGCAAAAATTAACTGAAATATTAAACAGGACCCTGTTAAAAAATAATTAAATACCAATTTGACTAACGTTGGTGTTAAAAATATTATATTCATATTGTATATTTGTTCTAAACATTGCCAATTCACGATTTGGAGAAATTAGTTATCATACCAACATATAACGAAAGGGAGAATATTAAGTCAATTATTGATGCAGTATTTCTGTTACAGCAACAGTTTGATGTATTAATTATTGATGATGGCTCTCCCGATGGAACAGCGGCTATTGTGAAATCTCTGTTTTTAAAATACCCAGGACAATTATTTTTAGAAGAGCGCAAGGGGAAATCAGGCTTGGGTACAGCTTACATACATGGGTTTGGCTGGGCCTTGCAAAAAGGATATGATTTTATTTTTGAAATGGATGCAGACTTTTCTCACAACCCTTGCGATTTGCAAAGATTATATGAGGCATGTAAAAATGGTGCAGGTGTTGCGGTTGGATCAAGATATGTAAAAGGTGGTGCCGTTGAAAACTGGCCAACAAATAGAATCGCTTTATCCAAGGGAGCTTCTTTATACACCAGGATAATTACCTGGATGCCGGTGATGGACCCCACCGCAGGTTTTGTTTGTTACCGCAGGGAGGTTTTGGAAGCTATCAATTTATCAGGTATTCATTTTGTAGGGTATGCATTTCAAATAGAGATGAAGTTTGCCGCCTGGAAACTTGGCTTTACAATAAAAGAAGTGCCCATTACTTTTAAAGACCGAAAATTAGGTGATAGTAAAATGAATAAAGGTATTATAAAAGAAGGTGTATTAGGCGTACTTAAATTACGCTGGTTGAGCCTCTTTAAAAATTATCGCAATAATGTAAAAAGTACCTGCCCCAACAATACCCTCAATTTTCAACAGCCGGAAGTAGTGTGGGAAAAAAATAATTTTTAGTTTTTTATGTAATCATTTTTTAGTTTTTTATGTAATCATTTTAGTACAGGCATCTGTGTAACAAATCTATTGTTATGCAGAAAATATTTTTACTAATGGCAACAGCAATTATAGTATTGCTTGCTTTTAAATCTCCCACTCCATTTTACTGTTGTTCCCGCCCGGCCATTTTTCATTTTCATAAACTGGTAAAACCACTCCCCATGAGTATCACACATGGTTTTCTATCATCAGATATTGCTAATAACTTTTCATATTCCTCTTTACTATAAAAACAAACAGCTACCATTTTTTTTGGTGTCTAAGTTTCTACCTGTTCTTGTAAAAATATTTGATCAAATACCCGTAAGCCGCCATCATAAGCCAAAAGCAGGCTATTCTTCATAGATGGTTTTTGCAAAAAATGTTTAATAAAAAAACTACTTCCTGTAAATAAGCAGATTTAATTATTTTTACGCCCTTCAATAAGCAATATAAGAATAATTAATAAAAAGCACATGTACGATATTTGTTGCATTGGCCATATAACATTAGACAAAGTAGTTACCACAAAGGGTGAGAAGCACATGGCTGGGGGAACTTCTTTTTATTTCTCTAATGCCCTTCAAAATATGGATGTACACTATTGTTTGATTACGGCACTCGGGGCAAATGAAATGCATTTTGTTAAGGATATGCGTGCCAGGGGAATAACGATAAATGTATTGCCAAGCAGTTATACAGTTTACTTTGAAAATATTTATTCCTACAACCTTGATCATCGTACACAAAGGGTTTTGCAATCAGCCGATTCATTTACAGTTGAACAACTACAAAATGCAGATGCCGCTATTTTTCATTTAGGTCCTTTGCTTGCCAATGATATACCACTTGTATTAATTAAAGCCTTAGCAAAAAAGGGCAAGGTGTCTTTAGATGCACAAGGTTATTTGCGTGAAGTTAATAAGCAAAATGTATGTGCTGTGGATTGGGCGGATAAAAAAGAAGCCCTTCAATATATAGAAATTTTAAAAGCGAGTGAAAATGAAATGGAAGTGTTGACAGGATGTAAAGATGTTTGCAGAGGTGCTAAAATGTTGAGTGAATGGGGCGTTAAAGAAGTAGTAATTACGCTTGGCAGCCAGGGTTCTATAATTTATGCCAACAACATTTTTTACAACATACCAGCTTATATTCCAGCTGCTGAAGTAGATGCTACCGGGTGTGGCGATACCTACATGGCCGGGTATTTATATCAGCGAATAAAAGGAGCATCGCTGCAAGCTGCAGGCGAATTTGGTGCAGGCATGGCCAGTTTAAAAATTGAATCTTCCGGTCCTTTTACCGGTACCAAAGAAGAGGTGATTGCACATATGGCAAACAGCAAAAAATATTTCAACATAAAAATTAAAATACAAACAGAATGAAACACTTATCTAAAATGATGTTATTGTCTGCATTGATATTGCTGGCTTTTACCAACCGTCCTAAAAAAGTTAAAGTACTTTTTTTTGGTGATTCAATTACCCAGGCTGGCGTTCAGCCCAATGGATACATAGTAAAACTGGATAGCATTATAAAGCAAGCCCACCTTACAGATTCTATAGAATTAACAGGTGCCGGCATAGGAGGTAATAAGGTATATGATCTTTATTTAAGAATGGAAGAAGATGTAATGATGAAGAACCCGGATGTGGTGGTTATTTATGTAGGCATCAATGATGTGTGGCATAAGTCCAGTTTTGGCACAGGTACAGACCCTGATAAATTTGAAAAATTTTACCGAGCTATCATTAAAAAATTGCAGGATAAAAATATTAAAGTGATGGTATGTACACCATCAGTGATCGGCGAGAAGAATGATAATTCCAACCAACAGGATGGCGACTTAAATCAATACAGCACTATTATCAGGGCCATTGCAAAAGACCTGTCATTGCCGGTGTGTGATCTTCGCAATGCATTTTCATCTTATTTAAAAACCAATAATCCGGGCAATGCAGAAAAAGGAATTTTAACTGCTGACAGAGTGCACCTTAATGAGAAGGGTAATTTGTTTGTTGCTATGGAAATGTGGAAGGGGCTTCAAAACATAGTAAAATAACCAGTTACAAAATCAGATAATAAAAGCATGTTACTTTCAAAATTAAATGTAGAAAATATAAACACCGGCAATGTTTCTGTGCCAACCAAAAGCCTGTTTGCACTACCCGAAAAAGTATTGCAATTCGGTACTGGTGTATTGCTCCGGGGATTGCCTGATTATTTTATTGATAAGGCGAACAGAAAGGGAATATTTAACGGTAGAATTGTTGTGGTGAAATCGACAGATGGTGGCGATGGTGCAGCATTTGACAAACAGGATGGCCTCTACACTTTATGCATGCGTGGATCGGTCAATGGAGAAATCATTGAAGAAAATGTTATCTCTTCTTCTATCAGCCGTGTTTTATCGGCTTCCAAAGAATGGGATGCAATTTTACAATGTGCCCATAATCAGCAGTTGACAATAATTATTTCCAACACTACTGAAGTTGGCATAACGTTGGTAAAAGAAGATATCAACCTTCATCCCCCAACTTCTTATCCTGGTAAATTATTAGCATTCTTACACGAACGTTACAAAGCTTTTAAGGGAAGCAAAAACTCCGGGTTAGTAATTGTGCCTACAGAACTGATTTCTGATAATGGTACAAAATTAAGATCGATCATATTTGAACTGGCGGAGTTAAACGGACTGGAAGAAAATTTTATTGAATGGCTGAAGGCTGAGAATCATTTTTGTAATTCATTGGTTGATAGAATCGTTCCCGGCAAACCGACTGCGGCTACCAAAGTTGCATTAGAAGAAGCATTGGGCTACCAGGATGAGCTGATCACCATGAGTGAAGTGTACAGCCTCTGGGCAATAGAAGGCGATGAGTATATACGGTCAGTACTCAGTTTTGCAATTGCTGATAAAGGGGTTGTAATA
>JANYFT010000178.1 GCA_025359625.1 Ferruginibacter sp.
ACCTTCCCTAGTGATACGTCCTGCTGATAATTTATCAGGGTATTACTATATTTTGTAAAGACTACGGGTATAGTTGGTATTGCCATATTACTTTCTACGGCATGCTGGCAGTAGTTTAAACCGATGCAGATTATTTTAGAGGGAAATGGTGTACAGGAAAAAATTTTCAATTTAGATTCTTCCAGGAAAAAATGAGCAGGTATATTTTCATGCATAACAATTTGTTTTATGAAATTCAAATCATCAAGGCTTAAATTATTGTTTGAAAATATGGGCTGGCCGTTGAATTGCTGGAAGCTATCAATGTCTATTATACCTTTGCTGGTAACAACACCGAGTGAGGGGGTATTTGATTGGGTTGAGAAATAAAGAAGTTTCATTGTAATTTATTTTAAATTTATTTGATGAATGAAAATCAAAGACTATACAATATTTTTAACTGACTTGTGACATACAAACTACCTGGAATGAGTAAAATAATTGCAAGCCAAAAAATATCTTTTATACCAACATTAAATTTAAAATGAGTAAATAAAAGAGACAGCAGGGGGATGAAAAAAAAGTAGAACCACCATTTTTTTATTACCCTTTTCATAGTTAAATACCAACTAAAATATGCAAGTGCTGTTGGACTTATAATTTTGAACAGCAAATCAGTGTTTTTGTACAATGTTTTAATTGCCAGATTTATCGGAGTGGAGCCAAACAACAACCAACATAAAAAAACAAACTGCACAGTAAAAAAATAAACGATATCCTTACTATATCGTTGGAAAGTTTTTCTTGGATGGTAAAACAGGAATAAAGTGCCCATGAAATAGCAGTTAATAATGTAAAATGATAAGCCCATAAATTATTTTCCCTAGCAGTAATCAGCTTCAAAACACCGACAGTGTTCTAGCCCTGCAACAATGTTATCAAAATGCCCGAAAAGCAGGAAGTATTCCTATCACTGTGTTTTATCATAGCGAAATAAATATGGCACATAGAATGTGATTTCTGTTCATCAATTTCCGATATTGATTTATAGCTTAGAATGCATTTAATTGTGCTATATAAATATCCCTAATCCATCATTGTTAACTTACTCAAATGAAACCGGCTTTTTTACATATATCCATAGCAAATTTTAAAAAATCAATGGTAGTAATTGTGTTTAAATTTGAATTATCGAAAGTTGATCAGTTACATAATAAAAAATACTAAATAACTTTAAAAATACCTTTTACTTAATGACAGTTAACCCTCAATTTAAATTATCACTTGCCATTTAAATACCACCACGATCTAACCGTAGTTTTTACGTTATAAACTTATTTTTCTATCTCTGGCTATTACTTTCCAGCTTGAAGAAACCATTTCATTTTCTACCACCATCACTTCATTGTACAATGCAACAGTTGGACAAATATGAATGGGAACACCATACCAAACATCACCTATTTTATGCTCATCCGTATCGACTACTTCTACCACTAAGTGTTCCTCACTTTGGCTAAGTGATTTGGCATTGCTAACATTCAAAAATTCAATACGGGGTAATGGATTTTCTGCTGCTATTGCTTTATAACCCAGGTCTACACACAGCGTAGTTTTATCAATAATGGAAATCACCCTTGTAACAATTACTGCTGCAAATACAAAATCTAAATCTGGTAGCATGCTACTATAGCCTTTGTCCCAGAAAACAAAAGTTCCGGGGCTAACTTCTACCTCATTATTTTGATTAGCGTATGTTTTAAAAGTGGGAGTGCCGCCAACTACGAGTTTCATTTTATTTCCTGAGAATATTTCAATTTGATTTTTTGGAGTGGCGAGTAATTCAATAACTTGTTCTGCCTTGTCTGTTCTTGTGGCAACATCGGTATCATAGATATGGCCGTCATATGCATGAAGTCCAACGATTTCAATACCTTTTAACGCCACACAATCTTTGAATAAGGCAAAAGCTTTTTCTGAAAAAACCCCCGTGCGGTTCATCCCTATATTTAAGTCTATGAATACTTGTATTGGGGTATTGATAAAATTTTGCGACAATTGCTTTGCAGCTTCATAATTATCAATGAGACAAGAAAAATTTGTTGTAGCAAATTTTTCTTTAAGCATTTGCAATCTTTTTATTTTTGGCCCCACAACCAGATAGGCCAGCAATACATCTTTTGCATTGGCAATTGCCAGCATTTCTGCTTCGGCAACAGTGGCACATTTGAATTTGCCGATACCTGCTGCCAGCATCATGTCTGCAACTTCTTTTATTTTATGAGTTTTAACATGTGGTCGCATCTGCGCCGCAGAATCCACCAATGCAACAGCCCTTGCAATGTTTTGCTTTACCCTTTCTTTATAAACAATTAAAGCAGGCGAATCCACATCTTTTATATTTTTAACATGATACCACATATAGTGTACAGTAATTCTTCAGCATCTAGCAACTAATCTTTTTTTATAACGTTATTTCAAATAATTTACTATCATAGTATTGATCCATCTTAACCTTAAAGCCTTTTTCCTCCAATGCTTTACCTGACATCTTAAATAATATCTTAGCAAAAGGTGCCAGCTTAATGTTATATATTTTATTTTTTTCAAGGCCTTTAACAGAAACTGTTCGTATTTCGTCCAATGATCCCTGACGATATACACCAATAATTCCACCTTCTTTTGTATCAGTATTAATACGAGCCCATCCATCCCAGTTGCCTTCAATGGGTTCTCCAAAACCGGGTAAATCCTGCCTGAATAAATCATAACAATGTTTTTTTTGCATTTGTAATATCCATTCCGCCCACATTTTTATTTCAGCTTTTTTTGATGGATCTAATTTTCTTGGATCGCCACATGTAATGGGAAATGTTCCGATGAGCGTTTTCAATTCCTGAATAAAATCACGACTGTTTATCTGTAAGTCACCAATGATTAAAGAAGAAGCAGGCATGGCCGGCGATTTCCACCATGCAAGATTACGAATACGGAAGGACCCAACAGGAAAATCCTCAACAATATTAGTTAGCCAGTTGCCTTCTGCATGTTCACAAAAAGCAAAATCAATCAATTGCAATTTTCCCGCTGTTTCAAAAGTACAGTCAATGTAAAGGTCAGGAACTTCCTTATGCAACTCATCAAACAGATCAAACAACCTTTCGTAAATAACAATAAACGATTCTGATCGGTCTTTATGAAAAGGATGGTCAATTGCAAAACAGCCGGCATTTTCGTATTCGTTTATATAAGCACTGGTAGCAACACTATAATCAAGTTTTAAATATTTTAAACCGTTTTCTTTTACAAGATTGATTAAATGTTGTTTAATATATTCTTTCCAGTCTGTACCAAAGCACATCGTTTTCATA
Source organism: Ferruginibacter sp. (assembly GCA_025359625.1). Classification (GTDB taxonomy): domain Bacteria; phylum Bacteroidota; class Bacteroidia; order Chitinophagales; family Chitinophagaceae; genus Ferruginibacter. The sequence goes on from JANYFT010000178.1 coordinate 3,351, forward strand.
TCAACATCATAGTAACTGTGAATATTGGCAGATTTTCCAGTTTTGTCTTTTACCGCCCACTCAGGGTGATTCATAAAAACGGAGGAACTGTCAACCGCTGAACCTACACTTAGCCATAAGCCTGACTCCAATCCAAGCTTGCTAATTTTTTTAAAGAAAGACGGTAAGCCATCAGGAAATTTTCTTTTGTTGACAACCCAATCACCAACCTGTGTTGAAGTAGCATCCGCTTTATTATAAGCGTTTTGCAATGCTTGCCAGCCCCAGTCAATTTCAAATTGTTTAACGCCACATTCGGCTGTTGCTTTTGCAACGCTGGTTAACAACGAATCATTAAACTTATCAAAAAAAGGTATGTAGTTGTTGTACATAAAATAAGGTCGATTCTTTATTTCAAAAATCCGAAGCCCCATATTTTTGCGTTGGAAAGTGGCGAGTGAAGTATTTATTACCTGCCACGGGTCTAATGAATTTATATATGGAATTATAAAGGTTCGGGGGCTGGCCCATTTATCACCAGATTCTATGAATTTGCGAAAAGGATATTTATCATCCGTATGGGTAAGTCCAATATTTGCATCGTTCATACTAGTGTTGTAACTAATCCGTTTCAACACACCCGGTGCTTCATTACCCAATAGAATACCGGCACTTTTTTGATAGGAATGTACAATAAGAATAGGATCATCCCAATTACCAACGTATGTACTTAATTTTTTTTGACGCCCATAATTTGTATACACAACAGATTCTACATAACTGAAATCAACTATCATCTTGTCCACATCCAGCGATTCAAGCATGATCTCTTTATCAGTTTTATTAATAATAGTAATTTGCTTTCTGATGACGGGCAAACCTGGATATAAAAGATAAGTAACGGCTAATTCAATACCTGTCAATTCTTTTGTACCTTTAAGGTTGATGGTTGCTCCGTAACCATGATGATCATCTTTTGCAGCAGCAAAATTTATTAACGCCCAGCCAGACGTTCCATCATAACTTTTACTATCAATCAAAAAAGAAAATTCTTTGGATTGATTGTTGCAAAAATTTAAATCGCTGTTGTTAAGTTTAAGATAATTAGTATATATACCATCATTTGAAATGACTAGTTCTTTTTTCACAAACCCATTATCTAAAATAACCTTGTGTCCATTCCATGATGCAAAATTTTGAGCAACAGCAAATAGGTGAATAAAATAAAACAATGCAAAAAGCAAAACATTCCTTAAACTTGAAATTTTCATAACCTAATTTGACATTTATAATACTTGGTTTTTCAGCTGTCTAAAACAGTTTTTACAAGCTTCTGTTTTAAGTTCTATGGTGGGGGGCAACATACTGTTCATATTCATTCTTTCTTCGCATCTTTAACTGTATGATTATAATCCTAACTCTAAAGTAAACAGCTCCTACGCTTTGAAAATTTGATTATTCTTTTCGTGTAACTATTTTCAATTCTTTGCAAAATATTTATTAACCCCCTAATTTTATCCAAAGTTGAAACTCTTCCTGTTTTGAAAAATTTGGTCGGCATATTATGCTGTTTTCTATTTTTATCATAACACTTAAGCATGTACTTTTGAAGATAAAATAATTTATCCTCAAATTAGAATGTCCACTTTTACATGGACATTCTATTACCAAAAACTAAAACTGCTATATGAAAAAATTTGAAACAATAATTTTATCACTTATTAATCGTTTAGTAAAATGGGACTTATCAATTTCTCGAAAAGTCTTGCTTATATTGAATACGGATTTTTACTAAGTCCCATATCTTGCTCCCATTAATAACATAACCCGATAAAAGTTACACTAAAATAATTCCATCTTATCGTTAAAAATCCTGCAAATCCACTTATTAGTAATACTTTCCAATAAAATAATTCAGGCAAAGCCCACAGGACATTACCACCTGCAAAGCTGGTAGTTTTTTAAGGATAAATAAAGTAGTAAATAGGGATTAAATTTATTTTTAGCCTCAATTTAAATGGTGTCTACTATTTTCCAGCTTGCTTTTCAAAAATCAATAGCTCATCAAGTGCTACAGAAAATTTTTTTGTAACCGGGCCGTTTATAATTGTATTTTTATATTTCCATTTGCCTTTAGGGAACTGCACTGTACGTTCATCATTAATTGTTACTACCGGAGCTACTAACAAATTGGCACCAATTAAAAACTGATCTGATATTACATCAAACCCCTGGTTTGGGTAATCATACTCTAACGGCCGCAAAAACGGTTCACCCGTCAACGCAGAATTTCTCATAACCTCCATTAAAAGAGATAAATACTTTTTTCTTATTTGTACTACTTTTTTTACAGCATCCAAATGAGTAGAATCCAGTATGCGCCAGGGAGCAACAGAAAATTGCATCATAGGCATTAGTCCACTACATTGTGCTGACCGGACAATTAATTTTTGGTCTATTGAACTGCCTGATAAAAAGGTTACAAATTCACCCCCTCCTATCATATCAGGGCAAGTAAACGTATAGCCCATTAATTGTTGCGCTATGGTATTAGGAATTAGTGTATTTAAATCATTCCAATTATGACCCTTATCCCGCAACCGCTGAACCAGGGGCTGCCCCCCCATTTTCCACATTGCCCTGTATTCATTTAACGGATAGTTTAATCCTAATTTTGCCCACAAATAAGTATGTTGATTAGGTTCTACATTTTGGGAAGAAAGCATATTCGGGTTGTCATAAAAACTAGCATCGCCAGCATCGAATTTAAATCCATCAATCCCGTAATTTAATTGCAGATTTTTCAGTTTATTATTCATCCATCGAAATGTGGAAGGATTTGTGAGATCTAAACATGCACTGTATCCATTCCACCATTTCACTATCATTGGTTTTGAAACAGTACCATATGACGCATTCATTTTCCCCTCGGAATCTAATAATAAATATTTTAACCTTTCCAACTCCCGAAAGGGCTCGCTATCAGGCGTAATAAATGGACATATCCACAACATTACCAGAAAACCCATCCTGTGTAATTGATCAACCATTACTTTTGCATCTGGAAATTTTTCTTTGTCAAAATCAAATTGCCCGTAATAATTTGTCCAGTTATCATCAATCATAATCACACCTGGAGGTAGCCCGTTCCTCAAAACGTTATTAGCATAATTGAGTACATCATTTTGAGTAGGCTTGTACATTAATTCTATCCATAAATTATACTGAGGAGCTGTTATCAATAAGCTGTCGGGCCATAACCCTGTTGCAGGAAAATAATTTTTTGATGCATTCATGTATGCATCTTTCAGGGTTTTTCCATTTTGATTAATTACTAAAACGTTCGTTTTGCTTTCCAGAATTAAGCTGTCGTTGCGATAAACGTATTTAAATGGATTATTGCTCCATACATACCTGCCCTTATTGGAAACAAGTAAAGGAGCCGCCTGGTTGCCATCATCATTGCCGTATAAATCAAAGGAAAAATATTTTTTTCCATAGGGCATTTCCACGCCTCTATTTACAACACCTCCCCACCAAGATTCTCCAGGTATTAATTGCATACTCCGGGTATTTTCCTGTGAAACCTGGGCTGACACCTCTATTGATACAAAGAGTGTAATAAAACCAACAATTTTTAAAATTGTATTATTGTTCATGATTTTCGAATTGATTTTTTATATTTTTTTATCATTATTTACAGTCACTTGTTAACCACTTTTTTACTTTTACCAGGGCCATGGCGATAAAAAGATAAAAGGGAAGAATATATGACTGCATCATAAACCAACTGCTGCGCTGCTGCTTCATTCTCCAAAAATTGTGGTTGAAAAGAAAGAATAACGCCTCTTCTGATTATTCGGGTTGCCTTAGAAAAAACGGTATCCTGTAAATGGACAATTACATTAAGTTCATCTTCCCTCCCAACGATTTTATCTGGAGTTTTATCTAACGAATCTATATTCGCATTATATCCTTGCTCATAGCCCAAAAATGTGACGGCATTTTTTTTACCTGCCGGTAATCTATAAACATCAGCATCTGCCTGGCAGCGTCCATTATTTTTAAATGGTTTAAAATACAAATTTCTGTTTTGTGAGTTTAGTTTATACGCATTAGATATAATCCCATTGAGATAAGGAAATTTGGCAACGTCTTTTACAAAATCACGCTTTACCTGAAGATGAATTTTTAATGAGTCTTCCTGCTTATCTAACCATATTGCATCTTCCATTGGTGCTGGATAATTATCAACGTTTTTTATCCCGAATATTGTTTCAGCAAGTGTAGCCCCGTCATCTCCAATTTCAACTACACCTATGCCATTACTAACTGCCCAATCTAAAATCTGGTTCATATTAGGACCGTAGTTCCGAGAATTGGTTAGCGAGTTGGTTCGGACCCTTGGCAACCACCTCGGTCGACGACGATAGGTTGGCTGCGACAAACATCGGCTGAGAGGAAGCGTCAACCTTCACGAACACGGGAAACGGACCTGCCTGGGCACGCACCTCCGCAAGTACACGGTTGCCAGCCCCCTCTGGGATGAGCAGCCCACAAGACGCCAAGTTGCGCAACGGCAGTTCCACGCCAGCAAGGGGGCCAGTTACCTCCGAAGTCATAAATCGGATCACAGCCCCCTCCGACTGAACATCCCG
>JANYFT010000207.1 GCA_025359625.1 Ferruginibacter sp.
AAAGACCCCAACACTTTATTTTGCTTTGATCATCAAACTACTTTTTCAGGAAATGGAGAACAAGATTACAACTTTATGGAGGCACTTGATTACGATGACAAAGCTCAAATAATTAATCTTAATACAGTACTTGAGGATGGCTTGGACATTTTTAAGCGGATGTTTGGTTATTCTTCAAAATCATTTATTGCTCCAAGTTATATCTGGCACAGCGATATAGAACCTGCGCTAAACAAATTGGGGGTGCGTTATCTGCAGGGACTGCAGTTTCAGTTTATACCAAAGTTGAAATTTGGTGATTATAAAAAAAAATTTCATTACCTGGGAGAAAGTAATCAATTTAATCAGCGGTATATTATAAGAAATTGTTCATTTGAACCTGCAATAACTCCGGATATAAATGCAGTAGATAATTGCTTAAAACAGATTGAAATTGCTTTCAGATGGCATAAGCCTGCGGTTATTACTTCACATAGGGTAAATTATATTGGCAGTTTAGATGAGACTAACAGGACAAGAAATCTTTTGCTTTTGAAGCAATTGCTTTCAACAATACAAAGGAAGTGGCCAGACGTGGAGTTTGTATCTACAGATCAGTTGGGAGATATGATAACAGCAAATTAAAAATCAGCATGGAAGAAATCAATATTTTATTTACCGGCGATTTTTGTCCGCATAACAGGATTGAAGCATTATCAAAGCAAGGAAATAATGCTGCTATTTTTAATGATTTTATAGATGTTTTTAAGGGCAACGATTTAAATGTAACAGACGTGGAGTGTCCGCTTACCGAATCCAAAAAACGCATTCCAAAAACAGGCCCTTACCAGTTTGCTGCTCCGCATACTATTGGCATATTAAAATTTGCCAACATTAATTTGGCAGCTATGGCTAACAACCACATTATGGATTGTGATGCAGAAGGGGCAATTGATACTATCAGTTTATGCACGCAAGCGGGCATTGCCACTGTTGGTATTGGAAATACTGCGACAGAAAGAAGAAAGCCTTTTTCTACAATAATAAAAGGCAAAAAAATTGCCATCATCAATTTTGCAGAGAATGAGTTTATTGGTGCACCCGGTGGTGAAGTGGCAGCCAATCCGTTGCACCTGGTAAATAATTATTATGATATTACTGCTGCCAAAAGAGAGCATGATTTTGTATTGCTGATGGTGCATGGCGGTAACGAATTTTATCATTTGCCCTCGCCAAGAATAAAAGAGACTTATCGTTTTTTTATTGATGTTGGTGCAGACGCAGTGATATCTAATCATACCCATTGTTTTAGCGGCTACGAAATATACAATGGCAAACCCATTTTTTATAGCCTGGGTAATTTTATATACGACTGGCCCGAAAGAATAAATACAGATTGGAATATTGGCTTTGTGGTAAAGCTGAAGATCACCAATACCATTGATTTCGATATCATACCACTGAAGCAGAATAATGAAGAGCCCGGCCTTTTTCATTTGAATGAAACAGAGAAAAAATTGTTTGATGAAAAACTGGTGCAACTAAGCAGCATCATCAGGGATGATACAAAACTTGATGGTGCATTTAATGATTATTGTGGTTCAAAAAAAAGATTGTACGAGGCCTTTATTGAGCCCTATTTTGGAAACGCCATTGCATCATTAAGGGCAAGAGGGTTTTTCCCAAAACTGATGAACAAAAGAAAAAGATTGCTCTTGCTCAATATTACAAGATGCGAAGCACACAGGGATGTGTTGCTGAATTTATTATCTAAATAACAATGAATTTTTGATGTGTGGAATTTCAGGATATATTAATACGGATAATCAAACAATAGGTAGTACAGAAGTTATTCGCAAAATGCTTACTGCTCAAAAACATCGTGGCCCCGATGATTCCGGTATCATGGCTTTTAGTTTAAAAGAGCAAACAGCCAAAGAATACCCACAACATGAAACAGAGACGATCAGTCAAGCTTTTGAAGGGATACTCGGCTTTAACCGGCTAAGTATATTAGACCTTTCAAAAAACGGGCATCAGCCAATGTGTTCTACTGATGGTAATGTGTTATTGATGTTGAATGGGGAAATTTATAATGCTTTTGATTTGAAACCTGGACTGGTGGCAGACGGTTGTAAATTTAAGAGCACCACGGATACAGAAGTTGTTTTGTACCTATATCTTAAATATGGTTTTAATGGCATGGTGGAAAAACTCAATGGCATGTTTGCTATTGTGATTGCAGATTTGAGAGAAAGTAAACTTTACATTACCCGTGACCGGTTTGGTATTAAGCCAATGTACTATTACAATAAAAATGGGGTGCTTGCTTTTTCATCTGAACTAAAAAGTTTTTATGCATTGGATCAATTTACAGCTACCTTAAATACAACGTTACTGGATGAATACCTGGTGTTTAAAAACAACTTGAACAAGACTTTAATTAATGATGTACACCGGTTAGCACCGGGGCATTATATAACGTATAGCCCTGGCAATAAAATTACTCACACGCAATATTTTGACATTAATCATTACGAGCGGAAGTCTAAAAAAAATATCAGCTTTGATGAAGCTTTAAGTAACCTTCACGAAGTGCTTGAAAAAAGTGTGCAATCGCAATTAATGAGCGATGTAAAACTTGGCTGCCAGTTATCCGGTGGTGTGGATTCTTCATTGGTGACCTGGCTGGCAAAAGAAATTAAACAGGATAATTTACTGGAAAGTGTTTCGATAGTTTTTGATGATAAAAGATTTAATGAAAAGCCATACATTGATAAAGTGGCTGATCAATTGGGAATTATTTCGCACCAATTTTCTTTACAACCCGATTTTTATCAGCAAAATTTAATCAAAGCTACCTGGCACCTGGAAGAACCTATCAATCATCCTAATACCATCGGGATATTTTTACTTGCACAAAGAGCGAAAGAATACGTAACAGTTTTATTGAGCGGCGAAGGCGCTGATGAAGTGTTTGGCGGATATGCCCGGTATTATGCAGTAATGTACCCTTACGCAAACAAAAAATTTTTTTCTGGTTTAAAAAAATCATTAGCTGATCCTTTTACATTTTTACGTCATTACGCCAATCCCTTTACCAGGGCCAACCTTGATGTGGCGGCTATGCCGGCAAAAATAGCAAAATCATTAAAGGCTGATTTTGAGTACAGCAAGGCAATTGGGCAAAGAAAAATGGTATTTGACGAGCTCACCGGTTCTGTGTTTGATAAACAGGTTAAATATGATATGAGTACATACCTCCCGGATTTATTAACAAGGCAGGATAAAATGTCCATGGCACATTCCATTGAAAACAGGGTACCTTTTCTTGACAATGAAGTGGTAGAACATTCCTTTACCATTCCGGCAAATTATTTGATAAAAAGAAATGCCAGAGAAAGTAAAAACACAGAAAAATACCTTCTGAAAAAAATGTGTGCCGGTGTATTTGGAAATGATTTTGCCTTCAGAAATAAAATGGGCTTTGGCATTCCCTTACGTGAGTTTATGACCAAGCCGGGTTTTAATAGTTATTTAAAAGATGAAATTTTACCTGGCATTAAAAAAAGAAACATTCTCAATAGCCATACAATAGAGTTGATGGTAAACAACCTTGGGAAAATCAGTTCGCCGGAACTGGATGCCTTGTGGGGAGTTGTTGGGCTGGAGATATGGATGAAACAATTTATTGACAAATGAAAATAGCCATACATCCTGCCGAAGGAACATTCAGTGATCGCTGGATAACCTACTGTGAGCAAGAGCAGATCCCTTATAAAATAGTTGATTGTTATAAAGGAAATATCATACAGCAATTAGAAGATTGCACTGCTTTGATGTGGCATTTTCATCACGCCAGTGCAAGGGCAACATTATTTGCCAAACAATTATTGTATTCAGTAGCGGCCTCTGGCAAAAAAGTATTTCCCGACTTTAATACCGTATGGCATTTTGATGATAAAGTTGGCCAAAAATATTTACTGGAAGCGATAGGGGCACCCCTTGTTCCATCATTTGTTTTTTATACAAGGGAAGAAGCATTGGCATGGATAACCAGCACCAGTTTTCCAAAAGTATTCAAGCTTCGCAGTGGGTCATCATCCAATAATGTTTTATTAGTGCGCTCAAAAGAGCAGGCTGTAAGTTTAGTGAACAAGGCATTTGGTAAAGGCTTTAGTCAATACAATGCATGGCCAAATTTTAAAGAGCGGCTGCGAAAGTTTAAGCATGGCAAAGCATCCTTGGGTAATGTTTCCAAAGGCTTTATCCGTTTGTTTTATACCACTGAATTTGCAAAAGTTGCAGGCAGGGAAAATGGTTATGTTTATTTTCAGGAATTTATTGCAAATAATGATTGCGATATAAGAATAATTGTGGTAGATGAAAAAGCATTTGCCATCAAACGGATGGTAAGGGAAAACGATTTCAGGGCATCGGGAAGCGGAAGCATTTTATATGATAAAGCATTATTTGATTTGGAAACCGTGAAAGTTGCATTGGATGTTACCAGGCAATTGAATGCCCAATGCCTGGCGTATGATTTTGTTTATAAAAATGGCAATCCTTTAATTGTGGAAATAAGCTATGGCTATGATAATAAAGCTTATGATGCCTGCCAGGGTTATTGGGATAAAAATTTTAACTGGCATGAAGGTCAATTTGTATCCCAGAACTGGATGGTGGATCAGATGAAAGGCTAAGCATCGGTTATTTTTCAGGGTTTTAAAAGTTGTTTTCACCATTCATTTATTTTCATCTTTTTTAAAAAAAATAATTATTGCTAAACATGTTTACGGAAATAGTATTGTTACCCCTTGTAAATGTTATTGAGAAATCAGGAGAAAGAAATGCGTTCTGCATTAATGAGCGTTTTTATACCTACCGAGAATTTGCAGTACATATCTCTAAAATAAGGAACAGTTTGCAATTGATTCCTTTTAAAAATAAAAATATTGGATTGGTAGCAAATGATGATATAGAAACCTATGCAGCCATTTTTGCAATTTGGATGGAAGGGCTTGCATACGTTCCCCTGCACCCAAACACACCTTTAGATAGAAGCTTAGACGTTATTGAGCAAGCAGAAATTAAGCTTGTAATAAATTCTATAAGTGATAAAATTTTTCCAGAGGTGCAAACTATTTTTAGTAGTGAATTACTGTTTAAAGATTTGAACCTTACCATTAAAACTTTTTCCGAAGATAATTTAGCCTATATTCTTTTTACATCAGGTAGCACAGGGCAACCAAAAGGAGTTCCTATTGCAAGAGGTAATATTGCAGCATTTTTGCAATCATTTTGGGAAACAGGGGTTAAAATAACGGCGAATGATCGTTGTCTTCAAGGCTATGAATTAACATTTGATTTATCAATCCAATCCTTCTTGGTTCCTCTTGTAAAAGGAGCCTGTACATATACAATTCCGCATAATCAAATTAAATATAGTTACTTGTACGGACTCCTGGATGATCATCAATTGACAGTTTTGCCAATGCCTCCCTCCCTGATAAGATTTCTTCGCCCCTATTTTAATGAGATAAATTATCCATGTGTACGTTATAATTTACTCGGTGCAGAAGCATCACAGGTCGAATTAATCAGCGAATGGTGTAAATGTGTACCCAATGCAGAAATTTATAATTTTTATGGTCCTACAGAGGCTACTATTTACTGCAGCTATTCAGCATTTAGCAAAAGTGGTGACACCAAAAATTTAAATGGATTGATGAATATTGGGAAAGCGATGAAGGGTAACAGTTCAATTATTATAGATGACCAAATGAATATTTTAGGAGAAAATATGAAGGGTGAACTTTGTATTTCGGGAAGACAATTGACAACCGGTTACCTTAATAATCCTGAAAAAAATTTGTTAGCATTTTTTCAATTGGAATATAATGGAAGCAAGCAACGATTTTATAGAACTGGTGACTTATGTTGTATAGATAGTGATGGTGATATTATGTATGGAGGCCGGTTAGATTATCAGGTAAAAGTGCAGGGGTATAGAATAGAACTTGGCGAAATTGAGTTTCATGCGAGAGAATATTTAAAAGGCAGAAATGCTATAGCTGTTTCATTCGAAAATAATATCCAAAATACAGAAATTGCGCTATTTATTGAAGGCGAATTAGCAAATACAAAAGAGTTGACAGATTATCTGAAATTAAAAATTCCATCTTATATGATTCCTGCAAAAATTGTAGTTCAAAATACTTTCCCCCTCAATAGCAATGGGAAAATTGATAGAAATATTTTGAAAAAATCTTTACCAATTTAATTATGCCAGCATTTAATATAAGAAAAGCCACCATAGATGATATTCCTTTTTTGGTTGATTCAATAATAGAAGCAGAAAAAGGAGGCACTGGAATTTTATCATATTCCACTGTCTTTGGTTTAACTCCGGATGAATCAAAAAAATATATAAAAAATATGTTGCTGGAAGAGGTGGATGGATGTGAATTGTCAATTTCAAGTTATTTAGTTGCTGAAAAAGAGGGCCAGTTGGTTGGGGCGGTTGGTGCATGGATTGAAGGAAATGAAGGAATTCCTTCATCCGTTCTAAAAGGAAACTTATTGAAATTTACTTTGCCTAAAATATGCATTGAAAAAGCTTTATCTCTTAATAATTTAGTTAAAGACATCCATATTGAAAATATTAACAACACAATACAGGTAGGAATAGTATATGTGTCTCAATCATACAGAGGTTTAGGTTTGGCTAATATTTTAATAGAAGAACAAATAAAAAGTTTACTACAAATTTCTCCGGAAATAGTACAATGTTATTTACAGGTTTTTGGAGATAACAATGCTGCAATAAAAGCGTATGAAAAATTACATTTCAAAAAAATAACAGAGCGGAGGTCTGAAAATAATTTGATAGTGAAATATTTTCCTTCTGCCAGTAAAGTGTTGATGAAAAGGCAGTTAAAATAGAAATCAATAATTAAAAAATAACAAATGGAAAGAAAAACACTGGAGGATAAACTTACAGGTATATTTAGGAAGATTTTCAACAATGAAGGTTTGACAATTATAGATGATTTAACAGCCAATGATGTTGCTAATTGGGATTCATTGTCGCACATGATTTTGATAGGAGAGATAGAGAAATCATTCGGCATTACCTTTAAGTTAAAAGAATTAAATAAGATGAAGAATGTAGGCAATATGATGGATATCATTTTGTCAAAATTATAATTGCGACAATGGTATTTACTTCATTGAATTTCTTGCTTTTTTTTCCATTGGTTGCTGTGCTGTATTATTTAACGCCGGTTAAATACCGGTGGCTCACGTTATTGGCGGCGAGTTATTTTTTTTACATCAACATCAAACCGGTATATGCCATATTACTGGCGGCCGTTACAATCAGTACCTATTTTTTTACCAGGTTGATGGATAATACAGATAACGATGATGTAAAGAAAAGGTACATGGTAGTAAACATTGTATTGATCTTACTGCCTTTATTTTTCTTTAAATATTTTGGTGCCCTCAACCACGAAGTTACCGGTGCATTGCATAAGCTGCATTTGAGCTGGCCCCTGCCAGAGATAAAATTATTATTACCGGTAGGTATATCGTTTTACACCTTCATGGCCATTGGTTATACCATAGATGTTTACAATGAAGATGTGGCGGCAGAAAAAAATTTTGGGGTATTAGCCTTGTTTATTTCATTTTTTCCATTCGTGCTATCGGGTCCTATAGAACGGGCGAAAAATATGCTGCCACAATTCAACTCCACCAGGCTGATTGATTATGATGGTATCGTAAAGGGATTTAAAATGATGCTGTGGGGCTACTTTATGAAACTGGTAGTGGCCGATCGCATTGGGTTGTATGTAGATGTTGTGTTTGGTGATGTGGGTAGTTATAGCGGAAGCACCTTGCTGTTGTGTTCAATATTATACCCCTTTCAGGTGTATGCCGATTTGGGTGGTTATTCATTAATAGCCATCGGCACGGCGAGGGTATTGGGCATTGATGTGATGCAAAATTTCAAGCGGCCATTTTTTGCGGTATCCATGGCAGATTTTTGGCGCCGGTGGCATATATCATTGATAACCTGGATAACGGATTATATTTATACGCCCTTGTCATTTGTGTTTAGAAAACGGGGAATGACGGGTGTGGTGTTGTCTTTACTGATAGCATTTTTAATCAGTGGCATCTGGCATGGTGCGGCATTAACTTTTGTAGCATGGGGATTATTACAGGGTATATTTTTAAGCATAGAAGCTTTGATGAGTAAAAGACGGAAGGTGTTTGAAATGGAATTTCATTTAGAGAAGCGCTGGTGGTATATTTTATTATGTTGTTTGGTTACGTTTATGTTGTTTGCCATATCGCAGGTATTTGCCCGGGCGAGCAGCATTGAAAATGCATTGGTTGTGTTTAATAAAATGATAAATTCAGGTGGTTCATTATACCTTGATATAACCAACTTGCTATACGCATTTATGAGCCTGGCAATTTTGTTGCTAAGTGATTTCAGGGATGAATTTTTCCCAGGCAAATTACTGGCATTTGAAAGCAGCATTATTGCTATTAGGTATTCGGCATATTTATTTGTCTTTTTTTTGGTATTGTACGTAGGAGTTTTTAGTGGTAACAGATTTATTTATTTTCAATTTTAAGTAAATGAAATTTTCAGGTTTTCTAATCAGGTTATTTGCTTTCTTACTTCTCTTTTTAATAATTGATTTTGCTACATCAAAATTGATGCTTAAGGGGTTGAATAAATTTTATGGATTTGACAAAGCGCCGGCGATTTTGATAAATGGATCTTCAATGTCATTATCAGGATTTCATAAAACGGAAATTGAAAAACAGGTTAACCAAAAAGTAGCTGTTTATGCAAAAGAAGGCGTTGGAGTAGAAGACAGGTATGCTATGCTTCAACAGTTTTTTTTAGACAACCATAGCTCCATTAAAACAGTAATTTATGAGGTTAATCCGCAGCTTTTTTCTGATAAATTAACTGCGGCTAATGTGTACACCATTTTTTATCCATTCATGGATAACCGGGCCATTGACGAGTACATCAATAATCGGGCAACAAGGGTTGAATATTATGTGCATAAATATTTTAGGTCTGCCAGGTTTGATGTACTTACCATTAATTTTGTTTTAAAAGGTTATATGAATAATTATGACAACTTTAAAACCAATACAATTAATCCTGAAACTGCCTATTTTACCAAAGAGGAATCTGGTAAAAAAATGATTGAGTTTAATAAAGATAAAGTTGCGGTATTTGAAAACACTATCAAACTTTTACAGGATAATAATACAAAGATCATTCTTGTAATGATGCCTATTTATTATCAAAAGCAGGTTACTTTTGATTCAATCAGTTACAACCAGCTGGGCGATTATTATAAAAAATTTGCCAGATCAAAAAATAATATTTCCTTCCTTGATTTAAACACAAATGATATTTCTCACCATGCTTTATTTTTTGCAGATGTATTACACTTAAACCGGGAAGGGCAAAAGAAAGTAACTGAAGTAATAGTGAATTTTTTGAAATAGCAATGCGTAATTTGAATTTATTCATTATTTTATGTATCCAATATCATCAGTTATAAGCATTGGTACATTAATTATTTACTATAAATAAATGAAATCAATTTGCCTGGTAGTACACTCACTGCAAGCCGGAGGAATGGAAAGAGTGATGGCCGAGTTGGCAGGATACTTTGCAAAAAAAGATACTGTAAAAGTTCATTTGATATTGTATGGTATCAACCGGGATATTTTTTATGTATTACCAGATAATATAATCATTCACAAACCATCCTTTACATTTAATGATACCAAGCGGAAAACATCCAGTTTAAAAACCCTTAGATTTTTAAGAAAAAAAATAAAGGAAATTAAACCAGATGCAATATTAAGTTTTGGCGAATACTGGAACAATTTTGTATTGATGGCCACTTTAGGATTACACTATCCGGTTTTTGTTTCAGACAGAAGCCAGCCCGATAAAAGCCTTGGAAAGACACAGGATAAATTGCGGCAATGGTTATACCCTTTTGCAAAAGGAATAATAGCACAAACTGAAAAAGCAAAGCAGGTATATCAATCAATTTACAGGCATGGCAATATAATGGTTATTGGAAATCCAATCAGGAAAATCCAAAATATTGAAGAAGTAATTGAAAGGGAGAATATCGTTTTAATGGTAGGGCGTTTGATTGAGAGCAAGCACCAGGATAAACTGATAGAACTGTTTGTAAAAATTAATAACCCAAAATGGAAACTGGTAATAGTTGGGTACGATCACTTAAAGCAGAACCATTTGGCCCGTTTGCAGGAACTGGTAAAACAGTTAGGGGTAGAAGACAGGGTAATACTTACAGGGAAGCAATCAAATGTAGAGAGGTACTATCTGCAAAGTAAAATTTTCGCTTTCACTTCCAGCTCGGAAGGGTTTCCAAATGTAATTGGAGAGGCCATGTCGGCGGGTTTACCCGTGGTGGCATTTGATTGTGTAGCTGGCCCATCAGAAATGATCACAGATAACGAAAATGGGTTTTTAGTTCCCTTGTTTGATTATATTTTATTTGAACAAAAGCTGAAGTTGCTAATGAGTGATGATTCGCTACGGGAAAAGATGGGAGAAAAAGCTGAAAAAAGTATTAAAGCCTTTGATGTGCAAAGTATCGGAGATAAATTTTACAATTTTATCTTACCTCATTAATATTAAAAATTAATAAGCCGGAAATAGAACAGATATATAATAACAAAAAATTTAAAAATGATAATAGTAACAGGGGGACTAGGGTTTATTGGGAACGAATTAGTAAGGCAGTTAAAAAATATTGGGGAAGAGGTAGCCGTAATTGATAACAGGAACAGGGTGGCACCTGCAATTGAAGACCTTGCAGCAATTCCGGTTTATGAAATTGATATTACAGATAAAGAAAAAGTGAAAGAACTTTTTATCAGTTTAAAACCACAAACTGTATTTCATCTTGCTGCCATACATTATATACCTGAATGTAATGACAACCCCGGACGTACACTGAGGATGAATGTGGAGGGAACACAGAGTTTATTGGATGCGGCTTCGAGTGCTGGCGTAAAAAAATTTCTTTTTGCTTCCTCAGGCGCAGTCTATGCTGACAGTAATGAAAAGCTATCCGAGTCGGCACCCATAGCACCGGTAGATATTTATGGCTGGAGTAAATTGTTTGGTGAAAATCTCTGTCATCTTAATACAGCGATGAATGGCACACCTACAGTGATCTGTCGCCTTTTTAATAACTATGGTCCACGGGAAACCAATATGCATATTATACCCGAAATATTAAAGCAACTTCAGTCGGGCGACACCTTAAGGTTGGGCAATATAAGTACTATAAGGGATTATATTCATACACAGGATTGTGCCAAAGCACTGATAAAACTTGCTGCCTGCTGTGAAGGTGAAACAAAAATTGTAAACGTAGCACATGGCGACGGTTATACAGTGGAAGAAATGATTCAGAAAATAAAAGCCATCACAGGAAGGCAGTTTGAAGTTTCAATAGATACAACCAGGCTAAGAAGAAACGATAAGCAAACCCAGGTTGCAGATATCAGTTTGCTTAAAGCATTAACAGGATGGGCTCCTGAAACTTCAATTGAAGAAGGGCTAAGGGGTTTGCTTCGTTTTGAAAATCTTCAATAAATTTTATTTTTTAAATAACTACCAGATTAAATAAAAATAGTTAGAAACATGGGCACGGAAAATAAAAATCGTTTAAGAATAGGGATCATTTTCAACTTTAGAAAAAGCTGGATGGGGGGATTAATATACATAGTCAATCTGATCAACGCATTGAATTTTTTGGATGATGAGGATAAGCCGGAGATAATTGTTTTTTACATCCCTGAATTGGAAGAATTGACAAAGGAGATGCAATACCCTTATTTAAAGTTGCTGCCCTGGGAATTTAAGGAAATTTATAAGGGTTATTATTCCTCATGGTTGAAAAGAAAAAATGTATTCGTTGATGATTTAATAAACGATTTTAAACTGGATGGTATTTATCCGGTAAATGACCGTCCCGTTAAAAGTAGTAAGAAAATAAATGATAAAACTAAAATTGTAGCCTGGATACCAGATTTGCAGCATAAGTTCTATCCGCATTTTTTGGGTAAGAAAAGAAATTTTTTAAGAGAGCTTAGAATTAAAATATTATTGAGGAATACTGATGATCTTGTTGTGTCAAGTAATGATGTGGAAAGTCATTTTCATAAGTTTTACAATTTAAAAAAAGGTCTCCGGATACATATTTTACAATTTGTAACCATCATAAAGGATGTTGATTTTAGGGGTATTGAAGACCTTCGCCAGAAATATAAAGTACCAAAAGAATATTTTATGATCTGTAATCAGTTTACTAACCACAAGAATCATTTTGTAATACTTAATGCACTTTCGTTATTAAAAGCAAGAAATGAAAACGTACACTTTGTATTCACTGGTAAAATGGAATTCAGGGGGAATAATGAATATATAAAAAAAATACGGGAGATAGTTACTGAAAATCAATTGGAAGATTATGTTAGTTTTCTTGATGTGATTCCAAGACAAGATCAGCTTTGTTTAATGAAGCATTGTAAAGCAATTGTGCAGCCTAGTTTTTTTGAGGGATGGAGTACTGTAATAGAAGATGCTATATGTCTGCAGTTGCCCGTTATAGCCGCTGATTTACCCGTAAATATTGAACATCTTGGAGATAAAGGCATTTTCTTTAATCCAAATGATGAAAAACAACTGGCAGGTATCCTTGCTGCATTCCCTACCCATGACGGCACTGATATTTATGAAAAATATGATAAGCGAATAGAAAAATATGGAAAGAAATTTCTTGAAATATTTAGAAAGGTTTAATGTACATAGTATTATGTTGCCCAATATAAATAGCATTCAAGAATGTTTGCAGCGGGAATTTTTTTTAATTTGAATCAACAACATGTTAGTTTTAATTAATGAGTGAAAAAAAGATAGTATTCATAAACCAGGCGGTTAATTTCCTTACAGTAGATATAGTAAATTCCTTTGCAGAAAAGTACGATCATATAACGCTTATAACAGGCAATGTACATGCGCAGGGTACTGAATTAAACCCCAAAGTGAAAATTGATAAGTTGATAAAATATAATGAAAAAAGTCTGGCAACTAAAATATACGGTTGGACGGTTGCTACTTTTCAAATTTTTTTTAAGCTATTATTTAAGTACCGCCGCCATGAAGTTTTTTTTGTTTCTATACCCCCTATGTCTTACCTCAGCATGTTATTTTTAAAAAACAAATTTTCTATATTGATTTGGGATGTTTATCCTGATACACTTAATATTTATGGTATTGGGGAAAAAAATTTATTGTTTAAATTTTGGTCATGGGCTAATAAAAGAATATTTAAAAAAGCTTACCTCCTTTTTACTATTGGCGAAACGATTGCCGATCTCATATCAAAGTATATTGATAAAGAGCGAATAAAAATAATCAGGTTATGGACAAATTTTGAAAATTTTACGCCTATTGAAAAAGCTGATAATTTTTTTATTAAAGAGCACCGGTTGCAGAATAAGTTTGTGGTTCAATACTCAGGTAATATCGGCCTCATTCACAATGTGGAAGTGCTGGTAGAAATTGCCAGTCTGTTAAAAGATAACAGCAAAATACTTTTCTTAATTATTGGCAAGGGAGACAAGGTGAATAAAATAAAAAGCAGCATCCTGGAAAAGGATCTGCGCAATTGTTTGGTGTTGCCTTTTCAGGCAGATGATGTTTTCCCTTATTCTTTATCGGCCGCAGATATAGGCGTGGTGATCCTCAATAATAAAACTTCCAAAGGAAGCATTCCTAACAAAGTATATAATTTAATGACGGCGGGTAAACCTGTCTTATACATTGCCTCCAAAGATTCTGAGTTGCATAGCTATGCAGATAAATACGGCAATGGGCAATGCTTTGAATGTGATGAGTTGGAAACAATTGCTTTATTCATTCAGCGGCTTAGTGAAGATGGGCAACTACAGCAGCAATACAAAACCAATTCATTAAAAGCTGCCGCAGACTTTACAAGAAAAAATACCAGCGCCATCGTTGAAGCATATGATTAATTTTTTATAAAAGGCAGCCGAATAATGAACATCACCAGTAACTTAAAACAAACGGTAGCAGCCAATATAAAAAATATTATTGGGTGGAAAACGAAGCGGAAGATTGTTGTTTTTTCTGTTGACGATTATGGCAATGTGCGGCTTGATTCAAAGCAGGCAAGGGATAACATGTTTGCAAAGGGTTTAAAACCAACCAGCCGTTTTGATGTATATGATACACTGGAAACTACCGAAGATCTTGCTGCGCTGTATGATACACTTACTTCAGTAAAAGATAAAAACGGCAATCCTGCAGTCTTCACTGCTTTTGCAATGAGCGCCAATATTGATTTTGAGAAAATGAAAGACACTGATTATACAGCCTATTATTATGAAGCACTTCCTGTTACTTTTAAAAAATTAAAAGGCTATGAAAATACGTGGCAATTGTGGCAGGAAGGCATACAGAAAAAATTGTTGGCACCGCAGTTTCATGGCAGGGAACATTTGAACATTAAAGCCCTTATGGAGGCATTAAAGAGAAAAGAAAAAGACACCCTGAACTGTTTTGAAAACAGGTCGTATGCCGCTATAGCAAATACCGGCTATGCAACAATTTCTTTTACAGCAGCACTTGATTTTTTTGAATTTAACGAAAATGAAACCTTGAAAGAAATAGTAGCTGATGGATTAAACCTGTTTGAAAAAGTGTACGGTTTGAAGGCTGAAAATTTTACTCCCTGTGGCAGTAATGGATATAGTGACACCATTGATTCTGTGCTGGCTGCAGGGGGGATTAAATATATTGACACTTCCAGATTTAAACGAGAACACCTGGGCAATGGCAGGATGGGGAGTAAAACATTTAATTATACCGGAAAGAAAAACCAGTTGGGACAAACATACCTGGTAAGAAATTGTGTTTTTGAACCAACAGAAGACAGGGGAGTAGATTGGGTAGCTTTTTGTATGCAGCAAATAACGGCAGCATTCAGGTGGAACCTTCCGGCAAATATAAGCTCTCACAGGGTAAATTTTTGTGGCCATATTGATCCTGATAACCGGCAAAGAGGATTAAAAGACTTGAAATCCTTGCTCGCTGCTATTGTGCAACGATGGCCTGATGTGGAGTTTATGACATCAAATGAATTGGGTAATATGATAAACAATGTTGAATAGTAAAACAATACTGTTTAAACTTTACTATTAAATTCTGTAATGGTTTATGAAGTTGTACGCTTTGTTTTTTAAAAGAATTTTTGATTTTGTAATTTCGTTTCTGGCCATCATAATTTTGTCGCCACTTATCTTTGGAGTATATATTGTATTGTTGGTGGTGTGTAAATCGAGTCCGTTTTTTTTACAGGATCGTCCGGGTAAAAATGAAAAGCGGATGAGGATTATTAAATTTAAATCCATGAGCGATGAAAAAGATACCGATGGTAACTTATTGCCTGATGTACAAAGACTGACAAAGGCAGGAAATTTTTGTCGTAAGTATTCGTTGGATGAACTGCCACAGTTATTCAATGTATTAAAAGGCGATATGAGTTTGGTGGGTCCACGGCCCTTGTTGTTTAAATACTTGTCACTCTATAATAACGAGCAAAAAAGAAGGCATGAAGTAAGGCCAGGTATTACAGGATGGGCGCAAGTTAATGGCCGCAATAGTATAAGCTGGCAGCAAAAATTTAAATGCGATGTTTATTATGTAAGTAATGTAAGTTTTATGCTGGATATAAAAATACTTTGGCTAACATTTATGAAAGTAATAAAAAAAGAAGGCATTAATCAAAGCACAGAAAGGCCAATGCAGCCATTTGACGGAAATAATTAATTATGCTTAAAAGAATATTATATTTCAGTTATTATTTAAAAGATTTAGATCGGAAAAAATTCGGGATATTTTTGAATAAAGTAAAAAAGCAAACTGGCAAATCTACGGCCACTATTATTACTGATATTATACAAAGTGTGTTTCAATACAATATTTCAATACTGGAATATTTTCAGTTTCATTTTTATGAACTCCCAAAGGAAGAACGTAAAACCTATGCTGGCACAGGTTATATGTATGAGTACCAGCTAAAAATGAACCCCAAATCTTCCCGTTCTGTACTGGAAGACAAACTGGTTTTTCTTGATAAGTATAGTAAGTTTATTCATCATGGCCATGCCTCGCTAAAGGAGTTGGAAAACGATCCTGGCGTCGCAGCAAAATTACTTGCAAACAAATCTGGCAAACTGGTTTTTAAAAATGCTCACGGGCAATGCGGTAATGGAATAGAAGTAATAAAAACTGACGGACTTAGTCAACAAAAAATAATAGCCCAATTGAAGAAAGGCGGGAATGACCTGGTGGAGGAATTTGTAGTGCAGCACCCGGATTTAATGCGCTTGTCGCCGTCTGGTTTAAATACGGTAAGAATAATCACACAGTTAAATGATCTCGGCAAAATTGATATTATTGGGGCTAGATTAAGAATAACAATTAACTCGTCAGTTGATAACCTGGCAGCCGGAAATATAGCCGCACCGATAAATATTAAGACGGGTAAACTGGAAGGGCCTGGTGTATACAGTGATATTACGAGAGAAGAAGAATATGTGCATCCTGTTACTAAAACTGAAATAGTTGGTTTTAAAGTTCCGTTTTGGAATGATGCAATTGAAATGGTAATTGCCGCAGCTTTGAATAATAAAAATAACAGGTCTGTAGGGTGGGATGTTGCCATTTCAGAAAGTGGACCTGAACTGATTGAGGGTAATCATAACTGGTGTAAATTATTATGGCAATTACCAG
>JANYFT010000361.1 GCA_025359625.1 Ferruginibacter sp.
GAATGCTTTGGGTTGCCTGTGCAATGGCTTTCATGCCACTGGCACACACTTTATTAATGGTGGTACACTTTACTTCATCAGGTAAACCGGCGAACTTTGCAGCTTGCCTTGCCGGTGCCTGACCCATATTGGCTTGTATAACCGCACCCATTAATACATCATTTACCATAGTAGGTGTAATGCCTGCTTTTTCAACAGCGCCTTTAATGGCAATGGCCCCTAACTGTGTGGCGGTAAAACCTTTTAAGGAGCCACCAAAACTACCTATGGGGGTACGTACTGCCGACATAATATATACTTCTTTCATTTGGATTGATCGTTTACCGACAAAGGTAAGATTTATGTGATTGGGCTAATTTTATGTGGGTTTTTAACCAGCTCATAAAAATTGTATCAATTACAAAAATATATTTCAGACTATTTTACACAACTTTACACCCAAATCTATTTATGCAATTATACAAATTAAATATCGTGCTGTTTTTTAGTGTGTGCTTACTGATAACTGCCTGCGACCCTTCAAAAAAAGCGATGCTGACACCAAAACCGGAGGCTATTACCTCGTTACATTTTTTAGGTGAAAAGGATATTCCTTATAACTTACCCTACAATAATACCACTGTAGGCGGCTTATCTGGTATTGATTATGATTCTACGCATGGCACATATTACCTCATCAGCGATGACAGAAGTGCCATCAACCCTGCAAGGTTTTATACGGCCAATATTTCTTTTACACAAAATGGCATTGATAGTTTTTATTTTACCGATGTACAAAATATGTTGCAAGCCAATGCAAATGTATATCCAAATAATAAACTGGATCCTTACCATACGCCAGACCCTGAAGCCATGCGCTATAACCCTGTTAGTAAACAATTGGTATGGAGCAGCGAAGGAGAAAGGATTGTGAACAATAAAGATACAGTGCTGGAAAACCCTTCGGTTATTATGATTTCAACCGATGGAAAATATCTGGATAGTTTTACCCTGCCGCCTAATCTTGTTATGCAATCAACAGAAAAAGGACCGAGGCAAAACAGTGCGCTGGAAGGGTTAAGCTTTGCCGATAATTTTGCTACTCTTTTTGTTAATGTAGAAGAACCACTTTATGAGGACGGGCCAAGGGCTGATGTAACTGATAACAATGCCTATATAAGAATATTGAAATTTAACGTGGCCACTAAAATAAATACGGCACAGTATGCTTATAAATTAGAACCCGTTGCTTTCCCCGCCATACCATCAACTGGTTTTAAAATAAATGGAGTACCAGATATCCTTTCTATGGGCAATAACAAGTTCTTGGTGATAGAACGATCTTTTAGTACCGGAAGATTGCCGTGTACCATAAAAGTTTTTATTGCCGATTTAAACAGCGCTACCGACATTACCAATATGCCACTGCTGAATACCGCCAGTCAATTTGCCCCTGCCACAAAAAAGTTGTTGCTGAATATGGATAACCTGGGCATTTACATTGACAATATTGAAGGCGTAACTTTTGGCCCTACCCTGCCCAATGGCCACAAAACGTTGTTATTTATTGCAGATAATAATTTTACCCAAATTGAAAAAACACAACTGCTATTGTTTGAGGTAATAGAATGATATCAGATTTCGGATGTTGGATTTCTGATTTATTCCAACTTGTTATATCATCCAATCTATTTTCAAGTATTATTAACTCATCATTTATAACCCATAACCTAATAAATGGTCTCTTATTTTGAAGCAAGCCTTACCCAATTATCTATCCACTACACTGGCAACAAATTACAGAATGAGTTGTATCGCTTGTCTGACAAGCCTTTTCCGGTAGCAGATGAAATCCTGCACAAATTATTAATGCAATATTTTCTAATGCCTTTTGAAAAAGTGAATGAGATATATCGCCTGTCTCATCCTTCGGGTAATTTGGGATTAAATGAACTGTATCATTTTTCAAGTTCCATTTTTGAAACCCCTGAAAGTTTTCATGAAAATTCTGTTCAGATCACAAAGCATTTATTTGATGTTAGCGGACATCCTAAAATAAAACCTGGAGAATTGTATATTGCTTATTTTGACGATTTACAAATAGAAGGCCAACTGCACCAGGCTATCGGTATCTTTAAATCGGAAACAAAAGAAGCGTATTTAAAAGTACAGCCGGGTGAAGATCGTTTTGATTTAAATTACGAGGAACAAGCCATCAACATAAAAAAATTAGATAAAGGCTGCCTGATTTTTAATACCGAAAAAGAAGAAGGTTATAAGGTAACCGTTGTGGATAAAACCAATAGCAGCGAAGCCGCTTACTGGATAGATGATTTTTCAAAACTCAGCATCCGCAACGACAGTTATAACCAAACCAATAATGCGTTAAGCATTTATAAAAAATTTATTACCACACAGGTGGATGAAGAATTCAGTGTTAGTAAAACGGATAAGATTGACCTGCTAAACCGGTCCCTAAAATATTTTAAAGAGAAGGATCAGTTTAATATAGATGAATTCAGCAATGAAGTAATTGGTTATGCAGAGGGCATTGAATCTTTTAAAACCTATAAAAAAGATTATGAGCAGGAATTTGAAACAACCATTACTGACAATTTTGCCATTAACAATGCTGCTGTAAAAAAACAGGCCCGTGCCTATAAAAGTATTTTAAAACTGGATAAAAATTTTCACATTTATATTCATGGCAACAAAGACCTGATTGAAAAAGGCTTTGATGAAGAAAAGAATATGAACTTTTATAAGGTGTACTTTAGAGATGAGCAATAATTTAAAAGGTTACACCTTTATAAAATCATTTTTTATCAATAATTTTTGTACCTATTCGCAGTGATTTTCTTAGGGTGATACGTTTGTATATTCACATTTTATTTTTATTTTTTTGCTGTACCGATAAATCCAAGCCCCTTTTAAAATAGGTAAATGTGTTGGCATAGGTCCATACATTTTTATTAAAATACTGAGTCAATAATTTCCGAATACTGCTTCAATATTCTCATTCCCCGTCATCTACCTGCCGGATACCTTTTACGGCTTGTAATTTATACGCTGTTTCAATTTCAACAGCTTCAATACCTTCTATTACAAAATGATTTTGATGGCACTTAAACCAAATATCACCGTTTAAATATTTTAGTTTCAGGTTTGGAGGATTCATTGCTTCAAAATCAAATTTCTCAAACACAGCATCTTTCCAATTAATGCCGAGACTATCGGCCTGCTTTAAGTAGGTCTCAAATTCTGCTTTGTAAACAGCCGCCGCTTCAAGTTTTCGCTCTTCAATCATCCCGTCCATCTTTTGTTGCGTCAACCCTTCATTTTTTGCAGCAAGCAAAAGTTGCAACATATTTTTGTACTCATCATTGGTGGGGTAAAGCAATATCCAGTTATTACTATTCTCCTCTTTTAAAGATTTGTAAATTGCCTGTCCCAGCAAATTCTCTTTATGATGAATTGATTTCAATTTATTTTCAGGAGTATTTTTCATAATCTTATTTTGTGCGGTTGAAGAATAGCAGTTGATTACTATCAATATTAAAATGATAAATTGTTGTTTCATAACCCGATGTTTTTAAGAGATTCCTTTATTAATATTCATACAAAGCTTCATGCTTTAATTTGTCTGCTTCTGATGGCGTAATTTTTTTACCATTCCATATTGCCGATTCCCAATCGCCATACAGGGCATTGGGTAAAATGATAAATGTATCCCCAAACAAATCGCTGTTATCTTTTACTAAATTGCAACGGGTGTAAGAAGGTTGCTGGTAAAACATCTTATCAAAATCATTCAGGTTATCACCAATAAGCAATGCAATATTATACTGCTCCTTTATTTTAATGCGGCGGTACTCTTTATCAGAGGTGGTATCTTTCATCATTACATGTGCGCTATCTGCCTGCGGAAAACCGGCAGCAATTAAATTCTTTACTGTGGCAGATTTTTCTTCGGGCCTTCTGTTGCTTACATAAAAACATTGTAACCCCATTTTATCTGCAAATTGAAAAAATGCTACCGAACCCGGCAGTGGAGCAGCAACAGCTTTGCTAGTCCAGTCTTTCCAGTTTGCTTCGGTATATGTTCTGTGGTATAAAATATCACTGGCCT
The DNA here is from genome assembly GCA_025359625.1 of Ferruginibacter sp. Lineage (GTDB taxonomy): Bacteria > Bacteroidota > Bacteroidia > Chitinophagales > Chitinophagaceae > Ferruginibacter. Next base: position 4,109 of record JANYFT010000361.1, read on the forward strand.
GTTGCGGACTATTATCCAATATACTTTCATCAATATCAGTTACTATAGCCAGCGGCATGGCGTCTTTTTGGTGTAAGCCAATCTTTTCAATTAGCTTCATTTTTGCAATAGCAAAAGCCTGGTAGCAAAGCGCTTTATATTCGCCGCTTCTTTGCTGCCATAATACTGCATTCAAACTGTAATCGAGTGTGGTGATACTTCGTGAACTGCTGTTGTGTGTAACTACACTGGACGATGGCATAACAGGTTTGTAATTGGCTTGTGCCATTGAATGATACTTTGTACACAGCAATGTAAAAAGTATTGGGAAAAGTTTACAATATTTCATTTTTAATTAGATGGTTATTGCTTAATAAATTAGTTAACAGAACAAAATTGGTAAGTGCAACAGGATTTAAAAAATCTATCTCTTTCAGTAGTAGTAATAGCTTTTTAAGTTGTAGTTAAATCAGGCTGAAGTGTTTGGGGTAAATCTTTTTTATCTGTTGACTGACTGCTTTTATCTGAAAAATAATCGTACCATTTTGATACACCGGAATCTACATTTATGCTCAGTAGTAAAGTACAATTTGTTAAACCCGGGGTTTTATTATTAACAAAAATATAAAGCCTGTTATTGGTATAAATCCAATCAATCCAACTGCTGAGGCCAGTATTTAATTTCCACACCTGTTTTCCATTTTTGTCAATGCGGCTGAGCATCAGTTTTCCTTCAATGCCAACCTGGCTTTTATAAATTACCAGGTGACTGTTGGGGTTAGTTAGACAGATTGGTTTTGCCGTTTGTTTATTTAATAAAAAGCCACCGTCTAAAAAATATTCTTCCGGTGCAGTGTTGTATAAAGCAGTTTTATTAATACAAAAATTATTTTCCTGTGTTTTGTTGAGCACAGTAGTAAACAATTGCCGCCTTGTTTCGTCTCCATATTCAGTTGAGATTGATACTACAGGGTTTAATTTTTCCAATTCTTCTTTTGAGTACATCCCCAACCATTGTGCATTAACTGTATCCTGGTTAATCATCATTTCCTTAAAACCAGTATTCAATCTTTGCAGGTTTCTCAATTTTGCCTCAGCTACAATTTTATCGCTACCCATTTCACTTTTCACTTTTACCTCTTCAGGAGATGCTACCAATGTTGTTGTATTCAAAAGCCATTGAGAACCGTCCTTTGCAGTGAAACTGATATTTTTATTGTCATTATTAAAATGATAGTACCTGCTTTCGCCGGGCAATTTTCCTTTTAGCAGTGGATTCTTATTTTCTATTCTTGTAAAATCTACCAGCTTTTGCAAGGTGAAAGCATCAAAGGCCATTAGTTCATCAATAAATATCCAGGCCTTGTTACCTGCTGCACCAAGTACTTCTTCCGGAAAATGCTTTACTATATTATGCCCTTCAATTTCTTCGCTCAACAATTTTTCGCCAGTAGCCGCATTATTACATTGTATAAAATATTTATTACTGAATGTTTTTGTGGTAGTTCCACCTTCCTGCACATAGGAAGTTGTTTGCGAAAATTTCACCAGGCTAACTAACACCTGCTTATCTTCTTTTTCGAAGAATAATATAGGTGGTAAAGCGTAACGTTCATCATAAGCCGAAAGGCAGCCACGGATTGCAAAAAGAAAACCTGTTATAATAATACCCAGCATTAAAGTGCCACCCGCTAAATATTTAGTTATAGAATTCATGTTGGTAATAATGCAGTTAAATCAATAAAGTATTTGTGTTTGAAATATTAATTCATTCGCTGATTTCCAAACATGGCTATCAATATATAAAGAAGAAAGCTTAGAGCGGGCAGGGCAACTATTAACATAATTGCAATGGCAAGTCCATTGTGCTGGTGGCTTTTTAACCCCGATGAGTACAAAGCAAAAAATGAAAATATAAATGTATACCTGTCTTCTTTCAAAATTTTTGGAAAAGAGTTTACCCCTCCTTCAGGCATTGAGGAAATGAAAAATACTCGGCTGGGTTATGATGAGAATTTTTTCTCAATTGAAATGACGGCGCTTAATTATGGCAATCCACACCAAGCCTGGTATGCTTACAAGCTGGAACCGTTTGATAAGGACTGGATCTATACAAAAGACAGATTGGCAAATTATACCAATGTACCGGGAGGTAACTATATTTTTCATTACAAAACTTTTGTTGAACAAAATAACTGGAATGTAAAGGAAAAAATATTGCAGATATACCTGGCAACAGTTTTTTATAAAACTTGGTGGTTTCGTTTGCTGTTGCTTTTGATAGCAATTGCATCAGTGAATGTTTTTTATAAGTCTCGTATTGCTCAAAAAGAGAAACTGCTTATCCTTCAATCAAAAGCATATTCTTTAGAAAAAGAAAAAGCCCTGGTTATGTATGAAAGTTTAAAACAGCAGCTTAATCCACATTTTTTATTTAATTCACTTACCTCGTTAAGCAGTTTAATAACCAGTAACCCGGCCAATGCAAAACAATTTTTAGAAAGGATGTCTAAAATTTACCGGTACATTTTAAAAAGCAGGGACAGTGAAACAGTACCGTTGATTGATGAAATAAAACTGGTAGAAATTTATGCACAGTTACAGCAAACAAGGTTTAAAGAAGGGTTGAAATTAAACATTACTGTGGCAGATGAATATATGCACCGCAAAATTGCACCGGTAACGCTACAGAACCTGGTGGAGAATGCCATAAAACACAATATAATTGATACCGCTGAACCATTGATTGTAGACATTTTTACAGAAGGCAATTGGCTGGTGATACAAAATAATTTGCAGAAGAAAAATTTTGTAGAAACCAGTAATAAACAAGGCTTGTCCAACATGCAGTCGCTTTATTATTATTTGAGCGGCAAACAAATAATTATACAGGAAGATGAAAATTATTTTACCATAAAAATTCCTTTGTTATGAAAGCATTAATTATAGAAGATGAAGAATTAATTGCGCAGGAACTACAACTGAAAATAAAAGCTGTATGCAATGATATAGATATTATTGAAGTGCTGCCCAGCTTAAAAATCGCCAAAAAATGGTTTTTTGAAAATGCAGAACCGGACCTTATTTTTATGGATATACAATTAAGCGATGGCGTAAGTTTTGAGTTGTTCAATATGTACACCTTAAGTTGCCCAGTAATTTTTACAACTGCTTATGATGACTATGCCATCAGGGCTTTTAAAGTAAATGGTACCGATTATTTGCTAAAGCCCATTGATGAAGAAGAATTAAAAAAAGCCATCGATAAAAGCAGGAATATTATAGAAAGTAAATCAGTGTTTCCTACAGATATTAATTTACTGATACAGAAACTCACGCAACCGCATTTTGCGCAGCCTGCCTTTAAAGAAAAGTTTGTTGTAAGCCATCAAAGAAAATGGATGCCCATAAGCACCAAAGATATTGCCTGCTTTATGAAGGAACACATTCATTACATTTTTACTTTCAGCGGCGAAAAACATATTCTTGATTTTACAACCATGGAAGACATTGAAGAATTATTGGATCCCCGGTTATTTTACCGTGCCAACCGGCAGTGTATTATACATATAGATGCCATACAAACAGTGCAGCCACATGACACACAAAAACTAACCGTTACTTTAAAACCTCCCTTAAAAATACAGGCCGATGTAAGCCGTGAGAAAGCACCGGCGTTTAAAAAATGGTTTGACAGGTGAGGGCTTTTAAATTCAACTAAAAACGATTATAATATTACCAAATAACTTTTATAATATTTGAACCAACAGAAAGCATTTTTCCAATAGAAACCAGGGGCATAAAAGCTATCGAAAAAAAGGCTGAATTATTTATATCGATGGTAGAACAATTTCGTGACAGTATTATCACCGATCCAGTGGTAGCCGGGGATTATTTTTCTATTGGCTGGGAATGGATATACAAATGAAAGGAGAACTAAGAAAAACAATGAGTAAAATTTGCGTATACAAAGTAAAGGATGGCAAAATAGTTTCAGAGCAATTTTTTTATTAGCGATAGGGTTAGTGTATCAATGCAAATTATTTAGCGTATACCAAAAAAAAGAAAAATTTAAAATAAATGGTACCTTTAACCAGGCAGATTAACGACATTAATTTTACTTTTAAAAAACAATTATGAAATCATTCCTTCTCTCACTCATCATTGCAGTTTGCTGCTGCGGAAATTCGTTTGCGCAACATTCACTCACCATGCTTTGGGAAACAGACACATTATTAAAAGTGCCTGAATCTGTTTTATTTGATGCTGAAAATAAAGTATTATATGTTGCTAATATCGATGGCACAAATCCATGGGGTAAAGATGGAAAGGGTTCTATTGGTAAAGTGGGACTTGATGGAAAGATAATTGCTGTCGATTGGGTCAGTGGATTGAATGCTCCAAAAGGTATGGGTATGTACAAAGGAAAATTGTACGTGGCAGATATCACCGATATTATTGTGATAGATATAATGAAAGGTGTAATTGAGAAGACTATGCCGGTAACAGGTGCAAAGGGCCTCAATGATATTTCAATAGGTAAGGATGGAATAATATGGGTTTCCGATTCGGAAGATAAGAAGATATATAAAATTGAAAATGGCCAGGCCACGGTATACCTTGAAAAACTGAAAGGGCCCAATGGCGTATTAATGCGTGGCAGGGATTTTTATATGCTCGATGCCGGAGGTTTGTACAAGGTAAACAATGACAAGTCACTTACCATGATAGCCAATGGCATGGAAGGCGGAACTGATGGAGTTGAAAATATTTCAGGTAATGATTTCCTTGTTTCGTGCTGGCAGGGTGCCATATGGTATGTAAATGATAAAGGAGAAAAGCAATTGCTGCTCGATACAAAAACAGCAAAGAAAAATACTGCAGACATCGGCCTCGATGCTGCAAAAAAAATTATGTACGTGCCAACTTTCTGGAAAAATTCAGTTGTTGCTTATGAGGTAAAATAATTAAACGGTCAACAAACATTATTTCGCTACCATATTTATCTTCACTCAGCTTTGGAACCATGACTGAGTGAAGATAAATAATTGCAAATATCGAAAAGTAAAAATTCATCCGGTGTTCTCCTAAACATGCTTTGCCATTTATATGAAACCCCTTTACAGGTTCAAACTCATTAAATTGTTTTACCCGAGCCGTGGTTTGTGTCTTCACATACCACTTACGGCTGTGACAATTTGGAATACGCCCACCTGATAAAGCAATAATTGAATTTAATGTTTTTTATTTTTGTTTTATTAGTTGTATTTCTCCATTAAACTTTACTTCATCACCCACTACTACATTTGCTGCTTCTGTGAGTGCACCCCAGGTTAATCCAAATTCCTTACGGTTTATTTTTCCTGCTATGGTAAAGCCTGCTTTTGTTTGACCATAGGGGTCAACAACTATTCCGCCGAATTCGATATTAACAACAATTGGATTAGCAATGCCCCGGATGGTAAGGTTGCCAGTAAGTTTGCCTTCGTTGCCAGAACCTTCGTACGCCATGCCAACAAATTCTATTTGGTTATACGCTTCGCTGTTAAAAAAGTCAGCAGATTTTAAGTGAGCATCCCGTTGCTCATTATTGGTGTCAACAGAATCGGTATCAATAGTAAAGATTACATTCTGTACTGTTGTAAAATCATCTTCATCTGTTGTTGCTTCCAGGTTGAATTTTTTAAAATGTCCCGTGACGGTACTGATCATTAAATGTTTTACTTTAAATTGAATCTCGCTGTGTGTTGGGTCAATTGCCCATTTGTTTGTTGACATTGTTTTTAGTTTAATGGTGAAAATAAAATTGATTAAAATTTAAGTTGTGTAGTAATTCCCGTAAATAAAATATCTTTCCCGGCACCGGCAGCCTTTAAATATGCTTCGGATTTAAACCAGGTAAATTCCACCCTGAAATACAAAAAGCTATTGGGCGTATAAGCAAGCTCCGTTGAATATTGCTGACCAATAAATGTATGGCTGATATTTCTACCCGAATAAATCAATGATGCATTTGGCGCATAAATACCATCGTTGCTGCTGTATCGCCAAAAGGCATCATAATCAATACTCAGGTCTATTTTTTTTGATAGTTCAAAAGCAACCGAGGGATGGATATCTGTCAGGTTTGATGGACCAATTAATGCCGCTAACCCAAAGTAAGCACCTCTTGGAAATAAAGGATTAAATGAATTTAATTTGCCATCATCATAATTTTTATCACCGCTTATGAGTTCTGTTTTTAAACCCAATTGTGGACTGCCCTTTAATAAACTAAAGCTGTACAATGTGTTGGAAGATATCGTCCAGGCAGATATATCCTTTGCTGCAAATTTGCCCCATTGATACAACCCTTCAAAATCATACTGCCAGTTACCGGACTGTTTCCAAATTCTTGATCCAATCGAATGGCGCAATTCTTTTCCTATCCCATCATCAAAAGTTGCTGTTGCTTTAGAAAGACCTAAATAGTAGATGTCAATATTTTGGAGCACTGGAATTTTATTTACGACTACATAAGCGCCCAAGAATTTGGTATTTTTATTAAATCCGTCATCAAAAATATTTCGTTTGGAACTAACGTAGTGTGAGAAGAAAGCATCGGCTTTAAAATTATTTTTGATGTACATCAATTTAACAGCATCAAAAGACTGGCGGTTATTGGGCCCATCTCTCACTGCAACCAGCCTTTGTGACCCATACGATAATTCCTGCCGGCCCAACCGCATCATTAATTTTTGTTGTCTTGAAACAGGCAACGTTATATCAATAAATGCCTGGTGCATATCTAATTGATTTTCCTCTACAGGTGAGGGTGTAGTTAGCTTGCCATTGGCAAAGCTGCTTTGCAACTGTACAAATGATCTTAAATATTTCCCCAGATGCAAATCCGCATGGGCTAAGTAACGGGTTAAAATATAGCCCTCCTTATCTTCCGGAGATTCTCCCCAATCTTCATTTTTAAAATTAAAATATTGATATCGTACTTCACCACCAATACTTAGATAGGTATCACCATTTTTACAAAAGGGATGATACTTTGTTTTATTATACCAGTTATTGCTGCTGTCCTTTTTTAGTGCAGCATAATCCTCATCATATCTCATAGGTTTAAAGATTAGTGTTGTTTGGGCATATACATCCACCTGGCAAAAGTAAATTACAAGTATAAAAATTATTTTCTTCATGGTTAAAATTTTCTGATTATGACTACTCCTGTTACTATTAATACAATGCCCAGCAACTTCCATATATTAACAGAATGTTGTTGTGCAACAAGGATATTAAAATGATCCAGCAAGACCGACATGATCATTTGGCCGGCTACAACAATTCCAAAAGTCATTGCCGGTCCAATACGGGGAAATGCCATAATAATTGAAGTAACATAAAAGGCACCCAACAAGCCTGCTAACCAAACATAGGGAGGAGCCATTCGCAACCCAGCCCATTCCACATGCTGTTTTGTAAGAATACTGTATAATAAAACTGTGAAGGCTCCCACAATAAAAGAAATAAGTGATGCATGCACAGGGCTTTCAACAAGCTTCCCCATCCTAGAATTTAATCCAGCCTGTATAGGCAGAAATGCACCAGATACCAACGCTATTATAACCCAGGTGATTTTCATTTTACTAATTTTTTAAAAAAGTAATTATCCAAAGAATATTTTCCCGGGCCCATTACCAGTATTAATAAGAAAATCAAGCTGTAAATAAATGGAGTGTCTTTTACTAAAGCGGCATCATTCCAATGCAAAATAAAATAGCCTGTTAGTGTAACAGCGAGCGTAGGTAATGTTGCCAGCCTGGTACACAGTCCTATCAACACCAAAAAAGGGAAGAAGACATTTGCTGACACAGCAAAGGCATAATTAAAAACCTCCGGCAAGTGTAAGGGGTTAGGTACTTTTTCGGCTTCGGCTGCACCAATGCCTAATTTTTTAACCCCATGAACAAATATCATTTCCAGGCATACCGCTATCCGAAACAATAACATCCCAATATTAAAAGCCTGATGTGAGACAGATGGGTTAACTGACCGGATAAATATCTTTTTCATAAATTAATTATTAGAATTATGTATTTGGTTCGCAAATAAAACTGGTAGCGGCATCGAATAAAAAGTGCTAGAAAATTTAAACATGATCCGTTAAGAAATCAACGCTGTTTGAGCCAGCATTAGCTACAAATCATTGAAGTCTGGCGGCGAGTTCGTTGATTTTAGGATCATGTTTAAATTTTCAGCCTTTTTATTCGGAGCCTTGATTTTTTTTGTTTCTTTTTTTTATCAAGAAAAAAAAGAAAATGAGGTATAACTATTTCTGAGACTAGGTTTGTGAATGTTGTACCTAATCTTATTAATTATTTTTGATAACCACCATAAAATTTTACGGGGCTCCATGATGGAATAACTGCAGGCATTTCAGGAGCCAGGTTTTTATACACTCCTTCTGCATACACTACTTTGCCATTTACTACGGTTAGTAATGAATGCACATTTTTAATTTCATCAACAGGTATAGAAAAATAATCTTTATTCAAAATCACCATATCTGCATATTGCCCTGCTTCAATTTTTCCTTTCAATTTTTCTTCGCCGCTGAACCAGGCACTACCGGTTGTGTATAGTTGCAAAGCTTCAAACCTGGATAGTACATCTTTAACAGGCCAAAATTGATAACCTCCAATTGTTTTACCAGTCACTGCCCAGTGTAAACTCATCCATGGATTAAAGGTTGATATCCTGGTAGCATCTGTACCCAGCCCTACCGGAATACCCATACTTAACATTTTACGGATTGGCGGCAACTGGTGATCGGGTTCGCCATACATTTTTTTATACAACTCTCCCTGGAAATACATCCTGAACTGAACCGCAATACCACCGCCTAAATTTTTAACTCTTTGTAACTGGCTGTCAGTAATGGTTTCAGCATGATCAAAAAAC
>JANYFT010000265.1 GCA_025359625.1 Ferruginibacter sp.
TCGCCTAGCAACAAAACTTCTATAATACTAAAATGCGCTAGCAAACCTTCGGGTAAAATATGGCTTAGTATATCTTGTTCCAATCCTTTTTTAAACAAATTTATACCTTGCTCCCCAATAAATAAAACTGAGCCAAATAAATCACCATGGGTAAACCAAACAAAGCAGGCGTATTTACTATTGCAGTATTGATTGGAAGTATAGGCATTGCCACAGCACAATTAAACTTAAGTAACTGGCAGGTAGGTGTTAATGGCGGTTTGCTTATTTATCAGGGCGATCTTACACCATCTGCATTAGGTTCTTACAAAACATTAAAACCAATGCTTGGTTTTTACATTTCCAGAATTTTAAACCCTTCTTTTATTTTAAGAACCAACCTGGTTTTTGGAACGTTACGGGGCAATGAATCCCTTTATAAAAAGCCAATATACAGGCCGCAACGCAACCTTAGTTTTTCATCACCGGTTACGGAGGTTTCAGAATTATTGGTTTGGAATATGTTTGGCAACAATAGTAACGAAATTGGCACCCGGTTTTCGCCATACCTCTTCGGTGGCGCTGGTGTAAGTTTTTTAAACGTGAGCAGAACCAGCAATTTAAACAAAACTTTTTTTGCAAATGAACCACGGGTGCAGGTTGGGCTGGCACGGGATTTAACCAGAACACCGCCTAAAGCCATATTGGTATTGCCGGTTGGTGCCGGAGTAGCATATTACTTAACGCCCCAATTAGCATTAACTGCCGAAACAAATTTCAGGTACACATTCACTGATTATATTGATGGCTTCAGCCAGGTGGCCAACCCTTCAAAAAAAGATTTTTATCAATCGCATACCATTGGGTTGGTATTTAAATTTGGGGAAAAGAGCGGGTTAGATTGTCCTGTTATAAAGCATTAATTGACAAAAAAAAAGGGCCAGAGCGTGATTGGAAATTTAATGTAAGCAGCAAGATCATTTACTCCACAGCCCTGTTTAAGAAATCAATCATGGGCTTCATGGTTTCAAAAACTTTTGCCACCTCTTTTACCAATGTTTTGTTTTGCAGTTCGGCATCTGTAAATGGTTTGCTTACAATAAAATGTTTCATTTTTAAGTAAAGGATGGCAGGATTATTTTCATCATATCCCTTTGGTGGCCTTACCAGCGATTCTATTCCATCAACACCTTTAGGAAAATATTTTTTGAATGTTCTATTGGTGATCAGCTTTTTCCATTCCTCAAAACTATAATCAATCTCCTGCCGTATTTTATTCAGTTCAACAGGCATAGGTGAGTAAAAACCTCCGGCAGCATAGCTTTTGCCCGGCTCGCAATGAAAATAATATCCTGCTACACTTGCTTTTTTTCCACCCCGGCTAAAATAAGCTGCCATATTATTTTTGTAAGGACTTTTATTTTTACTAAACCGAACATCCCTGTTAATGCGAAAAGTACAATCCTTTACCTGTAGTGTTCCGATAGGCTCATCAAAAGCAGCAATAGCAGGAATTAATTTACCCACCATCATTTGAATATCAGCCCTGCCGGCTTCGTATATTTTCCGGTGTTCATCAAACCAGGATTTGTTATTATTATTTCGAAGATCTTTTAAAAATTTAATTGTGGTGGATTGCAGCATGTAATAATTATTTTTTAGTGACGCAAATGTAGGGCAATAAAAAAGGAACTCAAATGGGGTTCCTTTTACGTGTTTGTAAAAATAAAATCTATTTAATGCCTCCCCAATTTTCCCCGCTCTTAATCCTATACAGTGTCATTTCGCTAACACCATATTTGGCGGCCATCAATTTATAAGTTAGTTTACGCTTTGGGCTATTGATTGCTTCTTTGATGGCCTTCACTATAATGGCGTTTAGTTTTAGCCCTTCTGTTTTATCAGCCTGTCGTTTTTTGTAGGCAATTTTTTGAGGGCTGCTTTGCTGATGACTTCCTACTTCTTCAAGTGTTGCCCATTTTAAATTTTTATAGTGGTTGTCTTCTTTTTTATGATTTATATGGATAACATATTTATGTTTTGGTGATGGCTTTTTGCAAAACAGTTTTGCTATTTCCCTATGCAGATAAATGGTGCCGTTACCTTTTTCTAAATGAAGATTTAACGTTCGGTAACCCGAAGTTAAAGAGCCATTTAACAGCTTGCCATCTTTAATTACATCTTCAGTATAACTGGCAGCCCGGCCCAAAGAAGACACTGCATATTTTTTGCGCAATACTTTGTGGCCGATAAATTGTAAAGGGTTCCATTTTTCTACAGGGATTTTTTTAATCATATAGCATGATTTTAGATTTTTTTCACTGGCAAACATTCTGCACTTCCAATTTTATTTTGTATAAATGCCACACTATAAATATAAAAAATTATTTTGCTAAGTCGGCAGCATTTTTATAAAATCTTCTTCGCTTATTATTTTAATGGTTTGTATCTTCTTGGCTTTTTCCAGTTTGCTCCCGGCATCATCACCTACTACAAGGTAATTTAATTTGCTACTTACCCCGCTAACAATTTTACCCCCGTTTTCTTCTACTTTTTCTTCTGCACTACTTCTTTTTAATTGCGAGAGTGTACCTGTAAATAAAAATGTTTGTCCTGCAAACGGCGTATCGTTAACGTTTGACTGCTTTTTTTGATTTTTTAATGAAATGCCCAACTGTTCCAGCTTTTGCAACATCTGCAGATTTTTTTCATCATGAAAAAAGCGATAAATACTTCCTGCTACTTTTATGCCAACATCTTCTGCCTGTTGCAATTGCTCCTCGCTAAAATTTGTAAATTCCAATAAATGATCCACAACATTGGCAAGTATTTTTGCAGTGGTTTCACCTACATAACGAATACCCAATCCGTATATTAAGCGATGCAATGGTTGTGTTTTTGAACTGCCGATAGCTGCCTGCAGATTTTCAAGTGATTTTTTACCAAAGCCATCTATCTGGCCAACGGCCTCAAAATTTAATTCGTAAATACCCGGAACATCTTTCAAGAAACCAAGATCATAAAACTTGCGCACATTGGCTTCGCCAAAACTTTTTATGTCCATGGCATCTTTACTTACAAAATGGATAACCCGTTCCACTACCTGAGCAGCACAATTAATATTAATGCAACGCCAGACTGCTTCGCCTTCGGGCTTAAATAAATTATCGTTACATACAGGGCAATGTGTAGGAAATTGTATCGCTGTTTCACCACCATTTCGCAGTTCCACAAATGATTTCACTATCTGCGGTATTACATCGCCACTTCGCTCTATCAATATCGTATCGCCCAGCATCAAATTTTTTTCTTTGATATACTCTTCGTTATGAATAGAGATACTTGTTACCGTTACACCACCAACCAATACTGCTGCAATTTTGGCAACAGGAGTAACTGCACCGGTTCTACCTACCTGGAAACCTACATTTAATAATTTACTGGTTGCCTGCCTGGCTTTAAATTTAAAAGCAATTGCCCAGCGGGGATGATGAGAAGTCATGCCCAAACGTTCCTGTAAATGAAGGTCGTTTACCTTCACCACCATGCCGTCAATCTCGTAAGGCAATGTATCTCTCTTATTTTCAAATTCTTCCACATGGTGAATCACTTTGTCAATACCCTTTACAACGATCATTTCTTTTTTGGGGCTTCTGAAGCCCAGGTTCCATAACATGTCCAACATTCCAGAATGGGTAGGGGGTTGGCGATTGTTTGTAGTTGAGATATAGCTAACGTGATATAAAAAAGCTTCTAAATTTCTTCTGCTAACTTCTACTGTATCTTTTATGCGCAGCGAGCCTGCCGCAGAATTTCTTGGATTGGCAAATGGTGGAATACCTTCCTCAATAAGTTTGTCATTGTATTTTTTAAAATTGTTTTTATTAATTAATACTTCACCGCGTATTTCTATCTGGTCAATTCCATAGCTGCTGAATTTTGCAGTGAGTGGAACAGATTTTATTTGCCTGGTATTCAACGTAATTTCATCACCCACTACTCCATCGCCACGGGTAGCAGAACGGTTTAGCTGATCGTTGTCGTAAATCAGTGATATGCTGGCACCATCAAATTTGGGTTCAACACAATATTCTATTTCGGGCAGGTCCGAAAGTTGCCTTGCCTTTCTATCCCAATCCAGTAAGTCGGCTGCATTATAAGAGTTCTCTAAAGAGAGCATGGGTACCAGGTGCTGCACCTTGGGGAAACTATTGATCAGCCCTTTACCAACTCTTTGTGTAGGTGAATCTTCGGTGATGAGTGCCGGGTTTTCCGTTTCCAATTTTTCAAGCAATTTGTATAAACTGTCGTATTCAAAATCACTTATCAGCGGGTTAGTTTGCACATAATATCTATATTCATGAAATCGAAGAACATATCGCAAATCTTCTATGCCATCAGCAACGTTTTCTTTAATGTTTATTGAATTAATGGATAACAGCCATTCTTTGGTTTTCTGCTGCAAGCTTTTTGTTTGTTCTTTATCGTACATATAATTTCTTCTGTAGTAAAATTAAATAATTCAATGCCTATTGTGTAAGGTAAAATAATAAAAAGGTTGTTGTTTTTAAGCGGCATGGTTTAGTTCCCAATTAATTTAGTCTGTAGTATCTTTTAAATACTTACAACTTACCTTGGTTTAAGATATAAGGAACACCTGATCATCCTCAAAAATTTACCCAATTGATTTTTTAATAAGTATGATGTCACAACAATCAATTTCAAATTAAATACTAAATTATGAACTTGTTTACTGTAATTTAGGTAGAGGTAAAAATAATTAGTCAAAAAAAATATTGAAAACCAATCTATTGCGAAGCTCCCATAAAAATACTTTCTCCTTTTGTAGGAAATTAAAATATAGCAACCTACCTTCGCCGTCCATTAAAAAAGCCCTTCGGGATAGCGAAGGCATCACTATACTTCGGCTCCGCTCCGGATTCAAAGGAATTAATCTAAAATTTAAAAAAATGAGTAAACTACATTTCACCACCAAACATGCGAACGAGGCTACCGTTACACACAACTGGTATGTAATAGATGGTACTAATCAAACCGTTGGCCGTATGTGTTCTAAA
>JANYFT010000363.1 GCA_025359625.1 Ferruginibacter sp.
ATTTTTGCTGATGGAAATTATAAATGGAAAGAGAATACCTGCTAAAACAGACAGGCCGCACTTATATTTTGTTTATGATAAATAGACAGAACAATGAAGATGCAGAGCAATAAAATAATTACATTTTGCTTTACTGTTGACAAACAATTTTACTTTCATTTTAAAAAAAGTTACGCAATCGTTTGCTTTCTTTTTAGATAATTAAAAACTGTAATTTTCATTGCTTTTATAATAGTTATTTTTCATTAACCATAATTGTAAGTCATGCCATCAAACCGAAGAAAATTTTTACGGAATATAACATTAGGTGCCGGCGGTATGGTATCCGGCTTGCCAACATTTGCCAGCGTATTAACTGATGAAAGTGACCGTTCTTTACTGAAAGATATCCGGCCTTCAACCGGAAGTTTTAATATGAGTGGGTATGCAGCACCTAAAATGGAAAAAGTGCGTATTGGAATAATTGGTTTGGGTATGCGTGGGCCTGGCGCAGTTGAGCGGATGTCGTTTATTGAGGGGGTTGAAATTAAAGCTTTATGTGATCAATATCCGGACAGGGTTGATAAGGCACAGGAAATATTAACAAAAAAAGGGTTGCCAAAAGCTACAGCATACAGCGGTAGTAAAGAGGCCTGGAAAGAATTATGTAACCGGCCTGATATAGACCTGGTGTATATTACCACACCCTGGAAATTACATACGCCCATAGCGGTGTATGCAATGCAGCATGGTAAACATGCCGCCTCGGAAGTGCCCGCTGCACAAACAATTGATGAATGCTGGCAGTTGGTTGAAACATCTGAAAAAACAAAAAAGCATTGCGTAATGCTGGAAAATTGCTGCTATGATTTTTTTGAATTACTTACTTTAAATATGGCCCGCAACGGAATGTTTGGAGAATTGGTGCATGCAGAAGGGGCCTACCTGCATGATTTAAGAAGCCTGAATTTTAATAAGAATGGTTATGCCGAAATGTGGCGATTGAAAGAAAATGCCAGCCGTAATGGTAACCTGTATCCTACCCATGGATTAGGACCCATAGCGCAATGCCTTAACATTAACCGGGGCGATCAGATGGACTACCTTGTATCCATGTCGTCCAACGATTTTATAATGGGCGCAATGGCAAAAGAAAAAGCAGCAACAGATAGCTTTTACAATGAATTTAAAAACAAACAATTTCGGGGCGATATGAATACTACTGTTATCAAAACCGTAAAGGGTAAAACGCTTATGGTGCAGCATGATGTAAGCACACCAAGGCCTTACTCAAGAATTCATTTAATCAGTGGTACAAAAGGAATGGCCAATAAATGGCCGGAACCACAAAGGATTTCTTTTGGCGAAGACTGGATAAAAGAAGAAGAATATAAGGCATTGGAAGACAAGTTTACACTGCCGATAGTGAAACACATCGGTGCTATTGCCAAAAATGTTGGTGGCCATGGCGGTATGGATTTTATTATGGATTGGCGGTTGATTGATAACCTGCGCAATGGTTTGCCAGTTGACCAGGATGTGTATGACGCTGCTTTGTGGAGCTCTGTTGCTCCTTTAAGTGAGCAATCTGTAGCTAACCGTTCACGCAGTATGGATGTTCCTGATTTTACAAAAGGTGCCTGGAAAACCAACAAGCCTGTAAACCTTACATTAGATGGCGGTGGCAATACAGAAATAAGAAAAGTTCCGGAAGAAGGAACCAAACAACTAAAAATAAATTAGCAAATGATAGTATAAATTGTTTGGATTTTAGAAAGCAGGTTTTGATTTATATCATCACCTGCTTTTTAATATCCGTTATTACCAGGCAGTATATAAAATATTGTCGCTTGCTAAACACAGCAGTAATTTAACAGGCTGTATGGGCACTATAATTTTTATTACCTAACGTTTATATATAGTTTAAGAGGTGATAAAAAAGTAATCATTTATTTTATTTATTTACTTTACTTAATGCTGTGTTGAAAAAATTACTGATGAACAAATTGTTAAGGCAGCATAAAAAAAATGCTTTGGGCATCATTAACAGATGTCTATAAAAGCTATACCCAGCAATGGTTTTGTGATATTATTATCATTTTTACAATAAATAAAGCCACTATATTTTAGTTCGCAATCAATAAAACTTCATTCTACCTTTACATCATCAACAGCATTTTACTGTTGTTGTTATTCGTACTTTTTTACAATGTTGTGGATATATAAAATGATAATCAATAATCATTTTTTCTACAACTCAATATGAAAAAACCCTGCAAAGAGTTTTAAACGTAGCCAGCCATATAAAAAACATAACCACAGCGTTTGTAGTTTTACCAAGCCGTTATATGATAAAAATTTTACCCCTTTTATTGTTGAAGCAATAAATGGAAAACAATGATTATTTAACAATTAAATTTAAGATTATGACAAACATCAAAAACATCGCAGTAGCAGTTGCATCTATCGTAATATTTACAAATATTACCCATGCACAAACATTAAAAGCATCTTATTCGGTAAATTATGAAGAACCGCTTAAGGTAAAGTATCTTGGTGATGAAGACAAATACCTTCTTTTTGAGGTAACCTTACAATCAAACATTCCAACGAATACATTATTTGCTATTTCTGACAAAAATGAAGGTGAATTTTATTCTTCATTTCTGGCAGCAAGTTTAAAACCAAGAACATTTAAAATTGAAAAGCGTGGTAATGACCAGGTTTTAAATTTTAAGTTAGTTGCAGGAAAAAAGACGTATTTAAAAACGTTTACAGTAAATACGAGCGTGGTTGAAAAAACAATTGTAGCAGAGCATGACATAACAAAACTATAATTGCAATCGCTTTATTGAGCTGCTTAATTTATTATCCCTATAGCATTGGAGCTTTGAAATAATAACATTCTTTCAGGGCTGCAATGCAGGGATTTTAATAATGTTTTAATCATTTTAATACCCAGCTATTTAGCCTTCTTATCGTTAAGTTAAGCAAACCAAAGAAGTCAGGTTACGGGTTTCTTCTTCCTGAGCGTTTCCATTTTTTTTGATACCGAACCAATTTTCTCCTATCCTGATTATAAGGAAAGTGTACTGATAAAAGATATTGGCTTACTTACCAGTAACGCAGTTTTAGCAATTTTTTTATTCCGTTCCCCGGTGACTGCATCTGATTGCAGGCTATCTAAACAGCAAACTCTTTTGCAAAATTTCCAGTACTTCCATTGCTTCCTCTTTTCCTTTTGTTGTTGCCTTTGTTAAGCAATTTTTATCTTTTACCAAGTTTTCTTCAATTCAATAAGTGTAGTCATTTATCTCAATATAGGTTGCAGTACAATAACTATTAAATATTTCCGTTTTATTGCATCAGTGAATATTTTATTTGAGCCTTAGATATAATATCAAAATATTCCTGAAAAATAAATCCATTATTATGAAAAACTATACCACAAAACTGGTAGGCTTCTACAGTTATTTTGTAAATCATTTTCAAAAAGGAATAACCCTTAAAAATCTACTTAAATTTTCTTTTTTACTAAGCCCTTTATTTACTACAGCAGGCACTCCCACTTATAAAAGCACATCTGCCCCGCATGGCTTAACTGAATCGATAAGAACAAGTCTATATTTATTACAACCTGATAATTCTACCATATTGGCAGATGGTGTTTACACAGAGTATAATAATTTATATCATGACAGTGTTACTTTAGAAGATGCAATTAAGTTTACCAATATCCTTGAAAATATTGGGTTAGTTCGTTATGGTAAAACATTAGCTGTTGAAAGAAGGCCGATTATAAAAGCCAATGATACATTATTTATAAAATTATGGAAAACAAAAAAACGCAATTATCAGATAGAGCTCCTTACAAATTTGAGCACCAATGTAGGCTTAGAAGCTTTTTTTGTTGATGGTTATCTAAATACCAGCACGTCATTAGGCCTGGCTGCCACTGCCAAAATAAATTTTACTGTAAATGCTGATGCAGCCTCCTCTGCAATAAACAGGTTCAAAATTATTTTTAAACCATTTGTAGCGCCTTTGCCTCTGGCGTTTACCTCAATAAATGCCTATCGGAAGGGAGAAAAAATTACGGTTAATTTCAAGGTGGAGAACGAAACAAACATGACTAAATATGAAGTAGAAAGGTCTTTAAATGGAAAAGATTTTTTGCTTGTTAATCCCACGTTGGTTAACGATGCAAATAATACTTCAGGTAATTATTTGTGGATTGATAACAACCATATTACTGCTAACATATTCTATCGTATAAAAACGATTACTCCAAAAGGTGAAATAATATACAGTGATACAGTGAAACTACCTTCCATACAAAAAAATCCATCTTTTATGGTATATCCAAATCCTTTAAAAGGCAGTACTATCAATTTGCAAATCCAAAATCAGCAGGCAGGTATTTACCAGGTGAAGCTGATGGATATTTTTGGTCAGGTAGTGTACACTAATAAACTTACTGTAAGTAGTGATAACATGTCACTAACATTTAACGCAGGAAAGGCATTATTAAAAGGCATTTACCAGTTGGAGATTAAAAATGGGGATAATTTAGCACAGGTAAAAACAGTAATGGTGCAATAATAAAATGCATCAATATATTTTTCTTCAATAATTTTTATTATGAAAAAATTAAAATTATTTTTTAGTAAATATTTTTTACCCCGTGCTGATAAGTAATATCGTACTGCATTTACAGTTTGTTCCAATAATTTACACAGGGAATATACAATGTCATGGTTTTACAAATATTTTATCCATAAAAAAATCAATTCTTTAATAGCCTGTTTTTTTGGTGCAGATATTCTTCCTGCGTAATACCTCCTTTTTGCAATAGCTCAAATAATTTATGTAACTCATCTGCAATCATTTGCTGCGAGGGCGGTGTGGCGAACGATGTTGCAGCGATGGCTTGAGCCAGCTGTGTGGCTTGGTTAATAATGGCCGTTTTTTTATACTCTTCCTGCGCATGAGTAATGGTATCTTTTAATAATTTGGGATGATGTATTAGTTCGTAAGTTGTTTCACCCATTTCTGCGGCTGTTTGTATGTCCACATTACCATATCCAAAAAGCCTTCCCCAAATACTTTGATCATACTCCACATTGTTTATTTTATCCAGTGGGCTTTCTTTTGAATACCGGGTAAAAAAACCACTTTCGTCCACTACTCTAACTGTAGTGATACACCATAAATTACTTTTCCAGTTAAGGTATTCAAACAGGGGGTACAATGCTGCTGCTAAAGTTATGATGAGTCCCATAGTTTGCAAAAGCCATATTGAAAGAACTGCTACCACAAGCCACACAAAAAAAGACAGCACCAATTTAATCCAATGCTGGCGGGTAATGAGCAATATTTTTTCGTCTTTCTTTAAGATTGTTCTCATACAATATTTGATGTAAATATTTTAAAGGCATTTAAAATTCAGGAAAGCTATTACCGGAATAAAAGTATCCTTTCATTCCTAATAATTTTATCTTTAAAAATACAGAATCATTTGTTTATGGATTTATTTATTTGATAAATGGAACTGGCATTTCCGTTACTTTCATAATGCGTATTTTCGATCCTCATTTTATATAAAGATACTATGACACCCGAACGTTCAGAAAGGCTTAACAGTGTTTTACAAAAACGACAACCCGATTTAACAGTAGTGCTGGAAAATGTATTTGATCCACATAACATATCTGCGGTTATGCGTACCTGTGATGCAGTGGGCATACAGGATATTTATATTTTGAATAACAAAATTCCACCTCACAGAAAATGGGGCGACAAAAGCTCTTCCAGTGCCGCAAAATGGCTAACCATCCACCAGTTTACAAATGCAGATGAATGTTTTGCCGCCCTCCGTAAAAACTATAAAAAAATTTATACCACACATTTAAGTGCAGATGCTGTTGGGCTATTTGAATTGAATTTAACGGAATCGGTCGCCTTGGTTTTTGGTAATGAACACAGCGGGGTAAGTGAAGAAATCATTGCGATGGCAGATGGCAACTTTATCATTCCGCAGGTGGGCATCATCAAATCATTGAATATTTCTGTTGCTTGTGCGGTTAGTTTATATGAAGCATTCCGGCAAAAAAATGAGGCTGGTCATTATGATACCGCCCGGTTGGAAAGCGCAAAGCTACTCTCGCTTAAAGGAGAGTGGGGTTTTATAAAAGAATAAATAAGTGCTCAGGTAACTTCTCCATTATATTCTTTTACAATTGGAGGCATTAACCAAAGGTGGATTTAGTCATTTCTTTCTTTCCATTTTGTTAATATTTTTGCTGCATTAGCAATCCATGATCACCTAAGGGGAAATGTTTCTACAAGTATCTGCAATTACCAAAAAACAAATCTTATAAGTTTTGCACATTTTTGCTTTTGGCAAGGATTTAGTTTAAGGTAAAACAAATTCATACAATACTAAAAAACAAAAAAATGAAAAAATTAATTATGTTTTTACTGATAGCGGGTACATGTACCACTGCAGCAGTTGCTCAGGATTCAACTAAGATGGCAAAGCCGGAGAAAATGGAAAAAATGCACGACATGAAGGATTGTGTAATGATGAAAGACGGTAAAGTGATGGTGATGAAGGGTAATAATGTTATGGCCCTAGATAAGGATTTAACCTTAGCTAATGGAACTACAGTTAAAAATGATGGTTCAGTTAAAATGGCTGATGGGACAGCAATGCAATTAAAAGAAGGTGAAGCAATAGACATGGAAGGAAAAGTGATAATTAAAAAAGGGACTACACCTAATAATTAATCCATTAGCGGTCACATAAAAAAGCCACCATATCCTGGTGGCTTTTTTATGTGACTGTTTTTATACAATAATTTTTCAACATTTATTTCCTGTTATTAAATAAAGTGTAGAAAATACTTAACTGAATAACGCCATTTTTAAAATCAGGATTGATGCCATTAGCAGGTTTAAAATTGCCAACTTTAGATAAACCAGCGGTATAACGGGCACCAATTCCAAGGCCTATTTTGCTATGGTAACCAATGCCTCCTGCTATAGACAAATCAGTACTTTTTCCAAGGCTGTCGATGCTGCTGCTTGATTCGCTGATCTTAAACCCTAGCTGCGGGCCGGCTTCTACATAAAACCCTTTATTGCCCCTGTACTTCAGCATTACCGGCACGTTTATATAATTGAGTTTCAGGTTTTCTTCGTGGGTGGCATCCTGGTATTTTGCTCCCTGGGAAGAAAATAATACTTCAGGCTGAATGGCAAAATTGTTTCCAAGAAAAAAACTAACAAATCCACCAACATGAAACCCAACAAGAGAATTAGTTTTTGCATTTTGCCAGTTTCCATGTCCTGTAAAATTATTTATGTTTGCACCAGCCTTTCCGCCTATCTCAAATTTTTGTGCAAATGCTGTTGCGCTTGTAAAAAAAGCAAGGATGAGAATGATCTTTTTCATAAAATTAATTTTTAGTTTTAATTATAATAATCAAAATTACTGCCATAATTTTTAACATTATATTTCTGAAGTGTTCATGGAATATTATTTTTGATGAAGAGGAATACAGATTTAGAAGAAAAAATTCCCAGTAAGATATTTTTAACTTGGTTTATTTTTAGAATTATTTTTTCGAAGTTTGTTTAACCATAAACCGTTGTTCACATTAGGTATACCGTAGAAGACGGCGATCCATCGCGGCGGACCTGCGCAATCACAGCCTAATTTGGCATTCGGGCAGAATGATCCAAATAATTTGGTACGCTAAATACTTTTAGCCCGGACAAAATGGTTTTAAATTTTTATTATTATTCCATTTTTATTTTGGTTGAAAGGATGGTTGTGGTGAAGCCGATGACGGCTATAACGGTAAAGGACCAACGCAGACCGGCAGCCTGTGCAATGAAACCAATTAATGGCGGACCCAGTAAAAAACCAAGGAAGCCCACGGTGGAAAGTGCTGCCAGTGCCGCACCTGGAGACATGGTGGTGGATTTTCCTGCAAGGCCATAGGTTAAAGGCACCACGGAAGAAACACCAAGGCCTACCAATAAAAAGCCAATAGTAGCCGGTACCATATAAGGAAAAATAACAGCCGTGAGCAGTCCGGAACAAATGATGATACCACTGATCTGCAGCATTTGTTTTACACCAAATTTCGTTACCAGCCAGTCTGCTACAAACCGGCCAGCAGCCATAGAACTCATAAATGCTATATAACCCACAGTTCTTAATGCGTCAGGTACCTGCAATACTTTTTCGAAGTAAACACCACTCCAGTCAAACATAGTGCCTTCGCAAACCAACGACCCAAAAGCTATCATGCCTAGTTTAAGAATTGCATTATCTGGTTTGGCAAATACTGGTTGTTTTGTATTACCACTATCATGGGGCAGTGCATGTTTATACGCTGCAAAAATCAATATAAAAGCGGCCGTGCAAATGATGCAAAAATGTTGAAGTGGCGTTAGGCTATAAGAGATCATGAGTGTACTTGCTGCTGCACCTGAAAAGCCCGCCAGGCTCCACAAGCCATGAAAAGATGCCATGATAGAACGGCCATAAATTGCTTCCACACCTACGGCCTGTGTGTTAATAGAAATATTTAAAAGGTTACCACAAAAGCCAAACATAAATAATGCAGCGGTTAGTTGCCAGGTAGTATCAGCAAAGCCAAGCAACAATAAAATAGAAGGATATAAAAAGGCGCCGGTAATCATTATTTTTTTGCTGCCATAGCGGGATACAAGGTAACCGGATAAAGGAAGGCCCGCCATTAAACCTGCAGGCAATGCTAATAACACACTGCCTAAACCGGCATCGCTTAAATGCAGGTGGTTTTTAATATCGGGTATGCGGCTAGCCCAGGAGGCAAATACAAAGCCTGCTATAAAAAAGAAAACACTCACGGCAATACGGTAAGTTCTGTTGATGGAAGCGGGAAGTGTTAAGGGCATAGTTGGTTTTTAAAAATGAATAACCTGTTACACAAATTGCTCCATAATGGGCTGCATATTTTTTTGAGAAGTAAAAAAAGAAACCAGTTTATTGATAACACCTTCTACCATTGCGTCCGGACAACTGGCGCCACTGGTGAGTAAAATTTTTACAAGCCCATTTGCCGGAAGAAAATCTAGTGTACTATTTTCCTGTTTTGTATGAAAATTGTAATGCACTATTTCTTTTGATGAAATTATTTTTTCTTCGGCGTTAATGAAATA
The DNA here is from genome assembly GCA_025359625.1 of Ferruginibacter sp. Taxonomy (GTDB): domain Bacteria; phylum Bacteroidota; class Bacteroidia; order Chitinophagales; family Chitinophagaceae; genus Ferruginibacter. Next base: position 9,196 of record JANYFT010000363.1, read on the forward strand.
AGTCGGTAGTTTTTCTTCACACAATTCTACCAGGTGAGAAGTATTGCTGCTGTTGTAACCGCCTACAACAATAGCAATGTCTGCCGGTGTTTGTAGTAGCCCATACACAGCCGTTTGGTTATCATTGGTTGCGTAACATAAAGTGTCCCTTGTATCTGCAAAACGTGCTTCAATGGTTGCTTCTGTTAAAGCATATTTATCCATTATCACCTGTTTTAAAAAATTTGAAATGGCCTGTGTATCACTTGCCAACATGGTAGTTTGGTTAACCACGCCAATACGTTGCAGGTCTTTTTCCACGTCAAAGCCTTTAGAAAATCTTCCGGCAAATTCATTGTAAAATTCAACTGCTGGTTTTTCTCCGGTGATATATTTACTTAAGGCAATTGTTTCCTGCATATCATTTACCACCATAGTTGGTGTGTTGCTGGCCGCATGCGAAAAGGTAGCACGGGTTTCTTCATGTGTTGGTTTACCGTGAACTATCACGCAGTAATTTTTGGTAGCTATCTGTTCGCTGCGATTCCATACTTTTTCTACAAAAGGGCAGGTGGTATTATATTTGGCTGTGGGTATGCCGATGGCTTCCAGTTTTTCTTCAATCGCAAGTGTGGTACCAAAAGCAGGAATGATCACTACATCGTCTTTAGTTAATGTTTCAAACGGGATTATTTGTTTGCCACGGGTATCCTGTAAAAATTGTACGCCTCTTTGCTGCAGGTCGGTATTTACCTGTGGGTTATGTATCATTTCGCTTAATAAAAAAATTTTTTTGCCCGGGTTTTCATCAATCGTTCTAAAGGCAATATCAATAGCATTTTCCACGCCATAACAAAAACCAAAATGCCGGGATAAATAAATTTGTACAGAACCGAAATCCAACAAGGTAGGCGAGAAATCTTTCTTCATTTTATCCTGCTGTTTGCGTTTGTTTTTTATAGCCGCAATTAACGGGCTGCGGTAGGTGATGGGAACATTAAATTGTTTCATTGTTGCAAAGGTACATTGTTTAGCATTTTTATTTCTGATCAGGATATTTCTTTATGTCTGATGCCGATGTGGGATGTATGATTTCTTTAAAGATGCAGGGGTGTAGATAGTAGATACATACAATTAGTAAAGCAGATGCCTGAAATGGATAATAGACAGTGCACTTTAAACTAATAAAACTCCGGAAAATATTCTACTTAAACTCTCCTCTGATAAAACCAATTCCGCTTCCCTTCTCTTTTGAAGAAGGTGGCCCATGGCAGGATGGGCAGAGAGGCGCCTGGGCTGAGGTTAAACCATCATTCTGTCATACATTTGAGCAAAATAAAATTGCTTCCACATGAAAAATATCGTTTGTTTTAATAACGGGTATTTCATTATCCCGTTGTTGCAATTATCAATCATTACCAAAATAGAAAAGCTACCGCAATGAGCTATAAAAAAGCCGACTGGATAAATAATACAGATGTATACGAAGTGAACGTTCGCCAGTACACAACCGAAGGAACTTTTAATGCCTTTGCAAAAGAATTACCGAGGCTGAAAGAAATGGGCGTATCCACTTTATGGTTTATGCCCATCACACCTATTTCACAAAAAAATAAAAAGGGCAGCCTGGGCAGCCCTTATGCCTGTAGCGATTACTCTTCCATTAATACCGAATTTGGTACGCTGGATGATTTTAAAGTATTGGTAAAACTGGCCCACAGCATGGCTTTTAAAGTGATCATTGATTGGGTAGCCAACCATACAGGCTGGGACCATATTTGGACAAAAACAAACCCTGATTATTTTAAAAAAGACAACGATACCGGTGATTTTAAAATTGCCAGTGGCATGGAGGATATTATTGAACTGGATTATAAAAACCCGGCCTTAAGAAATGCCATGATAGCAGCGATGAAGTATTGGGTAACGGAATGTGATATTGACGGCTTTCGCTGCGACCTGGCTTTTTGGGTAGAACTTAACTTTTGGCGAGAGGCAAGGACTGAACTGGAAAAAACAAAAACGCTGTTTTGGCTGGCTGAGAGTGACCCATTGCAACATCCCGATTATTACCAGGCATTTGATGCCTGCTACACCTGGGCCTGGATGCATAAGACAGAAGAATTTTACAAACAGCACCAGGATAAATATATGCTGGATGAGATAGTGCATCAATACGATAACAATGGTGGGCCAGATGCCATCCCACTTTGGTTTACCAGCAACCATGATGAAAATACCTGGAACGGCAGCGAATATGAAAAGTATGGCGATGCCGCTAAAGCGTTTGCCGTATTTAGTTTTACAAGAAACGGTATGCCATTAATTTACAGCGGGCAGGAGCTGCCTAATTTAAAACGCCTGCAATTTTTTGATAAAGATCCGATAGAATGGAATGGCAAATATGAACTGCATTACTTTTACAAAACCCTGCTACACCTGCACAAAAATAACCCTGCATTAAGGGCGGCAGATGAGGCCGTAACCACTTACAATCTATCTACCGATTCACCTGCTAACGTGATGGCCTACCTGCGCAAAAATGGAAAGCATGAAGTGTTGGTATTACTCAATTTTAGCAAACAGGTTGTGCATTGCAGCATAACAGATGAAAACGTTACCGGTAATTTTACAGAAGTGTTTACCAAAACAACCAAAGATTTTACAATAGTGAAAGATGTTGATATGCAGCCCTGGGAATATTGGGTGTATGAAAAATAATTGCTAAAAATAAACGGTAATTATTCGTTTAGTAAATGTTGTCTAAAAGTTATTGTCCGGGCTAAGAAGCAATGTGGGACTGCGGTGGCGTCGCACTCTTTTACTTTTAGTTTTTTAATTGACTTCAGCTTCCTAATTTAAGTTACTGCATCAATTGCAGCTGACTAAAAATTTACAGGCTTGTTTTGAAAAGAACGGAGGGTAATATTAAATAAAAAGCCACCAATTAAAACTGGTGGCTCCCTGGCGGCGTAGGCCAGGCAGATTATTTGTTGAACATTCGGTTAACTTGCGGTTACCGAAGGTGTCCATGATTGATCTGTAGATTGCATGAATACCTCCTTTTTATTTGATGAATAATAAAGTTAACGAATTATAACAAATAAAAAATAAGTTGTTTGAAAGGCTGACAACAATTTTAGTGCGACACAATGGGCTATTAAATTTCTAATTTTTCCAGCACCACCAGTGTTTCTAAAAACTCATTCCACGCAGCCTGCCACTTGTCTTTTGCAGAACTTATTTTTTCATGATGGTCATTAGCAGCAGTGCCTTTTGATTTCATGTATTCGTCCAGTTTTTCAAGTGCTTCTTTGTTTAACTCTTCCCAACGTTTTGTATGTTCCATAATAATTAATTTTAAAAGATTTACTATTAGTTAAAATTACTTTGTTTAAAAATAAAACCCGGTAATTTTAATGGACAATTGAATAAAATGTATTTGGGAAACCCTTAATTTTTGTGGTCAATAATTCAATACCGTTTAGTTAACCTTGTTAATGGAAGTATGGCTCAGTCTATGTCTTGATTATCCCAATGCCAAGCCATTAACTCACATTAAAATCAGCGTTTTTACTGTTACAGCAGTGTTTGTTAATAAAAAAATTGCTCTGAAATTATCTTACCATCCTTTACTTTGTAAACACAAATTTCACCTGACGATTTCCTTTCCTGTCCTTTCATTTGTAGGTCTGTTTCCCACGCAACAGAAAAATAATCGCCTGCAACAATAGGGTCAGTTATAATAGTGTTATGGAATGCTTCAACCATAGAGATGAATAATTCAGCTTTCTTTTGGATAGCTTTTAATCCTTTTATTTCTTTAGGCAGAATGCCTTCGGCTGCTTCAATACTAACGGTGTCTTCAGTAAACAGTTCCTCTTTGGCTTGTTCTATTTTTCCATCCCGGCACATTTGCACCAGTTTGCACGCCACTTCTTTTGTTGTCATAATGTATATTTTTTAAAGTGATAATGCTAAAGGAACAAAAACTTATTTCGCCACTTATCCTACCAGGCAAAACTTCGTTCTGCGGCCATTTGTTCCGATTGTCAACATTACAAACATTACTTCATAGCCACAAATAATAGGTTAACTTTTTATCAACGGTACCATGCTTTTATGGTACCCCGCCCACCGGACTGCGGCAATTACAGCATCAATAAAAACACCTGAAAGAGTTGATGAAATCTACTTCACCTTAAGCCAAGCGCTAAGATAAAGTTGATTCACTATATTTTTCTTTTACTTATAAAATCATTAAAGGAAAGTAATGGTTTTTAAATAATAAAGAGTAAAATGCAATGTTGTCTTTCTGGCATTTCATCCATTACTTTTGCCTATCTTTCCTTTTAAAATATTGTTGCAATATGAAATACTTACGACTACTTTTTTTAAGTCTATCTTTTCTGCTACAATCATACCAGGTTAAAAATAATCCGTTGCAGGCACACCCTATAAGGCACTGGGTTAGCCTCTTTAATGGAAAGAACCTTAACAACTGGAAACCTAAAATAGCAGGATATTCATTGGGCGAAAATTTTGGTAATACTTTCCGTGTAGAGAACAAAATGCTCTGTACCCGTTATGATCAATACGACAGTTTTAACAGCCGTTTCGGGGCATTGTATTATGATAAGAAATTTACCAGTTACCGACTGAAAGTTGAATACAGATTTGTTGGTAACCTTACACCAGGGGCGCCATCCTGGGGTTTTAGGGATGGCGGTATTCAATATCATTGCCAGCCGCCGGGCACAATCAGTTTAAACCAGCCGTTTCCTGTGTGCCTTGAGTATAACCTCCTTGGTGGAAAGGAAACCGGAGAACGGCCCACAGGTGAGATATGTGCTTCAGGCATGTATGTTGAAATGAATGGAAAAAGAAACAGTTCTTACTGCACCCCTCCAACCGTGAAAAGAACTTTTGCAGGCGACCAGTGGGTTACTGCAGAGATTGAAGTGAACGATGGAAAGATTACCCATTTTGTGAATGGGGAACAGATTATACAATTTGAAAACCCCCGGCTGGATAGTACCCACCTGGAAGCAAAGAAATTTATTATAGCAGGAAAGGATATAGTAAGTGGCGGGTACATATCGTTGCAATCGAACAGTCACCCAATGGATTTCCGAAAGATTGAG
>JANYFT010000281.1 GCA_025359625.1 Ferruginibacter sp.
TTTAGAACAGCATGACCCAAGGGTATTTGATGTGGAGAAGGCAATGAAAAAATACCACCGCAATATGGACTGGCACAAAATAATGCAGGGCCCCGATATGGATGATGAAGATGAAATGCGTAAGAATCATTATAAACAAACCAAAGGTGAATAAATAAAAACCAGGTGAGATGTTTGGTTGTGCTACTAAATATATTATAGTTTTTTTTAAATAATGGTAAATAATTGGGGTTAAGCATATAGGATTTATAAAAATTATTGACAGTTATTTTACAATAAAAATGGCACCAATGCAAATAGAACAAACTGTTGACGAAGTAATATCATTATATAAAAACTTTGGCCACGAAGATTATATTGGCGAACCCGTTTCGCAGATAGAACACATGTGCCAGTGCGCCCAATTGGCGGAAGCTTCCGGGGCTGATGAAGAAGTAATTCTGGCTGCATTTTTTCACGATATTGGCCATTTATGTGAATTTGCTTTTCCTGAAAAAAAACTGCAGCACATGGATGGTGTTGGCATTGTTGACCACGAAAAATTAGGCTATACTTATTTACGCAGCAAAGGGTTTAGTGAAAAAATTGCAAAGCTCGTGCAATCGCATGTGGAAGCAAAACGTTACCTCACTTTTAAATACCCAGAATATTTCAACCAGTTATCTGAAGCCAGTATTAAAACGTTGGCTTTTCAGGGTGGTGTTATGTCGCCAGCAGAAGCAACAGCTTTTGAAAGCGATCCTTTGCACGAAATGTATGTGCAATTGCGCAGGTGGGATGAGCAGGCAAAAGAAACAGCCAAACCACTACCATCGCTGGACCGTTACAAACAAATGATGATAGCACATTTAAAGAACAGCATGTAAATATTTTCAGCGGTCACTGTAAAATGTCAGCTATAATTTTAAAGATAATTACGATGATAAAAATGGTTGTTTTTGATATGGCGGGTACTACGGTTGATGAAGACAATGTGGTATATAAAACCCTGCAAAAGGTAATCAATGATGCCGGCTATAATTTTAGTTTAGAGCAGGTGTTGGCAGTGGGTGCCGGTAAAGAAAAATTACAGGCTATAAAAGATATTATACAATTGGATACAAGAAAACAGAAGAATGAACTGGCAGGAAAGCTCTATATTATTTTTGATAAAGCACTGGCAAATGCGTATGACAATATTGAAATTAAACCTCAGCAAGGTGCCGGGGAATTATTTAAAATGCTGCAACAAAAAAATATACTGGTGGTATTAAATACCGGCTATAACGAAAGAACCGCAAGGTCTTTATTAAAAAAATTAAACTGGAAGGAAGGGGAGCAGATTGATGGTTTAATTACTGCAACCAATGTACAAAATAATCGTCCGTTGCCCGATATGATTCATCTTGCAATGGAGCAGTTTTTTATCAGCGATGCAAAGGAAGTAGTTAAGATAGGCGATTCAATTATTGATATTGAGGAAGGACAAAATGCAGGATGCGGTCTGTGCATTGGCATTACAACAGGTGCCCATACCAGGGCACAATTAGAGACAGCAAACCCCGATTATGTAATTCATCATTTGATGGAATTATTACCACTTCTTAACTGAATGTATGCAGACAGGTGCTATACCTATCAATCATAATAAAAGTATTCTGCGCTGGATAAACAGTTCGCCATTAGCATTTGTAAGTTATGTATCCATTTGTTCTTTTGTAGTCTATAGCTGCATGTATGGTTTTAGAAAACCCTTTACGGTTGGGGTTTACCGCAATATTTTTTTCATGGGTATGTCTTATAAAGTATGCCTTGTAATTGCACAGGTACTGGGTTACATGTGCAGTAAGTTTTATGGTATAAAATTTATATCGGGCATGCGCCCCGAAAAACGGGCGGCTTATATTTTAATTTGTATTGGCGCCGCATGGGCATCCCTTTTACTGTTTGCCCTAATTCCCCCACCTTTCAATATCATTTGCCTTTTCATTAACGGGCTTCCACTGGGCCTGGTATTTGGTTTGGTGTTTGGTTTTTTAGAAGGAAGAAAAACGACCGAACTGATGGGAGCAGTGCTGGCAACCAGTTTTATTTTTGCATCGGGCCTTGCAAAAACAGTGGGCAAATGGCTGCAGTTAAGTTTTCATATTTCAGACTGGTGGATGCCTTTTACGGCTGGTGCTATTTTTGTAATTCCGCTTTTAATAAGTGTGTGGTTATTGGCACAAATCCCTTCGCCCTCGGCAGATGACATAGCACACCGAAATATCCGTAGCCCCATGACAAAAGATGAACGTAAGCAATTTTTAAAACAATTTGGCGCTTCCATGATACCCGTGGTGATTGCTTATGCTGTCTTTACTATTGTAAGGGATTTTAGTGAAGATTTTGCCAACGAACTCTGGATTGAAACAGGCTACCAGAACAATGCCGGTATTTTTACTAAAACGGGCTCCATCATTTCATTGATTGCGCTGGCAATCATTGGTGGGTTCTTTTTAATCAAAAGTAATTACCGGGCCTTTAGGATGAGCCATTTTTTAATAATGGCAGGTGTTTCTATGTCGTTGATAATTACTATTTTTTTTAACCTTCATTTTGTAAGTCCCTTTACGTGGATGGTAATGGCAATGGCAGGTTTATACCTTGGCTATTTGCCTTTTAACTGCCTGTATTTTGAACGGATGCTGTCAGTATATAAAATAAAAGGAAACTTTGGTTTTGTAATGTACATAGCTGATGCGTTTGGTTATTTGGGTACTGTACTGGTATTGCTCGTAAAAGAGTTTGTTACCATTAAATACAGTTGGGTTAATTTTTTCTCCATTCTTTTTTACACTGCAGGTATTGTAGGGGTAATTTTAATTGCCACCAGTCTTTTTATACATTCTAAAATATATAAACAACTATAATAGTTAAAGGTATGAGTAATAAAAAAGCGATCGTTGTGGGTGCCGGCATTCTTGGTTTGGCAACGGCAAGGGCATTGGTTTTAAAAGGATATTCTGTTACAGTAATAGAAAGAAATAATAAAGCGGTAGGTGCTTCCATCCGCAATTTTGGTATGTTGTGGCCCGTAGGTCAGCCAGAGGGTAAATTATATAATCGTGCTATCCGCAGCAGAAATATATGGAAAGAAATTGCTGATATAACCAGTATCTGGTACGAAGAAGCAGGCAGTTTACATGTGGCACATCATGTTGATGAATGGGAAGTGTTGCAAGAGTTGCAGGCAGGCTTTTCTGCTACGGGAAGGCCTGTAACGTTAATGGATAAAAATACCATCAGCGAAAAATTTACCTATGTAAATCCTGACGGCTTATTGGGAGGGTTATACAGTGCTACAGAAATGATTATTGACCCGAGAGAGGGCATTGCTAAAGTACCAATTTATTTAAAAGAACAACATGGCGTTGAATTTATCTGGGGCAAAGCAGTAACCAGCGTAGATGCTGGCATGGTTTGGATGGGTGAAGAAATATTGCAGGCCGATGTAATTTGTGTATGCAGCGGTGCCGATTTTGAAACGCTTTTTCCGGAGCAGTTTGCAGCATTGGATATAACGAAATGTAAATTGCAGATGATGCGGTTTAGGGATAAAAACAGTAACAGGATCAATACTTCTTTATGTGGTGGATTATCATTAATACATTACCATAGTTTTAAAGTGGCACCATCACTGCAAAAATTAAAGGAACGGTATGAAAATGAAATGAAGGAATACCTGGATTATGGTATTCATGTAATGGTTTCGCAAAATGAATCGGGTGAATTTACAGTAGGGGATTCGCATGAATATGCCAACACATTTGATCCGTTTGATAAAGCTCTTATCAATGAAATGATTATGAGCTACCTGAAGCAATTTGTGTTGTGCAATAACTGGGAACTTGCCGAAACATGGCATGGCATTTATCCAAAAATGACCAATGGTAATACAGATGTTTTTTTAAATCCTTTACCCGGGGTGTACATTATAAATGGAATAGGAGGTGCCGGTATGACATTGAGTTTTGGTTTTGCAGAGGAGGTAGTGAATAGCATTTAAGCAAAATTCAGTGGGGGCGGATATTGGCTGATAGTGATTTTAAGATGATATTTTATACCTCAGCCAAAGTAGCCGTCGAGAGGTTCACGTACGGTTCCGTGAGGAGATTGGAATAAAATTCCTCTGCCTTAGTCGACTACCTGCCGTTTTTGTCTGTCAACTTGTAGAGCTTTCGCACATCTTCGTTACTGTCAAATTTTATTTCTTGTCTAATTGTGTCTGCTAAAACATTGTTGTCAAATAAAAGTTTGACAATATTTTTTCTGCATAGTCCACAATTCATTTTTTTATAAATTGTCTCAAGTGCCTCTCTACAATTTTTTGTTTTGTTAACTTCATAAATGTCAAGATAACCAAAACCTATTGAATGAATAAAGTCGTAATTGTCTGATCTATTTGCAATTTCGTTTAGGAGTTTATTGTCTCCTTTTTTATAATTACTCATTAATAGGTCAAGATATTTGAACGGATTTTTTTCAGCTTTCAATTTTTTTAACGCTAATTCTCTAATGTCCTTGCCTGAAAAATATTTTAGAGAGTTAACTGAAAATTCGATAAGTCTTGTCTTTGCTGGATTTTTGCCACTTGCAATTTTAAGTATTGGATGATAGTCAAATGGGAATTTCCTTTTAGAAAAGAACCGTAAGTAAAGTTCTTGTTTTTGTTTGCTTTTCTCTGCTAATAATTCATTTGCTAATTTTTCAACATCTTCAATTGAAAGGTCGTTTGCTCTGCCAACTGAAATAACACGTAATTTATTAGATTCTATTTTTTCTTTAACTAACTCGTATGAAAACTTTGTAAATTTTCTATGGTTAGAGAAAGTCCATTTATTTTCAAGTATTGATTTGTGGTAAGCTTTTATAAATTTATTTTTTTTACTTGCTTTTGCAAGTTCAGCATAAACGGATAAGTCTTTGTGCTTTTTTTGAAAAGTGTCAATAAGGTAACTATCTTCTGAATCATTTTCTTCAAGAATTTTCCTGCCAACAATTTCGGCTACTTTTAAAATACCATTTATGCCATCAATTTCCATCAATTGACCTTTTCCACAAAACTCGTAGCCTTCAACAGCATTTTTCTCAAAGCGATTGTATAAAGCTGTTTTAGCTTCCGTATATCCTTCCTTGGAAAAGAAAACAGTTAAATCACACATTTGGTCGAGACTCCAATAATCTTTTTTCTCTACTTGAAGTTTTGATAGTACGGCTTTTATGATTTTATCTTTTTGCTTAACCTTTTTAATAAATTGATAAATATAAACTGCTCGACTTCCTTCACTCTGTTGGTCGTAAGCATAATTTGTAATTGCTCCTCTAATGATTATGTCTGAAAAGTCAATGTTCGGATTGTCCTGTAAAATTAGATATGCTTCGCCTGTTCCACGTTTTAGTGAGTTAAAAAATTGTCGCTTTATGTCAATAGAGTGGTCGCTCATAAAATGGGAGGTAATTTTTTGTATTTACCCAATTAAAAATAGTCTATTGTCATAATCATCCAAACAGGTCGTGCTTGCGCAATCTAATTTAATGACTCATATTCGTTTGCAAAGCATATCATCAAATACCTTCATCAATCAAATTCCTCAAACCCTTTCAACAATAATCTTTGATGTACCCAAATAAGTAATAACAACTTTCACCACATCACCAATTTGCACCGTAAGCGGGGCCACTTTGTCCACCGCAATTTTTGCCTGTATTTTGTTATCAACCACGTTTACAAAAATACCATGTGGCGTTACTTTATACACTTCTGCGTCCAGCACTGTTTTCTTTTTAAAACATTGCAGGGCATACATATATTCGGGGATGTATTCACTTCTAAAAAAAGCAGCAGTGGCCTTATCGGGCTTGCCGGTATTTTCCAGTTTAAAAAATACAGGCTCATTTAAAATATCTTCCCGTGGCCTTTTTTCCCAGGGAGATAAAATAAGCGGAAAGAAAATATAGCTGCCGGTTTCTTTTACAAAATAATCATCATCCACTTTTTTTAAATACCCCACAAAGCGGTTTTCAACATACGATTTATTGATGAGGTTATCCAGTGCATTATTGAAATGAAACTGGAGGCAATCGGCAATCATCTTATCGCCCCTGCCAGATAAGGTAATGATAAAACTCACTTCATCACCCACATGAAACTGGTGTACTTTTTTAATGATCTTTTCCAGTTTTAATTTTTCCTGCTCTTTTTCGCTGATATTACCGCTGATGGTTTTTTTCTTTCCGTTGTGTTCATATTCTATGGTTGCATAATCCTTATCGTGGTTGATAAAAGTGATTTTGCCCATAATAGTTTTTTCGTCCATAGCATAAATATTAAGTACAATTTTAGTAACAGCCGAAAGTAAGATTTATAAATGAAGATGCACCCGGTAGTTCCTCTTTAGGGGATAGGGTTGTTCGCTTATAAACCAAGTGCTGCAGAAGGGTCCCAAAAGTGATTTTTAAAATCCATAATTTTATCACCCACCACAACAACCTTTTCTTTTTTCAATAACTCTTCCATTAAAGTGGGGGTTGCAAAATGAAACCTGCCGGTAAGCATTCCGTTTCGGTTTACAACCCTGTGCGCCGGTATTTTTGGTTTGGCCACCTGCGCTGCATTCATTGCCCAGCCTACCATACGGGCCGATAACTTAGTGCCCAGGTAAGTTGCTATAGCGCCATAAGAGGTTACCCTGCCTTTTGGGATCTGCCTCACTACATCATACACATCTGCAAAAAAGCTGTACTCTTTTACTGTGCTTTTGGGGGTTTCTTTTTCGGCGTTATTTTTAATGGTAATTTTATTTTTCATATTGTAAAAGATACAAAATTTATGAAGCAGGATATTTGCTGTTTGTTAAAACAGTGTTGCACAATTCACTGCGTTTGGGTTCGGGTACATTGATGTAGGCATAAGGACAGTGTTTGCAACCATTACCACAACAGTCACCCCTTTGCAGATGATATTTTGCAGTAAGCACCACATAACCCTGTTCGTTGTAATAATAATCTTCTCCCTCTGCTAGCTTGTGCATAAAAAAACAGTTAATTATTTTCTGTTAGCTTTAGTTCTTCCTGCAACTGCTCATCCAGGTTGGTGATGTGGGATGGCAACGAAAATTTAAGGTAGTAAATTTTATTGCTCTGTGCAATATCGAGTGCTTCGTAATGCGTTTTTATTTGTAGTTCCGGCGCCAGGTTTCCCGCATATACATCAGCACAATCCTCAACAAGTAATAAGTTGTAAAGTTCAATTACCCTTTTTGTAAAATGGTACAATTGGGGAGAATCTGTTTTTAAATGCAGGTATCCGTCAGCGTGTAAAACCTGTTGATACAATCGCAAAAATTGTGGGTGCGTTAAGCGCTTTTTTGCTTTGGAAGTTCTTAATTGCGGATCTGGAAAAGTGATCCATATATCACTTACTTCGCCTGCCGCAAAGTAATTAGGGAGCATGGCTATTTGCGTTCGTAAAAAACCGGCATTGCTTAATTGTCCGTCCAAACATTTTTTAGCGCCAATGTAAATGCGATTGCCTTTAATATCTACCCCAATAAAATTTTTTTGCGGAAATAATTTTGATAAGCCTGCCGTATATTCTCCCCTGCCACAGGCAAGTTCCAAAACGATAGGATTGGTATTTTTAAAAAAACGCTGCCATTCGCCCTGCATGTTCTCAGGGTATTCAAGAACATTGGCAAAGGTTTTGATATCTGCAAAGCGTTGTAATTTTTTTTGTGCCATTGGCGGCAAATATAATAAATACACGTGTTAATTTGCTAAGCGCAAAGCCATTGGCGCTTTTAAAAAAAGGCAATGCGCCTTTTACAAATATGATTAAATCGTTTTGTAACCTGTTTAAAATATTTAGTGGCAGAAAGGCGTTAAATGGCCGGAAGCACTTGACCACATTTGATGTATAAATCTTCTTTTAAATAAAAGATGTAGTAAACATCATTAATTTTGTTGTAGAAAAAATTTAAAAATTACTTACTTGTACCATGAAGGGAATGTTTAAAATTCTGACGTTTTTTTATATAATATTTCCCCTTGTAGTTGTTCCTTATATGGCTGCCAGGGCTGGCAACTGGTTTTATTTATTCGGTATTGTATGCTATTACCTCGGCGTTGTGCTGATGGCGGTAAAGCAAAAAATAATTTTTATGATCCCCTTTATTTTTTGTTGCTGGTTTTGGTATACTTATGGTTTCGGTTTACACGATTATGTTTTTTTCCTGTTCATTTGTATGTCGGCGGGAGCACTTTTCTATCAATTGGCCGAAAATGCAGAAAGTTTTGCAAAACGTACGTTGCCGGAAAATAAAGAGACCCAGGAATATGATTTAAAAATTGAAGAGATGAACGAGAAAGTTGAACAATATAAAAAAACACATCCGGCTATAAAAATAACTCCAGAAATAATGGATGTGATAAGGAATGAAGTTTTTTTTAAATAATTATCCGCACTAATAGGCTTGCAATAGCGAACCTAAAGCAATTCAACAAACAAGTAGCTGAAAGTTTTTATGCTTTATCTTTGCAGTGCAATGAAAAAAATAATCATTATAACTTTCTTCTTTTTATTGATGGGCTTATTTACATCTACTGTAAATGCCCAGTGTTCTATCTGTACTAAAACTGCCCAGCAATTGGGGGAAGGCCCTGCGCAAGGATTAAACAGCGGCATACTTTATTTGATGTTCACGCCTTTTATTTTAGTAGGTGTTATCGGTTATCGCTGGTGGAAAAATAATAAAGATGCAGAAGGGAATATCTGATGTCTGATTTTGGATGCCTAATTTGCAGGCACCAAATTTTATTCAAACATCATACGCCTCAGCTATATTCAAAGCACCTTATCTATATAAAAATCAGACATCAAAAAATTAGACATCAGACATAAAAATTTAGTATTGCTGTATAAACTTGTATAAATTAAAATTGCCTGCTTCCAGTTCAATCTTATTTTTTAAGGCGCCCTTATTAATGGCAGACATTTTTTTTTGTTGAATAAGATAGTAAGCCTTTTCCGTTAATAACCATAATTTTTTGTCGTTCATTTTATGATGCCCGGTATGTGTTTGAATGGCTTCATATAATTCGGATATTCCCTTTTTTTGAAGTGCTATCGTTTTAATAACAGGTACAGGAATTTGTTGACTATGCAATGCCGGGGCCAGCATTAACCGGAGATTTTTTACAAACATATCTGCATCAGCACGGTCAGACTTATTTACAACAAAGATGTTGGCAATTTCCATCAGGCCTGCTTTCATAGTTTGTACCTCATCACCAGATTCGGGAACCATTACTACCACGGTCGTATCTGCAAGTCCGGCAATTTCAATTTCGCTTTGCCCCACACCCACTGTTTCAATAAGGATATAGTCAAAAGGGGCGGCTTTTACGAGGTCTGTTATTTCAATAATTTTTGGATGCAGTCCACCCAGCGAACCCCTGGTAGCCAAAGAACGGATAAACACATTTGGATTGTTATACCATTCGCTCATCCGTATCCTGTCGCCCAGCAAAGCCCCTAAATTAAAAGGAGAAGAAGGGTCAACGCAAAGAATACCGATTTTTTTTCCCTCCCCGGTGATGTTACCAATTAAGGCATCAACCAGTGTGCTTTTGCCGGCGCCCGGTGGCCCTGTAATACCAATTACCGGTGTTGATGAAGCGGGTAAAAGTTGCAGCAAATTTTCATAGCCAGCCACTTCGTTTTCAACCAATGAAATGCATCTTGCAAGTGTTTTAATATCGCCATGCTGAATTTGTTGCAGGTGTTGTTGCCACATCCAACAAAATTCAATGTAAATAAATCAACTACCAAATAAATGGGTTATTACAATTTGGCACTTTACTTTTATTGCCCTTGGCAGATAGGGTACATTCAAATTTCGTTATTACCTTCGGCTATATTTTAAGGATAATCATGACCAATTTTATTCCCATATTCCCATTAGCAATTGTTGTTTTTCCCGGAGAAGAACTTAACCTGCATATTTTTGAGCCCCGATATAAACAACTGATCGGGGATTGCAAAACAAGTAAAAAGCCTTTTGGCATACCCGCTGTAATTGATGACAAGATAAGCGACCTGGGAACATTGGTGGAGTTGATAGAAATAACGCAATTGTATGATAATGGCGAAATGGATATTAAGACAAAAGGCCTTAAAGTGTTTCGTTTATTAGAAGTGGTGAAAGAAGTTCCAGACAAATTATATAACGGCGCTATTGTAACTTATCCTGAAAATGATAAGAAAAGCAACAACCTTTTAATGCAGAAAGTGATAGAAATAATCGGGCAGTTGCACAGTATTTTAAAAGTTGATAAAAAGTTTATAAAACCGGCTGAACAATTGCGGAGTTATGATGTGGCTCATCATGCAGGACTTTCTTTGAAGGAAGAATACGAGCTCTTAGGTTTATTTCATGAACTGCAGCGGCAGGAATATTTAAAACAACACCTGTTAAAAGTGTTGCCCATAATAGCAGAAATGGAGACACTCAAAAAGAGGATACAGTTGAATGGACATTTTAAAAATTTAAGTGGATTTAATTTGTGAAAAGATAATTCAGTAAGGGTTGCATATCAACTCCGGCATTTAATAAATGGAAAATAATTACATGAAAAAAACACTTTGCTTTGATTTTGGTAATACGCGTTTAAAATGCGGCGTATTTGAAGAGGAAATATTTACTGAAGAAATAATCTTACCGGATGATGACGTAACTACCATTGAAAAATTACTGGAAAAATATCAGCCACAAAACACCATTCTTTCGTCTGTTATAAAACACAATGAAGCCATTGAAATAATGCTTGCCCAAAAGACAAGCTTTCACAAATTATCACATCTTACCCAGGTAAATTTTACCACTCCGGTTGGTAAGCCGGAATCTATTGGTGCAGACAGGCTGGCATTGGTAGCTGCGGCTGTACATTATTATCCGGGCAAAAACAATTTAGTAATCGGGCTGGGTAGCTGCATCACTTATAACTTTATCAATCAATATCACCAGTTTATTGGTGGCGCTATTTCGCCGGGTATGGAAATGCGCTTTAAAACCATGCATGAATACACTGCATTATTGCCCCTGGTAAAAAAAGACTGGAATTTTCCTGTTATTGGTTATGATACCAAAACTAATTTGCAAAGCGGGGTAATTGCCGGTATAACCTATGAAATCGATGGTTTCATTGATTATTATGCCGGAAAATATGGCAACTTTAACGTGGTTTTAACCGGGGGTGATTCCGCCTATTTTGCCGGTCAACTTAAAAACAAGATATTTGCAGACTTAAATTTTTTATTCAAAGGACTTTACGCTATCAGCGAAGTTAATAACTGCAAATAATGACGAGATTTACCGGATTGGTTTTAACTGTACTGTTTTATACCTCTGTTGCAGCGCAGGAGAACTCACCTTACTCCCGTTATGGGTTAGGCGATGTTACGCCAAACCACAATATTGTAACAAGGGGCATGGGCGGTATTGCAGCAGGTTATGCTGATTTTCAGAGCATCAATTTTATCAACCCGGCAAGTTATGGTAGTTTAGGGTATGTTGACCCTGCTGTAATCAAATCAAACCCAAATTATCAGCGGAGTACTATTTTTGATATTGGCGCAGAAATAGACAGCAGGACACTGAAAAGCACTACCCCGTTATCAAAGTTTACTTCTACCAACCTTAGCATATCTTACCTGCAACTTGGGTTTCCTATAAAAATGAAAAAGGCTAATAAGAAGGGTATTTTTATGGGTGCCAACCTGGGCTTAAAACCGGTTAGTAAAATAAATTATAAAATTGCCAGGTTTGATCGTTTGCAGGGCATTGATAGTTTGGCAACTATTTATGAAGGTTCCGGTGGTTTAAATGAAGTGTATTCAGGGCTTGGAATTCGTATTAAAAACCTTAGCCTCGGATTTAATTTTGGTTATGCATTTGGCAATAAAGAATACAGCAGCAAACTAACTTTTTTAAACGACACCACTCATTATTACTCCTCCAACTCTTCTAATAAAACTCATTTTGGCGGCACTTTTATTAATGCAGGTATGCAATATGAAATAAAGTTAAAAAGTAAAGCTACTCTTCGGTTAGGCGCTTATGGCAGTTTAAAACAAACCTTAAAAGGCAGCCAGGATATTGTGAGGGAAACTATCACAACCGATGCAAATGGTGGTGATATCAGGATTGATAGTGTTTTTGAAAGCAATGTTAAAGGCAATGTAGTTCGCCCATCTACTTACGGTGTTGGTTTCACTTATGCTGATAGTGCAGGCCACTGGAGTTTTGGTGCAGATTATGAAGCTACCCGATGGCAGGATTATAGTTTTTACGGACAGCCCGATCTTGTTGCCAATAACTGGAAAATTCGTGCAGGCGTAGATTATTTCCCTGCTTCCTACAATACCCCTATCAAAAAATATTTCAGCTTTGTGCATTATCGTTTTGGGTTTAATTACGGCCCCGATTATATAAAAATAAACAATAACTTGCCTGAATATGGTTTTTCTTTTGGAGCAGGTTTTCCGTTAAAACTGAGAAGAAGCTTTTTTGAAACACAGTCTTCCATGTTAAACACCGCTATTGAAATAGGTACCAGGGGAGATAAAAAATCGAATATCCGGGAAAGTACCATTCGTGTAAGTATCGGTCTATCGCTGGGCGATTTGTGGTTTAGAAGATATAAGTATGATTAAGCGCATGAACTATAAAAAGGAACATATAACTATTTTGGCAGCCATCTTTTCTGGCTGCTTTTTTTTAAGCAGTTGCGAAAACAAACTTAGTGATATAGAAAAATTTAATAAAAAAGATATTGCGATTGAGGAAGGAAAAAATGTGATCATTAAATACTCTGTCGCCGGAAAGAAAAAAGCTATATTAACCGGGCCGGTCATGTACAGGGTGCAGGATACAGTACCTTACATTGAGTTTCCTAAAAATATCCATGTGGATTTTTTTGATATCCGTGATAGCATAGATAGTAAACTGGATGCAAAATATGCCCGGTACAAAGAAAGCCAGAGCAAAGTTTTTTTAAGAGACAGTGTAAGGGTATTAAATATAAAAGGAGACACCTTGTATTGTGATGAATTATATTGGGACAGAAGCCACACCGGGACTGAATTTTACACTGATAAGCCGGTACGCATCCGAACCAGGACAGAGATCATTGATGGTATTGGTATGGAGGCACGCCAGGACTTTAAGGAATATCATATCATACAGGTAACAGGCATTATTAAAGTACCTGCGGCACAGTTTCCTAATTCAGAAAATTAATTTATAAACCTTCATTGATTTTAATTGTTGATGTAATTTTAACCCCTCAAATTTTATAAAGCCCGGAGAGTGTTGTATTTGTTAAAGTGTAAGCTTTTAAAAGGTAGTAAATAGTATGAAATACAAAACCAACCTTACCCGAATTTTAATATGAATACAATTACTGTTTACGGAATACCCAATTGCGATACCATCAAAAAAACACTCGACTGGTATAGGAAAAAAAACATCAGGGTAGATTTTTATGATTATAAAAAATATGGTGTAAAAAAAGAGAAGCTTACCCAATGGTGTAAGGAGGTGGGCTGGGAGCTGCTCCTCAATAAAAAAAGTACTACCTGGCGAAGTTTATCTGTAGAAGACCAGCACTTGGTAACGAATGAAAAAATGGCGATAAAATTGATGATTGAATATCCGAGTATTATTAAAAGGCCGGTGATAGAAATGAATAACAAAATAATGGTGGGGTTTAACGAGACATATTTTTCCAAACAATAAAAACAAAAAGAATGAAACGTAATGCAACCGCCGTATGGAACGGCACCGGTAAAGAAGGTACAGGTAATCTTACCACACAAAGTACCACTTTAGATAAAACACAATACTCCTTTAATTCACGTTTTGCTGAAGGTGTAGGTACCAATCCTGAAGAATTGGTGGCAGCGGCACATGCAGGCTGCTTTAGTATGAAACTGGGTTTTGTATTGAATGCTGCTGGTTTTACCGCAGACGAGATCAATACAAAATGCGAAATTACTTTAGACCCTGCGGCTGGAGCCATCACGGAATCTCACCTTACAGTATCAGCGAAAATTCCCGGGATAAATAAAGAACAATTTGATGCAGCAGTTACTGATGCAAAAGCCAATTGCCCTATCTCGAAATTATTGAACACCAATATAACACATGAGGCGACTTTGTTGTAAATAGTGATTGATAATCTTATGACCCCATCCGGTATTTCTGTCGGATGGGATTTTTATTTATTTTACAACACGAATTTTTGCATGAATTACATGAATTAAATACTGGTTATATTTTTAAAAGCCATTTGGTTCGAACGCTTGACTATCAATTATAAATTAAAAAATTATCCATTAGTTTTTAGTGCATCGCTTCACCAAGATCTACCTTTTTTGCTTTATTGCCTTTTACCATCAATACAAAGGGCACGCTGATTAAAAAGATGACACCGAGATAAAAAAATACATCCATGTAAGATAATACAGCCGCCTGTTTGGTTACGATGTGGTCCAGAGAAGAATAGCTGCTTTTAAGTGCCGCATCTGCATTCATTCCTTTACTGATAAAGTTGTGTTGCATCGCCTGTACCCTTTGCTGCACCGCTGGATTATTTACATCCAGCTTGCTTACAAGGTCGCTGCGGTGTACCATGTTTTGACGAGCCATAAAGGTGGTGATTAATGCCACACCAAACGAGCCGCCCAGTTGCCGCATCATGCCTGTAAATGCAGCGCCCTGCCCTATTTGCTGCCCTTTTAATGTAGAAAGGGACAATGCTGTAATGGGAATAAACAACATGCCCATACCCAATCCACGAACAATCAGCATCCAGAAAAAAGCATCTGAATTAGTATCGGGAGTTACAATAAAATACCCCCAGAAAGTAAAGATGGAAAACAGCAGCATTCCACCTGCGACCAGGTATTGCTGTGGTATACCTTTTTGAAGTAATTTCCCAATGAGCGGCATCATAACAGCGGTGGTTAATGCTGCGGGCACCATTAGCATACCAGCTTGTTGAGCAGTCCAGCCTAAAATAGATTGGGTGTATAAGGGGATAATAAAAGTCGACCCATACAAACCAAAGCCCATGATAAAAGACAGGATGGTGCCCACCCGAAGATTACCATTTTTAAGTACCCGCAATTCTACAATCGGATTTTTAAAACTGGTTTCCCGCCAGATGAAAAAGAACAATCCTAAAAAGGCAGCAACTGCCAGGTATAAAATAGCACTGCTGTTAAACCAGTCATCATCCTGGCCTTTTTCCAACACATATTGTAAAGAGCCTACGGTAAGCGCTAATAAACCAATGCCTAACCAGTCAATATCACTGCCGGTACTTTTTTCGCCGTATTTAGGACTGCGTACAAATTGTAAGGTTAGTAAAGTGGCAATAACACCAATAGGAATATTGATGTAAAATATATAGGGCCACGAAGCATGATCTACAATGTATCCACCTAATGGAGGGCCTAATGTAGGGCCGATGATTACGCCTAAACCATAAATGGCCTGGGCCATACTTCTTTTTTCTGGCGGATAACTTTCTGTAATAATTGTTTGTGAAGTAACAAGTAAGGCACCTCCACCAAGGCCTTGTAAAAATCTAAAAAGTACTAACTCCCAAATACCGGTAGCATTGCCACATAAAAAAGAACAAACGGTGAAAAGAATAATAGAAGCAGCAAAATAATTGCGCCGTCCAAATTGAACAGATAACCAACTCGTCATTGGAACGATAATAACGTTGCCAATGGCATAAGCAGTAATTACCCAAGCCACTTCTGTTAAAGTTGCACCGAGTGAGCCACGCATATCATTGAGTGCCACATTTACGATGGTGGTATCTACAATTTCCAGCAGTGCACAAAATATGGCGGTGATGGTAATAATTACCCGCCTTGAGCCATATTCAATTAAAGAATCCATTTGTTGTTGCATACAATATTTTTTATTGCCGCCAGGCATTTAAGCCTGGCAGATAAAATGCCTTGTTTTATAAAACCCTTTGTGCTGACAAGTTATGGTCTACAAAGTTCCTCAATGGTATGTTGTACAAGAGTGCGACGCCAATGAAGCTTAATAGCAGTACTATGCCTGGTTAAAAATATTTACCCCTATCCCCTAAAGGGGGAATTAGGGATAGACAATGTTTTTCACCCCTACAGGGTATGGGGGTTATAAATGCACATCCACACCCACATTCATCCCTGGTCTTAATTGTTTTACCAATGAATCTGTTTGATTGGCGAACTCAATTTTTACAGGTAAACGTTGTACTACTTTTACAAAATTACCACTGGCATTATCGGGCGGTAACAAGGCAAACCGGGAACCAGTAGCCGGAGAAAAAGAAGTAAGGGTTGCTTCAAATTCATGACCGGCAAAAGCGTCTGCAGTAATGGTAACTCTTTGGCCTGTCCGCATTTTTTCAAACTGCGTTTCTTTAAAGTTGGCTACCACCCATATATCGTTGTTCAGTACAATGCTAAACAACGATTGGCCGGGTTGTAAAAACTGCCCTTCCTGTACATTTACTTTTGATACCATGCCGGGTTCCGGAGCAATAACCACTGCATAAGAAAGGTTTAGTTTTGCCTCGGCTACATCTACTTCCCTTTGTTTGATAACAGCACTGGCTACACCAATTTGTGAGGAAGTGGCATTGCTTTGTGAGCTAACCGCACTGGTCTGTTGGGCTACCTGGTTTTTTTGTTGTTGTAAAATATGTAACTGCTTTTCTGCTGTTTGTTTGGCTGCTTCAACCTGCTCAAATTGCTGCTGTGTTATAGAATGATCTTTTATAAGGTTGGCATAACGGTCGTAATCCTGACCAGTTCTCCGTACATTTATCTGAGCCGCTTCTATTTGTGCATCGG
Source organism: Ferruginibacter sp. (assembly GCA_025359625.1). Taxonomy (GTDB): domain Bacteria; phylum Bacteroidota; class Bacteroidia; order Chitinophagales; family Chitinophagaceae; genus Ferruginibacter. The sequence goes on from JANYFT010000281.1 coordinate 16,946, forward strand.
CTGTAGAAATACCTGCTTTTGTGGTGGCAATATTTGCCCTTGAAGCATTGGTATTAGCCTGTGCAGCGCCAAGGTTACTTTTTGCTGTTGCCAGTGCAGCTTCTGCCTGCTGCACTTTCAGGGCAAGGTCGCGGTCATCTAATATTAACAGCGTATCGCCTTTTTTTACCAGTTGATTATCCCTTACCCGAACCTGTTTTACATAGCCTGCTACACGGGGAATAACCGGGCTGATATTGGATTCTATTTGTGCATTATCTGTTTCTTCGTGGTGTTGGGAATGCAGGTATTTGCTGGTTCCAAACCAACCCCCGGCAATTAACAGTATTATTAATACAATAAGAAAAGATTTGCTGCGCTTTTTAGGAGCGGTTGCTGCTGGTGCGTTTATTGTTTCGTTTTGTGCCATAAAAAATAACTTTATGTTTTGGTGTAGTATTAATTAGTTGTTTAATAATCCTGCTGTTTGTAATAATTTATTGTAGGCTACAACGGCATCTGCTGTTGCATTGGTAACATTTAAACGGGTTTGCAATTGTGCCACATCTGCATCTAATAAATCGGTGGTGGTAGCAAGTGCATTATCGTATTTGTTTTTTGTGATGCGGTAATTTTCTGCTGCCTGCTCTACTGCTTTTTTATACACTTCTATTTTTTTATTGCTTAATAAATAAGCCTGGTAAGCCTGGTTTATCTGCAGGCGTATATTGTCGTTCAACATATCCTGATTAGCACTTAACTGTTGTACCCTCGCTTCTGCCTGCGCTATTTTTGATTTTGTTTTCCATAGCGAAGAGAGCGAATATTTTACGCCTACACCTATGTTGACTGCGTTGGTAACGGTTACAAAACCGGGTACATCCAATGCGATGTAACCGGCCGTGAGTGCTATGGAGGGATAGTAATCTGCCTTTACATATTTAATATTAACCTCTGCATCTTTTTTACGAAGGGTTAAGGCGCCTATATCTTTTCTTCCCTGCAATGCAAGTGCCTCATATTCTTCAATGGGTTTTACCGTACCCGTTTGCTGAAGGCTTGCTGAATCTGCAGATAAAATGGTATGCTCCGGCAAACCCAGCATCAATGCCATGTTTACGCTTGCCAGTGTATAATTGCTTTCTGCATCTAATAATGTAAGTTCTGTGTTGGAGGATTGCAATGCTACTTTCAGCAGGTCGTTCCTTGCCACAAGGCCATTTTTTTCGAGGTTGGTAAAATCTTTTACCCGTTGGTTAGATTGGCCAAGATTGTCTTTTACCAATGCCACCGCTGCCTGTGCCTTGTATAAATTACTATAGGCATTGATGGTATTTAGCGTGATGGCTTCCCTGTTATCATCTGCATCCAGTTTAGCTGCCTGCTCTAAATATTTAGAAGATTCAATACCATATTTTATTTTTCCACCTGCAAATAATGGTAAGGAGGCCGATACAATGCCATACATTGCCTGCGATATTTTTGGTCCGCCGCCACCACCGGAAGTGTCTGATTTTAAATTGATCTGTGGCCTTACCGGCAGATACAAATAAGAGGCACTTACGCTAAAATCGGGCAACTTTCTTTCTGTTGCTTCTTTGGTTGCTGCAATGGATTCATCAATTTTAGCTTTGTTGTTTTTTAACAAGTGGCTGTTGGCTATGCTTAAATCAATCGCTTCTTTTAAAGTGATCTTTCGGGTACTGTCCTGAGCCTTTACAGTTTGTATGCTTACTAAGTACAGCACCGCCAAAAAGGTTGCTACGGTTGTCAGTTTATGCTTCATTGGTTAATATTGCTTTGAATAAAGTTTTTATGTGAATGCTTAATCTTCTTTTTAATAAAACCAGGAATTCTTCATTGGGCAGGCCTTCCTGGTTATTAAATTCTCTATAAAAAAGTTGGCTCATCATAGTTTGAGATACAGTACCTATCATAGTATTCATCATCAGTACAACATCTATTTTCTTTTTAAATACCCCTTTTTTCTGCCCGTCTTTTATCATTTCTGCAACTACTTCTGTAGTGCTTATTTTAACATTATTGGCAGCCTTAAGTATGGCAGGATTTTTATTGGTAACCTGCACACCCAGCATGATCTTATGAAAACATTGTTTTTGCATAACCCGGTCAATATGTTCATCAATCAGCATATTCACTTTTTCCAATGGGCTAAGGCTGTCATCTTTAATCAAAGTTTCTACCCTGCTTTTTACACTCCCTACCCTTAAATCAAACAAAGCTTCCATCAGTTTTTCTTTTGATCCAAAATAGTAGGAGATCATTGCAACATTTACACCTGCCACATCCGCAATGTCCCTTACGGAAGTGCCATCAAAGCCCCTTTCAGCAAAAAGGGTTTCTGCAGTTTCTATTATCTGTATTTGTTTGTCATTAAAATCCATAACCAGTACATATTTGAAAACACAAAGTTAAACAAACGTTTAATTAAAATCAAACAAATGTTTAATTTTTTTTGATAAGCTACAATTCTTAACCATCACGTAACATTGGCATTAATAAGAAGTCGCTGAAAATGATTCATAGGATTAACCTGTTCACCTGCTTTTTGTTTAAATTTGAAAAAATAATTTCAATGTTATTTAAAAATAAAACAGTCATTATAACCGGTGCCAGTCGTGGACTAGGAAAAGCTATTGGTTTGCGCCTGGCAAAAGATGGGGCCAATATTGTAATAGCTTCAAAAAGTGTTGAAGAAAATCCCAAACTTGGGGGTACTATTTTTTCTGCTGCCGCAGAGATGGAAGCAGCCGGAGGGCAGGCGTTGGCGGTGCAATGTGATATTCGTTTTGAAGACCAGGTACAGCAGGTGATTGATAAAACAGTGGAACGTTTTGGCGGCATTGATATTTTAATTAATAACGCCAGTGCCATAAACCTTACCACCACCGAACTAACAGAACC
>JANYFT010000367.1 GCA_025359625.1 Ferruginibacter sp.
GGGATTGTTTGGGGCGTGCAGTACTGTTAGTTTTACAAAAGCAAAAATCCCATCCCTAAGAAATGTTAGGTTGATTAGAGCATAGTAAAACAACATCTTTGAGCAATTAAAAAAACAGTATACAACTACCTTTTTAATATCACTGTTCACTACAACCTTAGTGTTATACATTTTCAATTCCTATAAACATTACCACTGCCCTCTGTTGCTATTTTTTATTTTATAAAAAAAATCATTACACTATCAACTTACAATTATGAAAAAAATTTTTAAAAAGCTTTTTAAAATAGGCAGAAAATCAAACCCTATTATCCGCACTATGTTATTGCTAATGATAGTAGGTAGTAGTACTACCGGTTATGCACAAACTATTGGGATAGTGCAAGGCTTAACAGCAGTAACTCCAAGGGCTGGATTGCCTTCTCCAGTTAATGGTTGGCCTACAGTTGAATTTCCGGTAGTAATGGGTGGCCCCGGCGAAATCTATGTCAACCGGTTTTACAAGTTCAACAGCAGCGGTCAACTGGAAGATATAGCCGGGATAGGAGTAGCTTATGACCCTTCCAGTTTCACCGGATGGTACGGGTACTGTGTACAATGCACTGTCGGCGACATTCCCCCGCTTTATCGTGCCGTAACACTCAATTGTAATCCGGGTTCTATCACCCCCTGGAAACCCGATCCGTATTCTGATCCTGCTATAGGTGTGTCAACTAATAACTGTACCGCTTCAGAGGCCTGGTCAAACCCGCTTACTTGGTACGATTACAAAGTGCCTAACCCGGCTACAGGCGGATTCAATATAAATCGCAACGTCACCCTCGACGTTAACTATGATGCCACTAACAAAGCCATATATTGCAATAACAGCAGCGCACTTACCATCAATAGCGGCATAACACTCACCTCCAATTCCGGCGGATCGTTCGTCAATAATGGGACGATGAAGTCTGAAGGCCGGTATGGCTCTGTGATCAACAACGGTGTACTGTCACCCGGTACCAATGGCATTGGCCAGTTTCAAGGTGGTAAATACACGCAAAACACCAGTGGTACTCTCAATATAGAATTAGCATCAACTACCTCTTTTGATAAGTTGTATTTGACCTCTGATGTCAGCGTTTTAGGCGGCACACTCAAGGTCACTTTACTGAATGGCTTTGTGCCTGTTCAAAACAATTTCTTCAATATTATTGAGATGAGTTATGGTACTTACACCGGCACTTTTTCCACCCTTGACCTGCCTGCGCTGCCTAATGGTTTGAAATGGAAAATTAGTTACAACCCCACCGCCGTTACCCTGGAAGTTGTAAATTGTATTTCGCAAGCTTATTATGCTGATACCGATGGAGATGGATTTGGTGCTGGTGCCAGTTTGCAGGCCTGCGTACAGCCGTCAGGCTATGTAAGCAATAACACCGATTGTAACGACAATAATGCTGCTATTAATCCAAATACTTTTTGGTACAAAGATGCAGACGATGATGGCTACAGTGACGGCACGAAACTTACTCAATGCCTTCAACCTTCCGGCTATAAATTAGCAGTTAACTTAACTGCTATAAGCGGCGACTGCAACGATGCTCTTGCGTCAATTAATCCAATTACTATTTGGTATAAGGATGCAGACAATGATGGCTACAGTGATGGCACCACCATTACCCAATGTGAGCAACCTGCTGGGTATAAACTGGCTGCTAATTTAATCGCCACCAGTGGTGATTGCAACGATGCCAATTCTGTAATTAATCTAGCAACTGTATGGTACAAAGATGCAGACAATGATGGTTATAGTGATGGCACTACCCTCACACAATGTTTACAACCTACAGGCTACAAACTGGCTGCTAATTTAACCGCCACCAGTGGTGATTGCAACGATGTTAATCCTGTAATTAATCCAGCAACTGTATGGTACAAAGATGCAGACAATGATGGCTATAGCGATGGTACCACCATTACACAATGTTTACAACCTACAGGCTACAAACTGGCCTCTAATTTAACCGCCACCAGCGGCGATTGCAACGATGCCAGTGTAACCATTAATCCAACTACGGTTTGGTACAAAGATGCAGACAACGATGGTTACAGTGATGGCACCACCATTACCCAATGTGAGCAACCTGCCGGGTATAAACTGGCTACTAATTTAATCGCCACCAGTGGTGATTGCAACGATGCCAATTCTGTAATTAATCCAGCAACTGTATGGTACAAAGATGCAGACAATGATGGTTATAGTGATGGCACGAAACTTACTCAATGCCTGCAACCTTCCGGCTATAAATTAGCAGTTAACTTAACTGCTATAAGCGGTGACTGCAACGATGGTCTTACTGCTGTAAATCCAGGTGCTACTGAAATTTGCGGCAATGGCATTGACGATAATTGTAATAGCCTTATTGATGAAAATTGTACCGGATGCAGTAATGCAACTGATTTAAATACTACTAATATTACCTCATCAAGTGCCACTTTAAACTGGAAAGCTTCAGCAAACCCGGCTCAATGGCAGGTGCAATACAAAACGACTAAACTCGGGTCAATGTGGGTAGATGTTTTCGCAACAGGAGACAAAAGATCAATTACCCTTCTTAACCTAGCCGCCAAACAGGACTACAAATGGAATATAAGAGCTAAGTGCGGTAAACAATGGTTGTCTTTTCCAGAATTTAGTCTGAGCTTTAAAACATTAGCTGGAGGTTTAGCTTCCCGGTCTGTGACCTCAGAAGAGAAACCGTTTAGAATCATAATTTACCCCAACCCAACTAATGGCAAATTTAAAATAGCTGTAAAGGGAATTGAAAATAAACTCACATTAAATGTATTGGTTGAGATTGAAAATGATTACGGGCAACTAGTTTACAGCAAAAGGGTAGAAAATATCAGCAGCATTATCAATGTAACAATGGACAGAAAAGTTACGGCAGGTATGTACCTGGTTCGCTGCATCATTAATGGGGAAAGGGTTATTAAGAAAA
>JANYFT010000365.1 GCA_025359625.1 Ferruginibacter sp.
GTGACCCGGACAGTCAACGTGTGCATAGTGGCGTTTTTCAGTAGCGTACTCAACGTGCGCTGTATTGATTGTGATACCCCTTTCTTTTTCTTCAGGAGCCCCATCAATTTCATCATAATTTTTTTTCACCGCTAAACCTCTTTTTGACAAAACATCGGTTATAGCGGCTGTTAGTGTTGTTTTACCGTGATCCACGTGACCGATAGTACCAACGTTTAAGTGGGGTTTATCCCTCTTGAAAGATTCTTTTGCCATTGTTTATTTTTTAATAATTGTTTTGAAAATTGGTTTTCATTTAAAGTCTGTAACCATAGACCGTATTAGTTTATTCTTTTCTCCAAATATCCATCCTGCACCAAAATAACTTTTAGAGCCGTTGGTGAGAATCGAACTCACGACCTCTTCCCTACCAAGGAAGTGCTCTACCCCTGAGCTACAAAGGCTTAAATACCACTGCCCAAAGGCAACAAAGAGCGGAAGACGAGGCTCGAACTCGCCACCTATAGCTTGGAAGGCTATCGCTCTACCAAATGAGCTACTTCCGCTTGTTAATTTTCAAATGTGAAAATTAGTAAATTTGAAAATGTTAGAACAAAGAACTGTTTAAATTGAGCAAGTTTTAAATTTTAAAATTTGCTAATTTAAAGTGGGCAGAGTAGGGTTCGAACCTACGTACACTTACGTGAACAGATTTACAGTCTGTCGCCTTTAACCACTCGGCCATCTACCCAAAAAAAGCGAAATATATTTTGCAATTTATTTCTATGGTTCAGAGCCGAAGACTGGAGTCGAACCAGCGACCTACTGATTACAAATCAGTTGCTCTACCAACTGAGCTACTTCGGCTTATTTTCAAAAGAACTTTTCCCAAAAAACGATTACAGTATCGTACTACTATTTTTGGGATGGCAAAGGTAAGTATATTTGACTAATACAAAAACTTTGTAAAAGATTTTTTTACACGAAAAAAATAAAAATGTGTATAAGCATAAAATGGCATAAAAAAACCCCCGTTTTTCGGGGGTGATATATTTATGCTGCCAGCTTTTCTTTCTTTCGTTTTATCTGCAATATTACAGAGTCCAGCGCTTCATCAAAACTTTCTTCAAATGACTTGGAAGAATGCTTCACAAAAAAATCATACTTGGGAATATGAACTTTAATTTCCGCTACTTTGTCTTTAATGGTGTGTACCACATTGTCAAGCTTTAAATACACATCAACTTTTGTAATCCTGTCATGAACCTGAAATAGCTTTGAAAGCTTCTTTTCAATATAGGATTTTAATTTTGAATCTGCGTCAAAATGCACAGTCTGAATGTTTACGTTCATAGCAATCTAAATTTTTAATCAGTGAACAAATGTGTGAAAAATTTGGGTAAACTATTACATCATAGGCTAAATTATTTGGGTTTAAAATGAACAATTATTCAAATTCAAGTTACTGCTTACAAGTGTAATTTCCAAAAAAAGTACACTCTATTGATAAACTATTTAAGTGCCCAATTTATTGCACCAACAATTAATTTATGCTTTAGGGTGAGCTTTATTATGCACCTCTTTTAACTTTTCAATAGTATTATGTGTATATATCTGCGTAGCGGCAAGACTACTATGACCCAATAATTCTTTTACGGCATTTATATCTGCCCCATTATTCATTAAATGAGTAGCAAATGTGTGCCGCAATACGTGGGGGCTTTTTTTGTCGATGGTCGTAACAGCAGACAGGTATTTTCTCACTACATTATAAATATATTTTGGATATAACTTTTTTCCTTTTTTATTTACCAGCAAAATTTCAGTATCTGCCAATTCAAAAGCAATTCTCTTATCGGCTATATATTTTTGAATGAGCTGCGATAATTCAATATTAACCGGAAGTATCCTTTCTTTGTTCCCTTTACCCAAAACCTTTATGGTGCTATTTCCTTTATCTGTGTGCGCTTCTTTAAGGTTCATCAACTCTGCCTGGCGTATCCCTGTATTATAAAGTAGCTGAAATATTAAGCGATCTGTTTTTCCACTCCAGTCATACGGAAATTCTACATAATTGAATAATGTGCTGATATCTGTTTCTGCAACAAATTGAGGTAATCTTTTTTTTACTTTGGCAGAAAGTATAGTTGACATCGGGCTATCCTGAAGTAACTCCTGTTTTAACTGGTACTTAAAAAAAGATTTTAGGGTTGATATTTTTCGGTTAATACTTTTTGATTCCATCCCCTTTTCTTTTAATCCCGCCAGCCAGCTGCGAACAAAAGATGCATTTATTTCGGCAAGTAAAATAGCCCCAAACTGCAATTCAATAAAATCAAAAAAATCAGTAAGGTCATTTTGGTATGATAGGATAGTATGCGGGGAATACCTTTTTTGAAATTTGAGGTAATCTAAAAAAGTCTGTATTAGTTGAAGATGGCTTATGGGCATAAAAAAGCTGATAACCAAAGTTACAAAGTAACCGATTATCAGTTTAAAATATTAAGTAATGATAAATAGAACTAAATATCTATTTTACCACTTGCTATGTTCTGTTTGTAAACAGCTTTTAGCACCTGTGTACGGCGCCTTATAGACGGTTTAATAAATGCCTGTCTTTCTCTTAACTGTAGTAGTACTCGGCTTTTTTCAAATTTTTTCTTGTACTTTTTTAAAGCCTTGTCTATGTTCTCGCAATCTTTTGAATCTATTATTAACATTTTGATATACCTCCTTTGGTAGTTTTTTTAGAAGCGCAAAGATAGCAGAAATATTTAAATTTCAAAATTCAAAATGATAAAAAAAGTATTTTTGATAAATGTTTACAGGAATAATAGAAACTACCGGTGTCATTAAAGATATTTTTTCATTAGGTACCAACAAAACATTTTGGATTGAATCGTCGCTTTCAAATCAATTTACTATCGACCAAAGTATTGCCCACAACGGCGTTTGCCTTACGGTTGAAGAAATAAAGAATAACCTGCACCGCGTTACCGCCATAGAAGAAACACTTTCAAAAACCAATTTAAATAGCTGGAAAATAAATACGGTTATTAATTTGGAAAGGTGCATGCAAATGAATGGAAGGCTTGACGGCCACATAGTACAGGGTCATGTTGATACGGTTGCCACCTGCATTGAAACTATTTGTAAAACGGGCAGCTGGGAATACCAGTTTGAATTTGATAAGCAGTTTTCGGCGCTTATAATTGAAAAGGGTTCTATTTCTCTCAACGGAATAAGCCTTACGATTTTTAATATAAAAGAAAACGGTTTTACCTTAGCAGTTATACCCTACACTTACGAACACACAAATATGCAATGCCTGCAAAAAGGAGATTTGATAAATTTGGAGTTTGATATGATTGGAAAATATGTTAACCGTATTTCTCAATTTAAAAAATAGAAATCAACATTTTGTCTTCCCTGCTTTATTATATTATTTGCTCTTTTTTCACGAGTAATTTCTTAAAACGTTATAGCTGCTTAAACCGGCTTGTTACCCATCTGACTGCAAGCGGCAAGCGAAAAAAAAATCTTTATATTTACCCGGTACAACTTTTTTAAATGAAAGAAAAGAAGATTATTCCTGCGCTTACCGGAATCAGAGCCATTTGTGTTTATCTGATTTTTTTTTATCATCTAAATTCTTTTGACCCAATCTTGCATCCTAATTTATACCTGATTCTTAATCAATTTTACACCTTTCTTACTTTTTTTTTTGTATTAAGCGGCTTCCTGATTTATCACAGATACGGTGACGTGAGGTATTCTGACAAAACAAAAATTCATAATTATTTTGTAAGCCGCATTTCAAGGGTGTTCCCTATTCTACTGCTGTTAATAACACTCACCTTTCTTTTAGCTCTTTACCATGGCTATTACGATAAAAAGGAAACGCTGTTACTTTACTTATTGAATATTTCTTTGCTCAAAGGATTTTCATCTAATTACTTTTTATCTGGCATTGGCCCGAGCTGGAGCATGAGTGTTGAAGAACTATTTTACCTGTTAAGTCCAATACTTTTTCTGTATGGAAACAATATAAAATCTCTTATCATTACCATTTTGATATTTTACGGATTGGGTATTGTTATTACTTATTCCTTTTCCCTATTTCCAAATGCAGGCTTTTTCAATAGCTATATTTTCACTGCGTATCACACATTTTTTGGACGGATATTTGAATTTGCATGTGGCATTTTTTTAGGGTTTCTCGTAAAAGGATTTTATCCCAATCACATTATACATAGGTTAGGTAAAAAAAGCCTGCACATTGGAATATTTATAATAGTCATTTCAGTTTTCCTATTGTCATTAATTACTAAGAAATATCAAATTCAACATGCTGTAGAAGTGTGGCCGGGGGTAGCCGTTAATAATATTTTGATGCCGGTTGGTATCACATTTATTTTTTACAGTTTAATATACCACAACAGTATTTTACGCAATTTTCTATCAAGTAAAATCATGGTTCAGTTAGGCAATGCTACTTATTCATTTTACCTCTTGCATACCACATTTTTACTGTCCTACATCTACAAATTTATCGGTAGAAACATAGCAGTAACCTTTATCACAATGATTATCGTTTCTTACATTTTTTATAGACTCGTTGAACAGCCTGCAGCTGTTTTTATAAAAAAAAGGTTTTATAAAAAGAAAGGTTAATTACACTACTGGTGTTTAAATGAAAGCACTATAATACCAGGATAAAGATCTCCCATTACCGATGATGCTTTTGATGCAATTGCGCCATGCAATAGTTCATTTTTTTGATAATCAGAATGATAAAATAACAAGTAGTTGTCTATCTTATATTTCTCAATACCATTTAATATTTCGTCTGCTGAATAATTAGTTTCGAATGGACCAAAATATTTTCCCTTAAGCAAATAATTTAACACAACGCAAGCAGACCACTCATTCGAATTTTGGTGATAAGAAATAATGTTGCCGGTTATTTTATTTTTCTTTAACACCGCCGCCATTTCATAAACATCTTTTCCTGATCCTAATCCATGCTTTAAATCCATTACCGGAAAAATGCAAAAGCTGGTTACTATCATAAGTGATATAAAATCTAAAAAACTTTTATTAAGAAAATTCATTTTGTTTATGCAGGTAAGCAATATGCCTGCAAGTAACAAAGTTACCATTGCCATAACCCATAAAAACCTTGTTTCTACATGCAACAGCAATAATCCTAAAGGCCAAACAGCTATGAAACTCATTAAGATCAAATTCTTTGTTTCGGCATAAAAGACATTTGACCTTTTAAGAATTAACAATAAGGTGATAAAAATTATTGTTGTAAAAAAACAAGAGTAAATATTAAAATTTGATAAGATTTCTACTGCATTATTTAAAATAAGTTTCAGCTGAAGTAAAAAGGTTTTTGAGTTGGTGAACGGAGTAAGATTCGTTACTTGTACGTAAGATAAGTCGTCCCAGAGTGAATAACCATCGCTGTAAGGCGGAGCGTAAAATAATATTCGTGGTTGCACATAAGCTTTTGACAGAGACCATGTCATATTGTAAGCCCCTGTACGTGACAACATAAAAGACCCATATTTATATTTTAAAACAAATGCCCAGGGAACAACTGAGGTGATGAGGACTAACACTGCAGCAAGCATTTTTTTAAATGCAATTTTGCTGAAGTAGCTGTTGTTATACCTCTTTTCGCAAACTATAATGACGATTACCAAATTTGCAATAGCAAAATAAAAGGTGTAAGCCTTGGCATAAAACCCGATACCGCACAAAAAGGCGGCTAGAATTATTTTTTTATAACTGCTGTAGAAATTTCTGCTACAGACTACATTTAAATACAGCAGTATAAATAAAGCCTGCAACAGATCGCCAAATAACCTCAAAAATACTATTTGCAATATTAGAAACATACCTGCTACTGAAATACCAAAAGCTATTTTTTCTGGCAGCAGATTTTTTTTAATAAGTAACAAAAATGCCAATAGCATAATAAAGCCATACACACCGTTTAAACTCTTTACACTTAATATCGGATCTAACCCCATGCTTATAAAGGGTGCCAGCAACCACGAACCTAATGGGCTCCACAGACCATTTATTGAATTAAAATAATCTCCTTTTGAAACGCGTTCAGCAACTTTAAGATAACCTGTGGCATCGGGATCGATAGAATAACGATACCCCGGAAAAAGGAGACAAAAAAGAACAACATAGCTCAGTAATAATAAAACCAGGTATTTCGGCTTCATGAGGCGCAATATTTTTTTAATAATAATTGAGGTATATTGTTTGAATTATCGATGCAATTAAAACTTCAACTCATAAATATATGGTATTAAAATATTGTCAGAATGTATTACTAAAAAATGGCAAATTTTACCTTGCAGCTATTTGGGGGTTGACTACAATTTTGTATCTGCAAAAATTTGGAATAGTATCAAACATGGAAGCATCAAAATATATAAATGAGGCGGAGCTGCTTATAAAAAATGGTAGTTTTTCTGCATCAAGGTATTGGTTTTACAGCATCACAATTTTTATTATTACAATTGCCCTGAAACTTAAAATAGGTTTAACAGGCGCATTTATACTACAAGCAATTCTTAACCTTTACGCTTATTTATTTTTTTACAAAGCTTTAAAAAAAGCCTTTCAAATGCCTGCAACAGCTTTCTTTATTATTGTGTACCTGCTTATTTTTTGGCCCTATCAAAACTGGGTAGTTTTTTTATTTACCGAGTCAGCTTTTTTTAGTTTGATCCTTATCCTATTTTCTGCTATAATATTATACAGACCTGAAAGTGTTAAAAACATTTTACTTATTTGTATCGCTTTGGTACTTGTTATAATGTCTCGTCCATTAGGAATTCTTTTTGGAGGCAGTATTTATTTGTATCTTTTTTATAGCGCCAATAACAAATGGAAAATCATTCTTGGCTGTTGCTCCTTATTTCTTTTAGCATTTGCTTTTTATACCATCAATACCATATTTTCTACTATAAAAGACTGGAGCATTACACAGGCTTTTGAGCAGGAAAGTGTTATTTGTGATTTGCCCACTACTACTCCATCTTTCACTAAATTAAACCTTGCTACAAGTGGTAATCCTGTTTACCATCTTTACTATTATTTAACACACAACTTTTCTCATTTCCTGCATTTTGCCAGCCTGAAACTTCAATATTTTTTTTTAATGACGAGGCCTTTTTACAGTAAAGCGCATAATTATTTTTTATTGATAGATACGATTACAGTGTATCTTTTAATGATTGGAAGTTTTTTTATAAAAAAAATAAAGTTCGATAAAGGATTAAGCATTTTTTTAATCACCAGTATTGCACTTTACACTTTAACAATCATTATTCAATGTGATGATTACCAAAACCGGTTTATCCTTTCTATCTATCCGTTCTTTGTAATTCTTGCGGCACGAACAATAGAACATTTTATTTTACATTTTTTTAAAAACCACAAACAAACTGCCGGTACCGGTATAGAAAAAACGGTTCTTTAAATTCAGCAATTGAAATATCTTATCAAATAATTTTGAGAGAAATATAAAGTGATAATATTTAAGCCTTGTAACCAGAAAATGTGCATCGCCATATTGCCCGCATTTGGAAGCATGTATAATTTGCAAATTATTACGCCTTGCAAAAACAGCAAGGCTTTGCCTGGTGAAGTACTGAATATGCTCTATGGGTTTGTATTGAAACCATCTTTTCCTAAAAAGTTTTCGCTGAAAGCTATTGTGATTTGGAGTCACCATTATTACAATACCGTCTGCATCCAGCAAGTGGCTTAATTGCTTAAATGCAGCATCTATAACTGGAATATGTTCTATTACATCAAAGAGCGTAATAACCTGGTATCGATGTTTAGTTTCAAAATTATCCAATGAACGATGATACACTATCTGGCCGTCTTTCTCTAAATTAATACACATTTCAGCATCGAGTTCCAAGCCTTCTGCATTCCATCCCTTCGCCTTCATAACGTCTAAACAATAACCAGCAGCACAGCCAACATCCAATGCATTTACCGGTTTGTTAACAGGCATAAATGGTGCTGCTTCCTTCAACCATCGTTCAAAATTCTTTATCCTTAACCTCTTTTCCAGTTCGTATCCTACATATCCATAGTCTTTATTTTTGAAATAGTTATGCTGATAGATATTTTGTAGTTGTTCATTTGTTATGCGTGGATTCACATAAACAAAATTACATCCAGCACACTGCACAATAGGGAAGCCTAATTTAACTACCAATGGTTTTGTGTTATTACTATTACATAAAGAGCAGGGATATTCTTGCGTGGTAAATTCCATTGAAATTAGTTAAGCCAATGTTGAAGAACAATATTAAACTATTTTTCCTTTCATCGCATGCCCTATCGCTGTATCCATTATCCTTTCTGCATAAGGCCTTGAGATATCATTTAGCGCTTCCACTTTTATATGGATAAGGTCTTTGTCTTCCATCGTTAATGCTAACTGTAACGCCTGCATTGCAGCAGCTGTCTGCATCATTTCTTCTTTGGTAAGCTGACTGGCATTTTTTTGAATAAACTTTTCTGTATTCTCCAGTAACTGCTCTCCTTCTGTTCTGGCTTCTACCAATGCCCTGGTGGCTATATCTTCTTTGGCATGTGTAATAGAATCCCGTAACATTTTTTCCAGCTCCTGGTCTGTTAAATCCTGTTGTGCTTTTACTTCAATACTTTGTTCAATACCACTGCGTAGTTCTTTTGCTTTTACTACTAAAATACCATCTGCATTTATCAAAAAACTTACTTCTACTTTTGGTAATCCGGCAGGCATACCCGGTATGCCTGTTAAATTAAATTCCGCCAATTTTCGGTTATCTTTTACCATATCCCTTTCTCCCTGGTACACGGATATTTTCATTCCACTTTGCCCATCTTTATGTGTTGTATATTGCCTGGCAGCCTTATTGGGTATTTTTGAATTTCTCGTAATCAGTACATCCATTAACCCACCCATTGTTTCTATGCCCAATGAAAGTGGCGTAATATCCAGCAACAAAACATCTTTGTTGTTACCAGCTAAAATATCTGCCTGTATAGCTGCTCCCAACGCCACCACCTCATCGGGATTAACTGTATCGTTTACCGGCTTATCAAAAAACCGGCTGATATTTTCCTTTACTAATGGTACTCTTGTAGACCCTCCCACCATTACAATCACTTCAATGTCTTTTGTTGTTAAGCCTGCATCTTTCAATGCACCGGAGCAGCAAGCAATCGTTTTATCAACCAATGGCTGAACCAATGATTCAAAAACTTTTTTAGTAAGGGTTAACTGATCAGCATTTAATACGCCTTCAAAAATATCGTTTGATGAAAGATGAATTTTTGCTTCTTCTGCCTTTAAGCGAATGGCCTGTGCAAATTCTTTATTTAGTTTTAGCTCTTCTTCGTTTATACCTGACTGCTGCAACCAATATTTTACAATGCTGTTATCAATATCATCGCCTCCTAAATAAGTATCTCCGTTTGTAGAAAGCACTTCAAAAATACCATTGCTAATCTTCAAGACGGAAATATCAAAAGTGCCACCGCCCAAATCATATACGGCAATTGTTTTTTCTTCTTCTTTATTTAAACCTAAACCATAGGCAAGGCTTGCTGCTGTTGGCTCATTTACAATACGCAATACATCTATTCCCGCTAATTTTCCTGCATCCCTTGTTGCCTGTCTTTGAGCATCGTTAAAATAAGCAGGCACCGTGATTACAGCCTTATTGACCGGTGTTTTCAAAATATGTTCTGCCCGATGTTTTAATTCTTTTAAAATAAAGGAAGACAAATCTACCGGAGAATAAAATTTATTGCCCACCTGTATCTTTATCATACTTTGGGTGTTATCATCAATTACTTTGTAAGAAAAAAAAGAAGCATTTTCTTTTATATCGTCATACGATTTACCCATTAAGCGCTTAGCAGAAAAAATAGTATTTTGTGGTTCAGTGATTAAAAAGTTTTTAGCTTCTTCTCCAACTGTAATATTTCCAACTGCATCAAAGTGTACCACCGATGGCACCAACGAACTGCTGTTGTGTTCCTTCAAAGCAACAGCTTGCCTTGTGTCTGGATGAATGATGGCCACTAAACTATTAGTTGTGCCTAAGTCTATCCCCACTATGATTTCTTCTTTTTGCAAGCTGCCTGTTGCTATATTGATCGCAATCTTCGCCATAATTTTTATACTTAATTACCTGTAATAAATAATTGCTGCAAAAGTAACAAATAATAAAGGCCGCTATTAAATAGCTTAGATGGTTTGCTTTCGAAATAGGAAATTTAAAAGCTTGGGGTATTGCAAAAAAACTGCCTGCAAAAAAGCCCCCTGCAATGCAGAGGGCTAAATCATTTGATAATTCGATTTTGCCAATTAATAATTTTTTGCTTTCATTTCCACACGACGGTTTTTAGCACGTCCTGCTGCAGTTTTATTATCTACCAGTGGTTTATCCTGGCCATATCCTGTTGCAATTAATTTTGTTTCATCTACTCCTTTACTCTTTAAATATGTTACAACAGCCTTAGCCCTACCTTCACTTAACAGTTGATTTTTATCTGGCTTACCTATATTATCTGTATGACCATCAATGTCTAATTTATAAGAAGGGTTATCGTTTAATATTTTTACCACTTCATTTAAGGATTTAAATGATTTGGGTAATAATTTGGTGCTGCCGGTAGCAAAGAAAATATTTTTAGCTGCTACATTTATTTTGTCTATTACTGCTTTGGCTATTTCGGGACAACCAAAGTTGCTTGCCGGACCCGCTACAGCAGGGCATTTATCTTCTTCATCACTAACACCATCGCCATCAGTATCCGGAACAGGGCAACCCTGGTATCGGGCCACACCGGCCACTGAAGGGCATTTATCAGCTTCGTCATTAATACCATCGCCATCTGTATCTGGTATGGAGCAACCATTGTAACGGGCAAGGCCGGCTACATCCGGGCATTTGTCATCCGCATCTGTAATGCCATCGCCATCTTTATCAGGGCAACCTTTTAAAGAAGCAATACCTGCAACATCAGGACAGTTATCCAGAGAATCAATTATACCATCTCCATCCCTGTCTTTTACCGGTTCAACAAAGGGAACCGGAAGTGGCTTAGGTATTTCTACTTTATGCGTAAAGAGATTTGCTCCCACACCAAAGCTATGATAGAAATGATACTCTGTGTTTTCGGTAACCCTTACCCGGTATTGAGAATTCACTAAAATAAAAGCATCATCAGAAAGATTAAACTGTAACCCCACACCTAATGGAACAAAAGCTCCATAATACCCTCTGTATTTAGATGCTCCTGCACCGACAGTAAGGAAGGGGGAAATAAAATATTTATCTGTTAGCAACTTTATATTGACAGTAGCAGCTACTTCAAATAAAAAACTTTCGTATCCCAGCAACCCTTTATCTGGAATAGGATAGTCCAAAAATGACCCGGAACCTGTTGCTACAAAATCTACATGGTTACTTAATCCCTTTATATAACTAAAAGCAAGACCAGCTTTTAAACGATCACTTTTTGATTTCTGTTGTAAGAAACTTGAAAGGCCATTAGCTCTAATGTCTGCAGCTGATTGAAAATCATCGAAAAATAAATGAATACCAAAAGAAGGATTTCTTACGTAATCTTTTTGAGCATAAGTTAAAATACATAGACTATAAGCTAAAAAGGATAAAATAATTTTTTTCATATAAAAGGTAGTTTTCTTTATGGCAAATTTAATTGCTTGGCATTAAAACATAAAATTATTTACCAACACTGGTAAAATTAACATTGAGTACCACAGAGGGTTTAAACTATATTTAAGTGAATTTTTTAATGAGGCTTATTTTTTCCCATCACTTCTACCTTTACCCTTACCACACCCCTGGCTGTGTAACCAAGCATTTTTGCGGCGGCTTTTGTAAGATCAACAATACGTTTCATTTTTGGATGGAGGCGGTCATTTACTTTTACTGCAACCATTTTTCCATTGCGAACATTGGTTACTTTTATCCAGGTACCAAATGGCAAAACATTGCAGGCGCAGGTAAATTTATTTTGACTGAATATTTCTCCGCTTGCTGTTTGCCTGCCATTAAATTTATTAGCGTAAAAGCTTGCCTCACCATATAAAACCCTGCTGCTGGCAGTTGTTGGTTTATTTGCTGCTATTGTTTTTTGGGCCGATGCGTAAAGGCCCCAACCAATAAAAAATGGTAAGTAAAAAAATAGTTTGGCCAATTGCCTTGTGGCAGGTAAAAGTATTTTCATAATAGGAGATTGAATCGTTTTGTTATTTATCAGTAAAGTATTTCTCTCTTATGGCTTTATCCTCTCCATAAATATCATCGTAAAATTTTATTTTACCATTTTTTGCTTCGCACGTCAAATAACGGATAAATAATGAAACCCGGTTTTTCACTCCAATTCGTTTAAACTCTTTCTTTGCCAGCCATGTTTTTATAGAATCGGTCGTATACCGTAATTTATCCCCGGCTTTCAAATTCATACTATCATTTCTCGCAATGTAAAATGCCAGTTTATCCCATTCCTGAACCCGTACACATCCATGGCTTAGCGCCCTTGCA
The DNA here is from genome assembly GCA_025359625.1 of Ferruginibacter sp. Taxonomy (GTDB): domain Bacteria; phylum Bacteroidota; class Bacteroidia; order Chitinophagales; family Chitinophagaceae; genus Ferruginibacter. The sequence goes on from JANYFT010000365.1 coordinate 12,600, forward strand.
GCATTTTTAAATAAATAACGCTGATTGGTGTCATGTAAATAAACGGCATAGGAATTATTAAAATTAAACTTCAAAATACCCAATGCATTATCATCTCCACTGCCTTGCATCACTTTATAAGGAATACCTTTTGAATACTTGCTCCATTTAACATCACTCCCATTGATTGTTTCCCCTTTATCATTTTCCAGATGCAATCCTATTCTTGATAAATAATCAGGGTCATTTTTTAGCTTTGGTAAATACTGTTTCACAATAATACTGTTTGGTACCGTCCAGGTGGGATAAATAACCATATCAGTAATATAACTGTTTAGCAAAGGGGTTCTGGTAGCAGGTTTGCCGCAAATAATTTTGGAATTTATTACCAGTGTATCATGATCCCATACCTGCATATAGAAAGTGGGCAAATTTACCCAAATATATTTTTCGGGCATTGTATCGGGAAGTTGTTTGTACCTGTCAAGGGTAATAGCAATTCTTTTAAACCGTTCTGCATCTGTTTGGTTTAATATTTTTACAAGGGATAAACTTACGGCTCCATCTTGCTTTATACCTTTTAGATGCTGATACTTTTTTACGGCAGTTTTTAATTGCGAAGAATCAGGAAGTTTATTGGTAAAATCAATACACTGGCTTTCATTTAATCTTTTCTGCAAAGTTTTTATAAAAGATAACGAATCCTTCTGGTCATTGGTTTTAAAAGGGTAAGCAACATAAGTATATGTGCGTTTATCCATACTGTCTAAAAAATTTCCGATGCAATTTTTTAGGTCCCAATAAGCCATATTTTTTGGCTGTAAATTATTAAGTAAGCCTGTTAATTGTTTGGCCAATAATAAAGTGGTGAGGGTTGCAGTATAGAAACTATCTGATAGTTCCTTTTTATTTAAAGAAATACTGTCATTATTAAACCTGCCTTTTTTAAGGTCTTTAATAATATGCATAAAGCCATCAGTCAGCATCAGATCTGCTTTTGTCCAAAGATTGGCATCCATCCTTTTTAAAGAATCGCCATCTAATTTATTTTTTAAAGATTGCAGGTTTTTAAAATGATAATCATTAGAAAATAATCCTGACAAGTTCGCATTTTGAATGAACTGGTACAAGGAATCTGCCAAAGGCTCCCATTTTTCTTTGTGACTCCATACATTATCGTAATCAGTATTATTATAAAAACTAATTACAAAAGGGGCTAACTTTAAACTGATGCTGTCGTCAATTTTTCCATTGTGCTGCCCAGCATACTCTAATGTTTCCCTGATGCTTTGACTGGTTTGCTGATCCATTTTTTCAGGTGTGCTCACAATTTTTGGCTCATCATGATGTGGGTGATTGTTGCAGCCAATAAATAATATACACGCAAATAAAAAAAGGAGTAGTGAAAGTTGGTTCTTGAGATGGGTCATATATGGGTAAAATAATGGTAACTTTCGGTAACGGATTCTCTCAGAAAAAAATATTTAAAAAACCAAATGCCCTACAAGATAATAAATAGCTTTAATATAAAGGCGATTTGCACACTTCTTTTTTTTATTGCCTTTAAAAAATAATACTCAAAATGATTAGTTAAACAAATACGGGCTACCGGTCGTCAAAGATATTGCTGCTTACAAAAAATATTCAGCAGAATCCTGCCCTGGAAATGATCATGTTAAAAAAACTTATTCCCCATTTAAGTATTGAACTTCGCTATGCTACCGATAATAATTTTTTAAACCAAAAACTTTATACAGAACAAGCAGAGCCTATCTGCGAAAACCTGCTGCTACGGCACTTGCAGCGGTTCAAAAAGAGTACAGATAAGAGGTTTGGGTTTGAAAATTTTTGATGCTTACAGACCTTATTATATAACAGAAAAAATTTGAGAGGCTGTTAAAGATGAGCGGTATGCGGCTAACCCTAAAAATGGAAGTGGCCATAACAGGGGTACCTAAGTTGACCTGAGCATTATTGCTTTGAAAACAAAAACAGACTTGAATATGGATACCGGGTTTGACAACTTTACAGACAGTGCCCATCACAACTTTATACTTTTTCAAAAGAAGTTATTGACACCCGGATATTGCTTAAAACCACGATGGAGAAATATGGATTTGCTTCATTTGATACAGAATGGTGGCATTATAGTTTACCCAATACCATAAATTATCCTTTGATGGATATTGAGTTTGGCATGTTAAAAAAATAGGAATCATCCCCTATCGCCCAAAGGGGAAGAAAAAATTTGGAGTTTAGAGATCAGTAGAAACTATAAGTTTTTTCTCACGGCATTCAGTAATTTACAGTTCCAACCAAAAAATCCTTAATTAAATTTCGCCGTTTTTTCATCACCGGTAATGTCCCCATTAGCCCTTATCTGAATTTGCACATTCAGTATCCATTCTGCACAACCCTTTTGCTGCAGGTAATCATTTACGTTATTGATCACCGATAGTAATTCATCATAAGTACCTTCAACAACTGTTGCAAAAGGCCCTACTTCATATTTTATATTTGATTGCTGAATAACCGCAATGGCTTCATCTATCCATTCGTAAGGATGCCTGTCCTGAACAATTGGTAGGATTTGTAACGAAGCATTGATAGTGTGTTGATGCATCCGGATAGTTTGTTTTTTGGTTACCGTTTTTGCTTTTTGTTTTGTCGAATGGATAGTTTAAAAAACTGCAAACTGCTCTGCTATTTGAAGAAAGAATATGCTCTAAAAAACTGAACGTTAAAGTGAGATCAATCTATTTTAAACGATTCTTCCAATTCTTTGTTCAAGCAGCATCAGGTCTGCCAATACAAAAGCAGTAACCGCTTCCAGCACAACTGGTACCCTTAGTGCTATGCACAAATCGTGTCTGCCTTTTACAGAAAAATCTTCTGTTTCTCCTGTTTCCACATTTAGTGTATGCTGAATTTTTGGTGTAGAAGAAGTTGGTTTAATGGCAATACGAAAAACTAATTCGTTGCTGTTGGTGATACCGCCAACAACACCACCTGCATGATTGGTTACCGTTTTTCCATTACTGTTTTCTATAGCATCATTGTGCTCGCTGCCAAACATGCGGGCTGCTGCGAAGCCGGTTCCAAATTCAATACCTCTAACGGCGGGTATGGCAAACACTGCATGGCCAATCAATGATTCCGCTGAATCAAAAAATGGTTCTCCCAAACCTATGGGCAAGCCATTTACTTTACACTCTACAATGCCGCCGATGGTATCTTTTGCATCAATGGCTTTTTGCAAACCTACTTCTGTGTTAGCTTCACCACCTATTTCCAATATTGTTGCTGTAATATTTATTTCGGTCAACAATTTTTTTGCCACCACACCTGCCGCTACCAAACACACCGTCAGCCTTCCACTAAAATGTCCGCCACCCCTGTAATCTTCAAAGCCGCCAAATTTTTTGGTGGCAACAAAGTCTGCATGACCAGGTCTTGGTACCGCTCTTTGTTTTTCGTAATCGCCGCTTCTAGTGTTGGTATTATCAAATAAAATAGTGATGGGCGCACCGGTAGTTTTGCCATTGTAAACGCCATTCATTATTTTGGGAAGGTCAGCTTCCTTACGTGGCGTTGTTCCTTTGGCTCCTGCTTTTCTTCTATCAATATCAGTTGTAAAATCATCCACACTTAATGGCAAGCCTGCAGGGCAGCCATCAATATTAATGCCCACACATTCGCCATGTGACTCTCCAAAAATACTTACCCTAAATATTCGTCCAAAACTGTTCATATAATTATTTCCCAAGCCCTTTCAGAAAAAATCCGGATGTTCAAAAAAAGGCTTTTAGTTTATAATGATTTAAAGATACTTCTCATTGTTTAAAAATTTGTTATTGCGTAACCATCGCTCCCAGTATTTTCAAATGCTCATAAAATTCAGGATAAGATTTATTGATGGCTTCTGCGGCTTCGATAATGATTTCACCATCCGCTTTTAAACCGCCAACAGCACAAGCCATCGCAATACGATGGTCATGATGCGAATGAACCGTAGCACCATTTACTCCAGTACCTCCTTCAATCAACATCAGGTCATCCTGTAATTTTATAACAATGCCCATTTTACCAAATTCTTCCTGCAGGGTTAATCCACGATTGCTTTCTTTATGTACCAGCCTCTTAACACCTTCAATAACTGTGGTGCCATTGCAATAAGCTGCCAAAGCAACTAAGGGAGGAAAAAGATCCGGGCAATCTGTGGCATCAAAATGAAAAGGTTTTAAACCACTGTTTCCATTAGCCGGACTTCCAATATCAATTTGTTTTTCCTGGATAGAAATAGTGCTGCCGCAATCTATCAATGCCTGCAAAATAGCTTTGTCGGCTTGTGTAGAAAATGTATCTAATCCTTTTACCGTGATTTGCCCGGCGATAGCGCCTGCTACCAGCAAAAATGCGCCCCCACTCCAGTCACCTTCAACTGTATAATCAATTGCCCGGTCAACTAAATTGTTAACTGGTTTTATAAGGAAAGATTCGTACTTGTTATTCGTAATATCATAGCCAAAATGATTCATCACCTGCAAGGTTAAATCAATGTAAGGCTTACTCTTTAAATTAGTAACCGAAATGGTAACAGGTTGTGTAGCTGCTTTACCATAAGCCATTAGCAAGCCTGTTAAAAATTGAGAACTCAGCGATCCATCAATGGTTATATCCTTTGGTTGTAACGGCCCTTTTATTTTGATGGGTAGTTTACCTTTATTCGATTCAATAATGATATCCAGTTGCGGAAAAATTTCATCAAAAAAATCCATGGGTCTTGTTAGCAAACTCCCCGTTCCCTTTATAACGATTAGCTCTTTGCCCAAAGCAGCTATTGGTGTAAACATCCTGATCCCTAATCCACTTTCACCGCAGTTCATTTCATTGCTTACCGGCTGAACTCCCTTACTGGCAACAATTAACCTGTTATTGACGGCTTCAGTTACTGTTGCTCCTAAAATTTTAATTACTTCCAACGCTGCAAGATCATCATTACTTTTTCCTGCATTCTCAATGGTAGTTTTTCCATTATGCAACAACGCCGCAGCACAAGCCCTTTGCATTGAACTTTTAGAAGTGGGCGCATTAACAGAGCCTGAAATAACTGAAGGCTGAATGGTTACGATCATAATTACTATCTGTATTTTCCAAACCGGGTAGCTGATCATCTGTCAAAAAAAAAGCTACTATGCGGTATTCATTTTAATGAATTAAATTTTCCAGTTCGCTCATTGGGATGGGTTGTATTATAGCATGACCAATTGCATTCAACAGAATAAAATTCATGCTATTGCCCGCCCTCTTCTTATCCATCTTTAATACTTCCCATATTTTATCTTTATCAAAATCATATTGGGCAGGCAGATGGTATTTTTCCAAAAGTTGTTTTACTTTTTTCAAATCATCAGCCGAAAAATTATTGATTGATGCTGATATATGGCAGGCAGCCATCATACCAATACTTACTGCATGGCCATGCGGCAACTGGTACATATTCTCTATGGCGTGCCCGAGGGTATGGCCAAAATTTAATAATTTCCTATCGCCCTTTTCGAACTCATCATTTACTACAACACTTGTTTTTATCTGCACATTTTTTTCAATCAACGCAGCCAGTTTATTTTTATCCAATTGAAAACTTTCTATTGATTCAGCCTCCAGCATTGCAAACATCTCTGCGTCTTTTATACAGGCATGCTTTATCACTTCTGCAAAACCATTTATCCATTGATGATCGGGTAACGTTTTTAACAGGGCATAATCAAACAATAAAAATTCAGGTTGCTTAATAAGACCCACCAAATTTTTATAGATACCGACATCAACGCCATTTTTACCACCGATAGAAGCATCTACCATTGCCAGTATGGTGGTAGGAATAAAACCAAATTTTACCCCACGCATATAGATACTGGCAGCATAGCCGGTTATATCCGTGACAACACCTCCGCCAATACCAACAATGAAAGTATTTCTGTCAGCATTTTTTGTAATGAGTTCCCCAATGATATAATCTACGGTAGCCTGCTGTTTATGTTGCTCACCGGCAGGAAGCACAATGGTTTGCCAGCCACTAAATAATTGCCGGTGAATTTCAAATACATTTTCATCGGTAATAAGAATGGTTTGTTGTTTAGAAACAATTTGTTCCAGGTAAGCAAACTCCGCATCAAAATAATAAACACCATTAAAATTGCCTCCCGATGGAAGCGCCTCTGAAGCACCCGCTAATGACGAAACTTTTATAACTTTCATAAAGCCAATCCTCAATAAAATAAAAAGCGTTAATAACTAAATCTCTTAAAAGTACCCCCGCAACAAGAAAAAAATGTAGCAGGATTACTTTAAGAATTCATCACTTTATTCTGATGGTTAATACTTTCCAAATGCACCGCATCAAAATACCTGGTAATAAAATCCTGGCTTAAACCCAGTGCATCGCCTTTCTTAAAAGCTTTTTGTAAGATATCATTCCAGCGGTTGGTTTGTAAAATAGTGATATTATTAGCTCTTTTGTATTCACCAATTTTATCAGCAATTTTCATGCGTTGTGCAATCAAAGCCAGCAACTCATCATCTACATGGTTAATCTGCTCTCTCAGGGTAGCCAGTGCCGTTATGAACTCTTGTTTGTCTGTAGCTTCAGAACGCCAGATCAATGCATCCAGCATTTCTGCCAAACGCTCCGGGGTAATTTGTTGCTTGGCATCGCTCCATGCATTGTCAGGATCAATATGGCTTTCAATCATCACGCCATCAAAATCAAGATCAATACTTTTTTGAGATACCGATTGCAAATTGGTCCTGTTACCGCAAATATGTGAGGGATCACAAATCAAAATCATTTCAGGAAACCGCCGTTTCATTTCAATGGGCAAATGCCACATTGGTGCGTTACGGTATTCTGTATTTCCATAGTTGGAAAATCCGCGATGGATCATACCTACTTGTTTAATACCTGCTTTCTGGATACGTTCAATAGCGCCAGTCCATAATTCAAGATCAGGATTAATAGGATTTTTTATTAGCACCGGAATATCCACGCCACGCAGGGCATCTGCTACTTCCTGCACACTAAAAGGGTTCACAGTAGTTCTTGCACCAATCCATAACATATCCACATCAAACTGTAATGCATCTTCCACATGTTTGGCGGTAGCCACTTCTACTGTAGTTGGCAGGCCAGTAATTTTTTTTGCCTGCAATAACCATGGTAACCCTTTTGTACCGATACCTTCAAACAATCCGGGCTTGGTACGGGGTTTCCATATGCCAGCACGTAAAACATCTACCTTGCCTGTTTTAGCCAGTCTGGTAGCGGTTTCCAGCATTTGCGTTTCGGTCTCGGCACTGCATGGGCCGCTAATAATTAACGGGCGCTTTGCCCATTTTTCCTGCATTAACTCTTTCATTGTTTTGTTTTCTGTTTGCATTGTAAAATTAGTTTTTGTTACCAACATTTATAATTCTATTTAACATCGTTGTGTCACTCCCTTGTACCGCATACCATCGTGGAGCATTGAGCAAAGTCGAAATGACCAAACGGTAAATGACCAAAAGTAAATTATTGCGAATACTATTTTTTTCACCATTAACTATCCACCACTCACTACCTCCTGTTTAGCCATTCTTCATAACTCATCTCAAATTTTATTTCTTTTGTTCCATGCATGCCTGCTTCTTTCCATCCCTGCATTTCGTAAAATTTCGCTGCCCTTGTTTCAGGGCTTGTACCTAACCAAATTTTTTCTTTGTTATGTTCAAAATACCAGTCGAGCATAATATCATGCAATCTTTTTCCAATTCCCCTTTTTTCAAAATCCGGATGAACAAACAAAGCCCAGATATTGTGGTCTTTCAAATCAACAATAGAAAAACCAACTACAACATTATTTGTCAAACAAACCCAGCCCTTACCACGGTTAAATAAATATGCTTCGCAATCAGCATCAGTAATCAAGGCAGGGTTGCTTAACCTATTTTCCTTTACTGCATTTCTTACAACCTGTATTTGTTTTATATCATCAATGTGTGTTTCCCTAAAAATCATTGCAAAATTCTTTTTATCTTGTTTGCATTCTCCATCAACTCTACCAGATACTCCAGGTTCTCTTTTTCAAGGCTTGCTTTAAATTTTCTTAACTGCGAAATATGTTCGTTTAATACATCCAGTACATTCTCCCGGTTCTGCATAAAAATGGGCGCCCACATGGCAGAGTTACTTTTTGCCAAACGAACCGTACTTTCAAAACCACCACCAGCCAGCGCAAAAATAGCATCATCTTCCTTCTCTTTTTCCAATACTGTATTCGCCAATGCAAAAGAAGTAATGTGCGATATATGGCTAATGTATGCTGCATGAATATCATGGCTATGTGCATCCATATAAACGATGTTCATGCCAAACGATTTGTAAATATTTTCAACACACTTTACAACATCTGCATCGGTTTTTTCTTTTTCACAAATAACGCAAGCCCTTCCTTCAAAAGCTCCTCTCACCGCAGCTTCCGGGCCACTGTATTCCGTTCCCCACATCGGGTGCGTTGCGATAAAACGGTGGCGCATCGGATGGTCTTTTAATGCATCGCACAAAACAAATTTTGTGGAGCCTGCATCAGCTACCATTTGTTTATCCGTTAGCAGATCCATTATTTGTTTCATTACCACCACAGTGGCATCTACCGGAATTGCAACGTAAATAAAATCACTTTGCTTTACTGCTTCGGCCAATGGCAATGCTTCATCAATTATACCAAGCTCCTTTGCTTTTTGCAAACTTGTTTCGGTTTTGCTTACACCAATTAGTTTTTTTGCAAAACCTTTTTCCTTCATGGCCAAAGCAAATGAACCGCTTATTAATCCCACGCCTACTATGGTTACAATTAATCCTTCTATTTTCTCCCCGACAGGCAAAGATCTTTCAGCCGTTGATTGTGTCTGGATCTTTTGTTTAGTGACAGGTTCCTTACTTTCCATTTAATAAAAATCTTTTACTATTTTTTTTATACAATATTGAAAGCATCTTACAATATTTTTTTAATCCGCTCATTGGCTTCTGTTATTTTTTCTACACTGCTGCACAAACTTACCCTTACATATTTATCGCCTGCACTACCAAAAATTCCGCCAGGGGTAATAAATACATTCGATTCATACAATATTTTATCACTCAGTTCATAACCGTCTTTATATCCATTCGGGATGGCTGCCCACATAAACAATCCAGCCTGCTTTTCATCAAAACTACATTGCAGCAATTGTAGCAATTCAATTACTTTCTCCCGTCTTGCCCTGTACACTTTATTTACTTCGGTATGAAAGTCTTCATTCAATTGCAATGCTTTGGCCGCCGCTAACTGCAAGGGCAAAAACATACCACTGTCCATATTGCTTTTAAACCGAAGTACTTCATCAATCCTTTCTTTAGCACCAGCCAGCAAACCAATACGCCAGCCCGCCATGTTATGCGATTTACTTAATGAATTCAATTCTATGGCCACGTCTTTCGCCCCATCAACACTTAATAAACTCAAAGGCTCATCATTTAAAATAAAACTATAGGGATTATCGTGTACCAATAAAATCTGGTGTTTTTTAGCAAAGGCTACCAGTTGTGTAAACAATTCTTTTGTTGGTAACTGTCCCGTTGGCATTTGCGGATAATTTACAAACATCAGCTTCACCTTTTGCAGATCTGTTTTTTCCAGCGCTTCAAAATCAGGGTACCAATTATTTTCTTTTGTTAGCGTGTACTCCACCACGTTACCACCTGCAATCTTTGCAGCACTTTTGTAAGTTGGGTATCCTGGATTGGGAATCAATACACCATCGCCTTCATTTACATACGTCATACAAATATGCATGATACCTTCTTTGCTCCCGATTAACGGCAATATTTCTGTATCTGCATTTAGGATTACATCATACCAATTTTTATACCAGTCACTCACTGCCTTTCTCAGTATCGGGCTGCCTTTATAATTCTGGTATCCATGTTGGTTAGGCTTTATCGCCTCTTCATGTAATGTCTTAATCACCTCCGGGTTCGGTGGTATATCAGGGCTCCCAATACCCAAATTAATAACCTGTTTGCCGGCCTTGTTCATATCATCTATCTCTCTCAGTTTTTGAGAAAAATAATATTCACCAATACCTTCCAATCGCTTTGCTACGTCCATCTGTAAAACGGTGCCCGTTACTAAAGGAGATAGTTTGGAAGCTGCTGGTATTTTAGAAATTGTTTCGTTGTTCATTGATTAAATATTGTTGATAGACATCCTTAAATAATTATTGATCATGCCAGACTTTTTGAAACGGCTGCCTGAATTGATGAAGCAGGAGTGGAAAGATGCTTACCATTTTTATACACTCCATATATTTTTACTTCTTCTGTAATGGGTTCTATCTTTTTAATCACTTTATAAAATTGTTCAACACTATCAAACTCAACATCTGCGTGAAAAGAATATTTAAAGTCGCTGCCCGGGATAGGGAATGATTGCAATTTACTCAGGTTTATTCCAGCATCAGCAATTTTGGTAAGCACTTTAGCCAGGCTGCCTTTTGAATGATCGGTATGAAAGTTAATAGAAGCTTTGTCGGCGTCAATAATTTCTTTAAAGTCTCCGGCTCTTTGCAATATTAAAAAGCGGGTGTAATTATTTTTAAGCGTATGAATATTAGGCGCAATAATATCAAGATCATAAATTTCTGCGGCCAGCTTGCTTGCTATTGCAGCCACATGCTTGCTGCGGTGCTGGTGTACTTGTTTGGCGCTAAGTGCCGTATCTTCTTTCTCTACCAGTTTCCAATTGTATTTATCTAAAAAACCAAAGCATTGCTGAATGGCCATAGGGTGAGAATGTACTTCATTGATGTCTGCCAATTGCACACCTGGGTTTACCATTAAATGCTGGTTGATCTGTAAATAAACTTCGCCAATAATAGTAAGATCGCTTTTTTGCAATAAATTGTAATTTGGTAAAATGCTGCCGGCAATAGAATTTTCTATGGCCATTATGCCTCCATTACTTTGCATTTTATCGCTGGCAATATTTATCACTTCACGAAAAGTAGAGCAGCAAACAACTTCCACATTTTTGCCGAAAAAATGCCTTGCTGCTTCCTGGTGAAAACATCCTTCAAAGCCTTGTATAGATACTTTATGCCCACTTCCGTTCCCGGTGTTATTTGTATCAGTAATATTGCCGGAATTGTGCTGATTGCTCATTTACCACTAATTTAAATAGCTGTCTTTATATATATTGTTCTTTATGTCTTAGCTATAAACAAAAATCCCGACCTATTTAGCCGGGATTCTTTTTATGTTAATCTGTTTTTATTTTTTCAGTGCTTAACAAAAGACTCCCGTTCTATTTTTAAAATAGAAACTAAAATAAAATCGGGTGTTTGTTGTTATATTTTTCATTTGAAAATCGAAAGTAGGGCAATAAATTGAATCAGCCAATATTTTTCCAATAATTATCTGGATAGTTTGAAAAAATATCATTGAACCTGCAATTTGCTTTAATATTTTTTACATGACATAATATTAAAATAGACGCCCCTAAGAATAGGGGCGACTTTAACGATTGCTTGCCATATGAAAATTTTTATATAAAACCGGTGTTATTTACAAGCAACCTAACCGGCCTGATCATTACATTTTTTTAGCTGAATCCATTTTCTTATCCATCTTCTTTGCAGCAGAATCAATTTTAACAGCAGCAGAATCTATCTTCTCAATTGCAGGAGTTGCAGCTTTAATTGAATCAGCAATTCTTGCAGAATCAATAGAAGTTGTTGCAGGTGTTTCTGTAGAATTGTTACAAGCTGTAAAAGAAGCAGCGATAGCTAATACGAAAAGTACTTTTTTCATTTTTTGAGTTTTAATTTGTTATTTATACCCGTTAATACAATTGGTTAAAAAAGGTAACCCAACTTTTTTAAAATATTTTTTTTTCGTTGCTTTGGGTTACTATTGCACCCTATTACGTATTAATATAAGACTGGTGAATACTATAGAACAAGATCAATCATTATTGAAGGGATTAGCTGAAAACGATAAAAATTCTATTGAAACTATTTATCGTTTGAATTATTCGATGATTCAAACCTTTGTATTAAATAACAACGGTTCTGTAGATGATGCCCGTGATATTTTTCAGGAAGCGATGGTTGTGTTGTATGAAAAATCAAGAGCAACAACATTTTCCCTAAGCTGTCAAATTAAAACTTATGTATATTCCATATGCCGGCGTTTATGGCTTAAAAGATTGCAACAACTTAGTAAATTCAGTACACAAGTTGAAAGTCTGGAAGATACTGTAACTGTTGATGAGGAAATTGAAGAGCACGAAAAGATAAACAATGATTTTATTATAATGGAACATGCCCTGGGTAAAATTGGGGAGCCTTGTAAAAGTTTGCTGGATGCTTATTACCTGCAAAAAAAGAATATGGTTGAAATAGCAGGAGAATTTGGTTACACCAATGCAGACAATGCAAAAACACAGAAGTATAAGTGTTTGATTAGATTGAAAAAATTATTTTTTGCACAATATAAAAACGCATAATTGAGATGGAAGACATTTTACTTTTAGAAACTGTGGAGCGTTACCTGTCCGGAGATATGTCTGCGGAAGAAGTTGTAGTTTTTGAAGACCTCCGTAAAAAAAATGCAGATGTTGACCAGATGGTAGTTGAGCACACCTACTTTTTACAGGGACTGGATAAATATGGCGTAATTAAATCTTTTAAACATTCGCTGCATGAAGTGGAAGCTAACCTTTACAATGAAGGAATTTTTGACGCACCAAAATTAACCAGCAAGAAAATGGTTGTTAATTTTTGGAATAAGTATAAACGCAACATGGCAGTTGCCGCCTCTATTGCGGGTTTTATATCACTGCTTACGCTTGGCTTAATGATCACTTACACAAAAAAATATAGCAATGACCATTATGTCGATTTGGTAAAAGAACTGATTAAAACAAACACAGACGTATCTAAACTAAAGAACAATCATGTAATCCGTCCTGTTAATGAAAAGCCTGAACCTAAAGTAGATTTCAGGGGCACGGGATTTTTAATTGATGGTAAAGGTTACCTTGTTACCAACGCCCATGTTATTAGCAAGATGAAAAATATTTATGTAGAAAATACCAAAGGCCAATTTTTTGCTACTGCTACTGTTTACACCGACAACAATGTTGATCTGGCTATTTTAAAGATAAACGATACTGCTTTTAAAGTTATTACCAGCTTACCCTATAGCATTAAGAAAGCCAATTCAGATCTTGGTGAGCAATTTTTTACTTTGGGTTTTCCACGTGATGAAATTGTATATGGCGAGGGTTATGTGAGCGCCAAATCGGGGAACGATGGAGACACTACCTCATACCAGTTAACAGTATCTGCCAACCCCGGTAATAGTGGAGGCCCCGTTATTAACAGCAACGGAGAAATAATTGGAATTATTACTGCCAAAGATTCAAAAGCGGATGGTGTTGTTTATGCCGCTAAATCAAAAAACATTTTTAAACTATTGGATAAACTGAAAAAAGAGGACAATAGATATGAATTAATAAAAACGCCGGTCAATACAAATTTAAAAGGATTGGAAAGAACACAGCAGGTAAAGAAAATGGAGGAATTTGTTTACATGGTTGTTGGAAATTAAAATATTAAATCCCGAAAGCAAAAAAAGCGACCTGGTAAAACAGGCCGCTTTTTTATGTTATTACAGAATACTAATTGTATTTATATTTGTATTAATAATTGCTATTGTGAAAAAAAATCCTGAAAAGTAATTGTGTTATAGATTGTCTTACACCCATAATGAAGCAGGGTATTCCCCATCTGCAACCAGTTTATCAACGCTTGCTTTTACTTCCGGCGCATCTTCTTTATAAGTAACCCCAAACCATTGTGCCGACGTAGGTATCACTTTTACACTGCCTTCTTTATTTTTTACCACTTTATCAACTACCAGCGGAATAAAAAATTCACCTTTTGGGTTGTGCAGCTCCCTGTCTAAAAATTCGCCAAAATAATTTTCGCTTTGGGTTATAAAGTTGGGAGAAAATGCAAAGAAATTCATACTCACGCTGGAGTCTTCGCTTACTTCGTGCAAACCATCCTGGTCTTCGTAAGTTATAATGCCTTTATCATTGCGAAAGATGCTTGTACGTTCATTGATATCCACCAGGTTATTTTCATTGTCTATTTTACACACACCACGGCTTACACTACCATTATCGCTGAGCGTTTTCTTTAACTCATACCCAATAATGGCATAATTGTTATCAGCCACTTTAGTGGTTAAAAAATCATACGCTTTTTCAAAACCTTCCCTGCCATAAAAATCATCTGCATTGATTACAGCAAAAGGTTCATTCACTATTCCCTTGCAACAGAGCACTGCATGTGCTGTACCCCAGGGTTTTTTTCTTTCCTCAGGTATTTGCCTGGCACCAACATATTTCGACAATTCCTGAAAAGCAAAATCAACTTTAATTTTCCCTTCCAGCTTGGCTGAAAATGTTTCTTTAAACATATCCAGAAATTCTTCACGGATAAGAAATACCACTTTGCCAAATCCTGCACGGATGGCATCATAAATGGAATATTCCATAATGGTTTCACCGCTTGGGCCAAAACCCTGAACCTGTTTCATACTGCCATAGCGGCTGGCCATACCTGCTGCTAATACTACAAGAGTTGGTTTCATTCTTTATGTAAATTTTATTCCTGCCTTTTACAGGAGATGGTTAAATATGATATTCTATAAATTTTATTGCAATTAAGATTAATCAACTAAATTAGATTGAGTTGTATATTAACGGGTACGAAATTAATCTAATCAGTTTACAAAAATGCTTTTCAATACTTCAAATATATTTATTGACACTATAGCAAACGATTGCCTGAGCGAAAAAAAAATAAGCTTATCTGTTGTAAGGCTTGATAAAATTCATCCAATTGTGTCTGGTAATAAATTATTTAAGTTGCATTATTTTTTAGAGGAAGCCATGACATTGCTTATACCCGGTATAGTTACTTTTGGCGGTGCTTATTCTAATCATTTAGTGGCTACGGCCTTTGCCTGCAAAACAAGCGGGTTAAAAAGTGCGGCCCTTGTAAGAGGTGAAAAACCTGCAAAATTATCGCCTACTTTAATAACCTGTATTGCCTATGATATGCAACTCCATTTTATTTCAAGAACCGAATATGAGCAAAAAGAAAAACCTGCATTTATAGAAAAAATATTGCAACAGTTTAAAGGTTTTATGGTAGTCCCGGAAGGAGGTTATCATCCAAAAGGGGCTGCTGGCGCTGCTTTGATAAACAATTTTATTGTAGAAGATACCACCCACATTTGCAGTGCAGTAGGTACCGCCACTACCCTTGCAGGGCTAATAACAGGGGCAAAACAAAATCAACGGGTTATCGGTATACCTGTTTTAAAAGACATGAACGATATTGCCGGAAGAATAAGTTACTTAGCCAATACGACTCACCAGTTTCAATTGCTGGATGGTTATCATTTTGGCGGATATGCAAAAAAAACACCAGAGCTTATCCGTTTTATGAATCATTTATATGAGCAATATAAATTACCAACAGACTTTGTTTACACTGCCAAAATGATGTATGCGGTTATGGATTGTATAGAGAAAGATTTTTTTGCTCCAGGCAGTAAAATAACCTGCCTGCATACCGGCGGTTTACAGGGCAATGCATCTTTACCTTCGGGCACTTTAATTTTCTGATTTGTTTTAACAGCATGTTATATTTGTAGCTTAAAAAATTTTACCTTTCCTGCGTTTAAAACAATTATGCAAAAAAAGCTTCTGTTTGTTTTTATGTTAACTGTGGCATTTGCCGGCAATACGTTTGCACAGGATACATTGCCCAGGATTTCGGTAAAAAATATTAGTAGCCAAATAATTATTAGCTGGAAAAATAATTACGGTGCCAACATCAGCAATATAAATATTCAACGTTCGCACGATAGTTTAAAAAACTTTATCACCATCGGCACAGTATTAAATCCATTAAATAAAGAGAACGGTTATGTAGACAGAAGCGCAACCAATCCCAATATGTTTTACCGGATATTTGTGGCATTTGAAGGAGGGACTTATTTCTTTTCTCATTCGCACAAACCCGTAATTGATATTCCCGAAAAACTAGCAACTGACACTACTTACAAACCGGAAATGGCGCCCGCCAACAAAGAGGTGATTGATACCGCAAACAAACCGGCATCAGACAATTTTACGAAACAACTAATTGAAAATACGGGTTCGGAACGTATGGCTGTACCTGCTAAAGGACAAGATCTTATTCCTGCAAGAAAATTTCCCAAACTAATAAAACCGATGGGTTTTGTACCTAGTAAATTTATATATGCAAATAAAGAGAATAACCTTATCATCAGTTTACCTGATTACGATAAAGTAAAATTTTCGCTGCGTTTTTTTGATGATAAGGACAGGCCGGTTTTTGAAATAAAAAAAATTACTGAACCTTACCTGATAGTAGAAAAAGTAAATTTCCGGCACACGGGCTGGTTCTATTATCATTTGTATGATGATGGTATTTTGCTGGAAAAATATAAATTCTTTATTGGTAAAGATGGCTGGGTTGGGTCACCCCCACCGGAAACAAAAAATTCAACAACCGAAGAGCAGCATTAAGCCTTTACTGTAATGCTGCACCAAACACTTTTTCAAAATTTGCTTTCACCTTGTTTTTTGCATCTTCATAATCAACAAAACGGTTTAACTCTTTTTGCAGGGATGTTACTTTTTTATTTTCTATGCCACAGGGAATAATGGTATTGAAATAACTAAGGTCGGTGTTAACATTAAATGCAAAGCCATGCATGGTAATCCAGCGGCTGCAACGCACACCCATGGCACAAATTTTTCTTTCGCTGCCGGGTATACCAGCATTTATCCATACCCCTGTTTCACCTTTGCTGCGTTCGCCTTTTAAACCATATTCCTGTAGGGTAAGTATAATCACTTCTTCCAGTGAACGAAGGTATTTGCCAATATCTGTATAATATTTTTCCAGGTCAATGATAGGATACCCAACAATTTGTTGTGGCCCGTGGAAAGTAATATCTCCTCCCCTGTTGGTTTTAAAATATTGTATGCCTTTTAGCGCCATTTCTTCTTCGCTAATTAAAATATTTTCAGCATGTCCGCTTTTACCTAAAGTTAATACTGGCGGGTGTTCGCATAAAAGAAAATGATGCTGCGTTGCAGGTATTGTTTGTTCTCCTCGTAAATCAGCATTGATAGTCTGCTGGGCCTTACCCGGCTCTAAATTAGTATTTGCAAGTTCTCTTTTTCTTAGTAAAGATTTAATACCCACATTTTGCTGAAACAATCGCTCCTGATAATCCCAGGCCGACTGGTAATCAATTAAACCTAAATCTTTAAACAATACAATCTGCTTATCCAAGGTAATTAGTTTATTTTGCAAAGTTAATTGAATCGGGTATCATCTAATAAGCAGTGTAGCAGTAGGGAGTATTGAATAAAAAGAATAAAACATCAGGTATCAATTAAGCATCATCAATTATCAATTAAAAATTATCAATAAAAAAATGACCAACGAAATAATAGCCACCGCTGAAGAAGACCTGCAGGAAAATGAAGAGTTGTATGAAAGACTGGTGATTGAAATTGCCAAAGGGCAGGAAGCTCTTCGCATTGATAAATTTTTAATGCATCGCATTGAAGGTGCCACCCGCAATAAAATTCAGCAGGGTATTGATAATGAAATGGTGCTGGTGAATGATAAGCCGATAAAGGCTAATTATAAAGTGAAGCCTTACGATAAAATTATAGTTTTCGATAACCGCCATCCCGAAAGCAATAATATTATTCCAGAAAATATGCCGCTTAATATTGTGTTTGAAGATGAGGATGTTTTACTCATCAACAAACCTGCAGGGCTTGTGGTGCATCCCGGCAGCGGCAATCCCAATGGCACTCTGATTAATGGTGTTGCTTATTATTTACAGCAGCAAAATCCTGAGCTGGAAGAAAATGGGTTACCCCGTTTTGGGATGGTACACCGGATAGATAAAAACACTACCGGTTTATTGGTGCTGGCCAAAACGCCCAAGGCCATGACGGACCTTGCCAAACAATTTTTTAATCATACTGTACACCGCCGCTACATTGCTTTGGTATGGGGCGATTTTGAAGAGAACGAAGGCACCATCCGTGGCCATGTGGGCCGCCACCAGCGTTTTAGAAAATTATTTACTACCTACCCTGATGGCGAGCATGGCAAAGAAGCCATCACTCATTATAAAGTGCTGGAACGTTTTAATTATGTAACACTGATAGAATGTCGCCTTGAAACGGGCCGCACACACCAGATACGGGTACACATGCAATACATTGGCCACCCTTTATTTAATGATGATTTTTATGGTGGCGATAAAATTGTAAAAGGTACCATCTTTACCAAATACAAACAGTTTGTAGATAATTGTTTTGCCCTTTGCCAACGGCAAGCATTACATGCTAAGGAGTTGGGCTTTACACATCCTACTACCAAACAACCCATTTTATTTGAAAGTAATTTACCCGATGATATGTTGGCCGTTATTGAAAAATGGAGAAAGTACAGTGAAAATAAAAATGATATTGGGTAAATATTTTAAAAATTCTATGTAGGCTTGGTTTATTTAAAGATGGATGCAAGTAATAAAAATACTCACTTGTGGAATTTGTGGAAGCAGTAAGACAATTTATTTTTAATTACCGATAAAGAATTGGTCAAGAAATAAAATGGAATGCTCCTTATTTTTCTTTTATTGCAGGGAAATTATACCACTCAATCCATAAGAATGTAAAAGATATATTGTAGTATTTAACCTGTTTAAAAAAAATTGCATCCCCTTGGCTTTCCAACCGGGGCAAAGGTAAACGACCAATCAGGTTTACGGGAAGGCGACAAAGCAGACGGAAGAAAGATAGCCATGTTTTATAGCATGGAAGGCGTAAAATTGAAAGAGAAGATAATGAAAAAAGTTATAAAAAGTTGGCTGAAAATATTGAACAAATAAAACTCATACCCTTTCAATTTTACAGATATAACAGCATGCTTCCGCACTGCGTGCAGGCAGGTATACCACTTCAGGATGTTCATCAAATATTTTCATAATCAGTTCGTCCACATCATCGTCACCAACCAGTTGCGCAATTACCATCATTTGCCATTTATCATAACCTATAAGTGTTAAATGAAAGTGCTCCTTATCCATTTTTATTGCTGGTGGAAAACGATGAATGTCTTTATATGCTTCCACCTCTTCTTTATTAATAAATATCGGCCCTGGCTGATTAAATGCGTTGCCAACCATAAATGGATTGTGGGATAAAAGTAACCGCATATCTTCACCTGTTGTAAAAGGTTGCAAAGAAACCCTGCAGGGGCCTCTTCCGGTTGCCACCTGTTCAATTAAGGTATTGACAAAATAATCCATTTTTGTTTTCCGAATTTTTTGTGCATATTCCGCACTTAAAGGAACAATCCTAAATGGTTTCATTTGTAAAATTTTAGTTCTGCAAAGTTGTACAAATGGGTGCAGAAGAAAAACCCGAAACTTGCTATGTTATGGTTGTAATTGGGGATATAATCCTGCAATAAAAAGAGCGAGAATGCCGCTGTTAAACTTTATCACAAACAGCAAGAGACTGCACCATAAAAAATTATTATTATAAACGGGCTAGCATTGTTTCAAAGCACTAATAATAAACTCAGCCATCTTTTTTAAAAGCGGCTGTATTATATTTTGAACATGCATCCTGTGACTTGGTTCTTAATACTTCGTAAGGATATTACTCTTTATTTTTTTATAGGATAAAACGGAAAAATAATAAAAAAAAGGATAAGGCCATTTTGTTTTAACTTCAAATTTATTATGAATATAGAATTGCTTATACCGATAGCTTTCAAAAACATGCTGCAAAGCAACAATACTAATGCTATTATTTTAGCGGGTGATATTGGTGGCACAAAAGCTAATATACAACTTAGCCATTATTCAGCGGGTAGCCTGCAAACTATTAAAGAGAGCCGCTATGTTACTAAAAATTTTAACTCATTTAATGATATTCTTACCCACTTTCTTGAAGGGCAAGCACAGCCTGATAAAATTTGTTTTTCTGTTGCAGGACCCGTAATAGAAGGAAAAGTGAAGTTCACCAACCTTAGCTGGCAAATTGATACTGTGGAGATAAGCCATCACGTTGGCGGCCGTCCTGTCGCAATTTTAAACGACCTCGAATCTACGGCATATGGACTGGCAGCACTAAAAAAAGAGGAGTTAAATCTACTTTACTCAGGATCAAATGAAACACCCGGAAATATTGCCATACTTGCTGCTGGTACAGGCCTCGGCGAAGCAGGGCTATTCTTCGATGGTAACCAATATCACCCTTTTGCTACAGAGGGGGGCCATAGCGATTTCGCACCCCGTTCTTCACAGGACATAAATATGTTGACCTTTTTGCTGGAAAGACACGAACATGTGAGCTGGGAAAGGTTGCTTAGTGGCAATGGTATTTTTACAATCTGGGAATATCTTACGCTGGTAGAGAAAAAAGAAAGCCCTTCATGGCTGCTGCAACAAATGGAAAATACAGATCCTGCCCCCATAATAAGTAAGGCTGCTTTGGAGGGAGCCTGCCCCGTTTGTATGGAAACAATGGAAATTTTTAACCGCTATTTAGCAACCGAAGCAGTTAACATGATTTTGAAATTAAAAGCTACTGGGGGCATTTATCTTGCTGGTGGCATTGCGCCAAAAATTTTTCCACTACTAAACCCTGCTACATGGAAAGATGTTTTTACCAAGAGTGGCCGCATGAGCCAATTGCTCAAAAAAGTATCGGTTTATGTAGTGCTGAATGAAAAAGCACCAATGCTTGGTGCCAGTTATTTTGCCTGTTTAAATATGTAATGATTTTTGCAGACTTAAGTTTGTGTAAGCAACCATTTTAGATTACAATAACAGCTTACGGTTAAACAGTAAAAAAATAAATAAACAGGTAATAATATCAAATGTTTTTATTGACTTTCATGCAGGCAAATTATTGCTCACCCAGCTTAATTAATATTTTTATACCGGTCATATAATACCAGTCCTTTGCTTCCGGATTACCTCTTATTCTACCTGCAACAGCAGTAGCCGGAGTTTTGTACCGCCATGCCAATTCTGCTGCTTCGGAGCCCCTGTTGGTCAGCAGCAATTGTGGATTGGCATAAGTGCTGCTTACATCATCCAGATAATCTGTGTTAGTGTAGCGAAAACCTAGTTCGTAAATAAGGTCGTACCTGTCATTTACTTTATATTTCCAGCCAAGCCCAAAAGGTATGCACGCCCTTGTTAGTGAATACATAAATCTGTTAGGGTATTCTGCCAACCCCTGTCCCTCTGTTCCAAGAGGTTGCAAAAAAGTTTTTTTATTGTTTTTATCGTACGTATAAGGGTTAAAATGAAAAAAGCCTACCCCTGCAAACAGGTAAGGATATCCATCATATTCAGCAGGATCCACCAGGTTTATCTCAACGCATAAATTACCTTCCAGGATATTACTTTTGAAACTTAGATTGCGCCTTTGCAAATCAGTACTCTTACTATTTGCATCACTCCCTTTTATTTTACCATAGCCAATGCCAGCCCGCAGTGCAATAAAATTATTAGGCAGCAGGTATTTAAGGTTAAGGTTTACTGCAGGTCCCAGTGTTTTAAAATCAACACCAGTAGCGGCCAAATCACCATGATAACCTGTTGCACCAACCATTAATTCTGCCTGCCATTGCTGCGCAACACAGGTATTAACAAGGAATATAAAAACAACTGTAAAAAATTTCATAATCAGGATAGCTTTGTTTTGTAAAAATAATACTAAAATAAGTCTTTTTATTATATTTCTATTATAAAAATACTTGCACTTATGCCTTTTTGTTTCTATTTAATTCTTCATGGCCCTACTTTATAAATGGTGCCAGCAATTTAAATACTTCTTAAACGGAGCAACTTTCATTACTGGGTCCGAATTTGCCCTTTAACATTATGCTCTATGACAATTATTACTTCGATATTTTCTGTAACAATTTACCGTATAAAACCTATAGCTTATTTGTTAAATAGTGTTTTCGCTTTCAATAAAATGTGGCTTCCTCTAACCCTAAACAATTTTCAGACAAGGAGAAAAAGAGCTTATTTAAAATTAAAGAGTGTTGCGGTAAATATGCCCCTCTCCCGCTTTTTAAAAATTACTTTCCAGTCACCGTTATACCGAATTAATACAGGTACCAGATAAGTGCCGGCATGTGCCAGTTGTACTTCCATCTGCACTTTAAAATCGTATACGCCTGCATCGTAACTTAATGTATAATTTCGGGCTACCACTTCAAAGGTTTTATCATTAAACCAGGTAATCATTTCATCAACCACTACACTGTCTTCTTTGCCTGGTTTTACTTTTTGTTTAAAAATATAACAACTTGTTTGATTGTACTCTGCCATATCCACACTCATATCATAGACGCCGGCCAATTCATCATCATAAATAGCTGTTTTATCCGCAATAAAGGGTAGCCCTTTTATTTTTTCTCCGGGATTAAAAAACAACATCTTTAATTGTTCCTTATGCTTTTCCAGCCCGGTTTTTCCTGTAGTGCTAAACGTTGAACCGGCCACGATATTATCTTCCCCGCAAACCATGCCATTGGTAAAAAAAAGTGAGGCATACATTTGGGCAGTGTAATAATTATATTGATGATCATCTGTGTAAAAATCACCGGAACTTTGTTCTTCCAGTACTTCCATCCGCCTGCAATTACTATCCCTTACCTGTTTGGTTTTACCAAATAACGTTGCCTGGTTGTTGCCGCTTTTATCCAGCATCCTTACATCATTGATAGCATTATAATTGAGCACACGCAGATTGAGAAACGCTTTATAAAAAGTAGTGTCGTTTTTTACACGGTCAATAAACGCTGGCACGTTTAATTTATTATTTATAACTACTTCTGTAAGTGTGATTGTTTTTTTTCCAATCAATACTGCACTGTCCTGGGCCATGCTACAAGCACCAGCCAGCATACTAAAAAAAACAGCAATGATCTTTTTTATCATGCCTGCAAATTATTACAATTGTGGTTAAAGGTGTATGGTTTATTGTTTTTAGTTTTATGTTGCTGGATGAGGTTAGCAATTTATGGTTTACTTATTTTGTTTTTGGATGATGGATTGGCAGGTAACTGTAACTGCCAATTGATGACAAGGTTATGTTTAGGTTTGATATTTTACTTTTAAATTGCCGGGACGGTGTTTCCTGACCGTTGTTAACTATCAGGTTAGTTTTTAATTTTTGAGCTATCTTTCAATGGAGTATTATTTAGGGAAAACCATCCTGTAATCAACACTGACTTTTCCTTTGGAAATGTCGTTGAGCTTTCTTTTTAATAAAGTTCTTTTTAGTGGCTTGATGTAATCTATAAACAATTTTCCTTCAATATGATCGTACTCATGCAGTAAAACCCTGGCCGTGATACCATTAAAGGTTTTTGTGTGTGGTTCAAAATTTTCATCAACATAATCCAGGGTTACAGATTCTTTACGCAATACATCTTCCCTTATTTTTGGTATGCTAAGGCAACCTTCGGTGTAGCTCCATTCTTCACCAATAAGTTCGGTAATATGAGCATTGATGAATACTCCTTTAAACCCTGGTTCATCGGGGTAATCATCATCATCTTCTTCGTCCATATTTTTAAAAACCTGTTCGCTGTCAACTAAAAATAAGCGGATATTTTTATTAACCTGGGGAGCAGCAATACCCACGCCATTACTGGCATACATAGTTTCCCACATATCCGCAATTAGTTTGGTTAGGCCGGGATAATCAGCATTGATATCATCACAAATTTTTCTTAATACCGGCGAACCGTAAGCTACTATTGGTAAAATCATATACTATTTTGTAAAGGGTATTATTTCTATCTCTTTTATTTTGAAAAAAGCGGCATCAGAAGTTGCTAATGAAGCGCCCAAATATTTAGCAGTTGCAGATGATTGCATCAGGCACCTACAAATTATAGGCAAGCCGAAACTTGATTGCCAATTCATTAGTGAAAGGGTTTGTTTCAATCAGGCTAAGCCCATCCAAAAAGTCTTTTATTATACCTCTTTCTTTTGTTGTTTGTTTAGGGTTTGTTTGTAACTCAATGTCCGAAATTGAAGAAACAGCAATATTAAATTGAGATATGATTTCTCCTGCATTTAAATTGCCCGAAAAAAAATAAATCAAACATTAGTATCACAAACAAGCGTTTTATTATTGGCCATTCCTGATACTTTTTTGATACTCCAGCCCATCGCCAAAACTCTTTATTTTACCTAAAGATTTTGCCAGCCATTCTTTTTTGGATAGCATCTCCTCCCTTTTTTTAGCCGCTTTCTTTTTTGCTTTTGCTTTTTCCATAACCCAAAATTACAATTATTTATCTTATTGAATACTTTGCAGATACTCCTGCAATATAATGGTGGCGGCTATTATATCCACATTGCCTTTTATGCGGCGGTCCTTCTTTTTCATGCCCATTTGCAGCATCGCATCTTTGGCCATCTTAGAAGTGTATCGTTCATCTACCGTTTTAATTGGTATTTGGGGAAATTCTTTTTTCAATTTTTTAATGGCGGCTTCCGCCAGCGGTGTTCCATGGGTATCACTATCGTCCCAATTTTTGGGCAGGCCGATGATGATAAGTTCTACTTCTTCCGTTAAAAAATATTTTTTAAGATAAGGGAAGAGCTCTTTGGACTCAATGGTAATCAGGCCCGTTGCAATAATCTGTAGCGGATCTGTCACTGCAAGGCCCGTTCTTTTTCCACCATAATCTATTGCCAGTATTCGTGCCATGATCTAATGTAATAATGTTCTAATTTGCTAATGTGCTAATGTGCTAATGTGTTGGAATGCGTAAAAATATCCAGTAAAACGAACACGGCGAATACTACCGAAGCTATCCCATTGGCCGTCATAAAGGCGACGTTTACTTTGCTAAGATCGTTTGGCTTAACGATAGAATGCTGATAAATAAGCATGCCAATAAATACTCCAATGCCAATATAATACCACCAGCCGAAATAGCCATACAGTCCGGCAAATACAACACAGGCAGCCGATAGCAGATGTAATAATTCTGACACCCGTAAAGCTTTTGTTTTACCCAGCCAGGCCGGCATTGAAAATAGTTTTTGCGACTGGTCGAACTCCACATCCTGTAGGGCATAAATAATATCAAAACCACTTACCCAAAAAATTACGGCCAATGAAAATAAGATGGGTAAAAAAGCAAATGCACCGGTAACAGCAAGATAGGCACCAATGGGAGCAAGACTTAAACCAACACCCAATACCAAATGGCAGAGCGGTGTAAAGCGTTTGGTATAACTGTAAAATAAAATAACAAATAACGCCACCGGCGATAAAAAGAAACATATCCTGTTAATAAAAAAAGTAG
The DNA here is from genome assembly GCA_025359625.1 of Ferruginibacter sp. Classification (GTDB taxonomy): domain Bacteria; phylum Bacteroidota; class Bacteroidia; order Chitinophagales; family Chitinophagaceae; genus Ferruginibacter. The sequence goes on from JANYFT010000365.1 coordinate 38,160, forward strand.
CGGTAATAAACAACAGGCAGTTAATGATAACAAAACGTAAGGCACTTTCTTTAGAGATGATGCCAGCAGGTATTTCCCGAATGGCAGTACGGGGATTTTTTGCATCAAAGCTTCTATCAAGATATCGGTTGAATGCCATGGCAGCACTTCTTGCGAAGACCATGCAAAGGATTACAAGAACAAATTTTCCTGCAAATTCATAATTTAGAAATTTTTTCTCAAACTGTTGGAAAACATAAGTCTCTTTATTATCAGGTTGAAAATAATTGATATCTTTTAATCTGCTAACTATTCCCAAAAAAAATCCAATAATTGCAAACGGCATTGCAAAAATGGTATGACTAAACTTTACTAAACTTAAATACTTTTTTATACTACTCATTCAATTAAATATTAAACCGGCAATTCTTCAATACAAAGGTTGCCAACCTTTGCAGCATATTAATAATTTGTTAGTCCCCTTGCTAAGGTTGGCAACTTTATAACGCTCCACCTTGTCCCCCTTCAGGGGATAGGGGCTTCCTCACCAACTCCCACAACACAACACCTGCGGCAGTGGCAATGTTCAATGAATGTTTCATACCTGCCTGTGGTATTTCAATACAACCTGCACATTGCTGAATGGTGCTTTGCTCTACGCCAGTAACTTCATTGCCAAAAATTACGGCCAGTTTATCGCCTACCTTATAATTAACCTCATTCAGCTTGATGCTTTCTTCAACCTGTTCCACTGCAAATACAGTGTACCCCAATTCGTGTAATTCGTGTATTGCTAAATTCGTGTTATCAAAATGCTTCCACGCAACTGTGTCCTCAGCTCCCAATGCTGTTTTCTTTATCTCCTTATGTGGCGGGGTGCAGGTGTAGCCGCAAATATAAATAGCTTCCAGTAAAAAGGCGTCTGCTGTTCTAAAAACACTGCCCACATTGTAAGCACTTCGTATATTTTCCAACACGGCAATCACCGGAATTTTTTCCGATTGCTTAAACTCATCCACAGTCAACCGATTCAGTTCCTCCATGCTCAGTTTTCTCATTTCAAAAAATTATGTGCAAAAGTAATTCACATTCAGCATAAACATTGCCCAAACTAAGTAAAGCCCTATTTTTGCGCCAATCGAACTTAAAAAAAGTGTACGCTTAATTTTAAGTATTTCAGAATAGATAAAACTCAGTTTCTTGTCCCCCTTTAGGGGATAGGCATCAACGCACATGGCCAAAGCCACAACAGAAACACCGCTCATGCAGCAACACAATGCCATCAAGGCCCGCTACCCTGATGCTATTTTGTTATTCAGGGTAGGTGATTTTTACGAAACTTTTGGCCAGGATGCTGTTACAACTTCTGCTGTGCTTGGCATTACGCTGACCAAAAGAAACAATGGCGATGCCAATTCTTCGCAGTTAGCGGGTTTCCCCCACCATGCGCTGGATACTTATTTACACAAACTGGTAAAGGCCGGTTACAGGGTTGCCATTTGTGATCAGTTGGAAGATCCCAAACAAGCCAAAGGAATTGTAAAGCGTGGCGTAACTGAACTGGTTACCCCTGGTGTGGCTACCAGCGATAAATTATTAGAGCATAACAGCAACAACTTTTTAGCTGCCATTCATTTTGAAGAAAATAAAACAGGCGTTGCCTTTTTAGATATTAGCACCGGCGAATTTTTTATTGCAGAAGGCGATAAAGAATATGCGGATAAATTGTTGCAAAGCCTTAAGCCCGCTGAAGTAATTTTTCAACGCAACAGGCAAAAATTTTTTAAAGAATATTTTGGCAATAAATTTTTTACCTATGCTTTGGATGAATGGGTATTTGCAGCAGCCTACGCACAAGAAAGTTTATTAAAACATTTTGGCACGCACAGCCTTAAAGGTTTTGGTATTGAAAGTTTGCACCAGGGTATTATTGCAGCAGGGGCCATCCTTCATTATTTAAAAGATACAGAGCATCCCAACCTGGGGCATATCACTTCTATACAACGAATTGACAGGGACGAGCATTTGTGGATGGACCGTTTTACCATCCGTAATTTAGAATTATTTGGCGGCGCCGAAGGCAGCAATACTTTATTAAAAGTGCTGGACAATACCGTATCGCCTATGGGCGCCCGTATGTTGAAACGCTGGATGGTATTACCTTTAAACAATCTTTCAAAAATTCAGGAGCGGTTAGACACGGTAGAGTTTTTTATCAAAGAAATTGATATAAGAAATAAAATTACCCAACATGTTAAGCAGGCCGGTGATGTAGAAAGGTTGGTAAGTAAAGTGCCTTTAAAAAAAGTTAACCCCAGGGAGGTGTTACAAATTGCCAAAGGGCTTCAACAAGTGCAAGCTATCAAAACTATTTGTTTAACACTTAACAACAGCTACCTGCAACGTCTGGGTGATTCTTTAAACCCCTGTACTTTTATTGTTGAAAAAATAGTGAAAGAGATCAGTGAAAACCCTCCTGCACTTGCTTCTAAAGGTGGCATGATTGCAAGGGGCATTGATGAAGAACTGGATGCTTTAAGAAAGATTAGCAGCGGAGGAAAAGAATACCTGATAGAACTGCAACAGAAGGAAGCACTGGCAACCGGCATCTCTTCTTTAAAAATAAGTTTCAACAATGTATTTGGGTATTATTTGGAAGTGACCAACCTGCACAAAAGCAAAGTACCCAACACGTGGATACGCAAGCAAACACTGGCCAATGCAGAACGGTACATTACGCCTGAGTTAAAAGAATACGAAGAAAAAATTGTTGGTGCAGAGGATAAGATTTTACAGATAGAAATGCAGCTCTTTGAAAAGTTATTAAATGAGCTGCAGGATTATATTGCTCCCATGCAAGTGAATGGTAATGTGCTGGCAGTGTTGGATTGCATTACCTGTTTTGCCAATAATGCATTACAGTTTAACTACAAAAAACCATTGCTGAATGACGGGCATATTTTAGACATCAAAGGTAGCCGTCATCCGGTTATAGAACGGCACTTACCCGTTGGCGATAGTTATATTGACAATGATATTGTATTGGATCCGGCAACACAGCAGATCATTATTTTAACCGGCCCAAACATGAGTGGAAAAAGTGCCATCCTGCGGCAAACAGCCTTGATTACTTTGATGGCGCACATGGGAAGTTTTGTACCGGCAAGCGATGCAAAAATTCCGCTGACGGATAAGATATTTACCAGGGTTGGTGCCAGTGATAACCTGAGTGGTGGTGAAAGTACTTTCATGGTAGAGATGAATGAAACCGCCAGTATCATCAACAATATTACTTCCAGAAGTTTAATTTTACTGGATGAAATTGGAAGAGGCACTTCTACTTACGATGGTATTTCTATTGCCTGGAGCATTGTGGAATATCTGCATAAAAGCAGCCATCAACCCAAAACATTATTTGCTACACACTACCACGAACTAAATGAACTGGAGAACAAATTACCGGGTGTAAAAAACTACCACGTTACCAACAAAGAAGTTGGCAATAAAATTATTTTTTTACGCAAGTTAGCTCCCGGTGGCAGCATCCATAGTTTTGGTATTCATGTAGCCCGTATGGCAGGAATGCCGCCCAGCCTCATTGAGAGGGCAAACGAAATTTTACTACAGTTAGAAAAAAGCAGGAACAGTGCTGATGACGACCAGTCTGTAAATCTGGGGCAAACCGTAAAAAATTTACATTCACCTAAAGTACAACTCAGTATTTTTGATGCCCATTCAGTTACTTTTGAAGAAATCCGTTCATTACTAAATGCGGTTGACATTAACCGCTTAACACCCGTTGAGGCCTTGTTGAAATTGCAGGAGATAAAGGCGAAGATCAAATAATTTAAGGAACTGGCCGTGCCAAATACTATAGCCTTAAAAAAAGTAAAGCCCCAAAGATGGGACTTTACTTTTCATTCGCTTTTTATCAATAAAACTCATTTACTATTTTGCCTTCTTTAGATATTTATCTAAAAAAATTTCCATAGCACCATAAAAATCAAAACGGTTGTTTTGATTGTGAAAGCCATGGCCTTCATCACTCTTAACCATATATTCTACCTGTATGCCCCTAGCTTGCAAGGCTTTTACCATCTGGTCACTTTCATCTTTATTTACCCTGGGGTCGTTGGCACCCTGTGCTACAAACAGCGGTACTTTTATTTTATCGGCATGTAATACCGGAGAGGCTTCTGCCAGCAACACACTATCTTTTGCAGGATCTCCAACCATTTCATGAAACTGGTCAAGATAAGGTTTCCAATATGGAGGAATGGTGTTCATAAAAGTAAAGAGATTACTTACACCTACATAGTCAACCGCACAGGCATATAACTCAGGTGTAAAGGTAACACCTGCCAGTGTTGCATAGCCTCCATAGCTGCCCCCGTAAATGGCTACACGCTTTGGATCGGCAATACCATTTTTTATAAGATAGGCTACACCATCACTTATATCGTCCTGCATTTTTTTGCCCCATTCTTTAAACGAGGCTTGCCAAAACTTTTTTCCATAACCGGTGCTGCCGCGATAATTCATCTGCAATACGGCATAACCCCGGTTGGCTAAAAATTGTACTTCCGGATTGTAGCCCCATTCATCCCTTGCCCATGGCCCGCCATGCGGATTGATGACCAACGGCAGGTTTGTCGCAACTACTCCATTTGGCAAGGTGAGGTAACCGTCAATAGGTAACCCATCCCTTGACATATAGGTAACAGGCTTCATAAAAGCCAGTTCTTTTTCATGGAGCCATGGATAAGCGTCTGCTATTTTTGTGGTGGCCTTTGTGGCAAAATCATAAGTATAATAAACGCCGGGTAAGCGATCATTACCAGTCCATACAATGGCTTTTTTTCTTTCATCATCATAAGAAGTAAAATCTACACGATAGTTATTGAACCTTACTTTTAACCCGTCACTGATTGCTTTACGGCGGGCATCAAAATAATATTCTGCCGCTTTTTTACCCGTCCACGTTACCCGGATCAGTTTTTGTTCTTTCTTATCATAATCAATACCATCAAGATCATACTCCTTGTTAGCATACAGTTCCTTTTCTTCCTTTTTATTTACAGGATCGTATAAAACCAATGCCACTTTATCCCTGCCGATATTGCTTAAGGCATAGAAGTTTTTATTATTTGCATCAAAGGCCTGTGGACTAAACTGCTCTTTAAAATTGGTAGTTAATACTGTAGCAAAACTGTCTTTTTCAGCAGCACGGTATAAGTAAGTAATATTAACGCCATCTGTTTTAGTAGCCATTCTTATGGTGCCCTTATTATCAACATACCAGCTATCGTAATTATCTTTATTCTCATACACCAAAGTCAGTTCACCGGTTTCAATATTTATCAGGTAGGGATCAAAATATTCTTTGTTCCTTTTATTTAAATTGATCATTATTATTTTTTCTTTGCCGGCAATAAAATGAAGATCATCCAGCAAATCTGTGCGATAACCCGGAAAAGGTGTCAAAGCTTTTAAATTTCTGCCATCTGTTTGAACTGCAAAAAGTTGAAAATTTTCGTCGCCCCCTACATCCTGCAGATAGAGGATATGATCCCCCTTCCAGAAATAACTGCTGATGCTTCGCAGCGTATCATTGGTAACCCTGACTGCTTTTGATTCGCCCACCTTTTGCACAAAAATGTTGATCTTTCCTTTATAGTCTGACCGGTATGAAAAATATTTACCATTGGGAGAAATACGAAAACCTGATTTTTCGGGGTTTTTAAAAAAAGATTTCATGTCTATCAGCTTTGCAGGATTGGCTTTTGACTGCGGCCCCTGTGAAATGGCCTGCACAACTATAACTGAGGCAAGTGTGAACAAAAGTAATTTTTTCATCAGCGTTGTTTTGTTTGTTTTTGAAGGATGGTTTGGTAGGCCCGCTACAAATATATACAAATTGGGTATGTGTTACAACCGCAGCGGCATGGGAATATTTTTCAAGATAGCTCATATTGCCATTGATACACCAGGTGAATATTATTTTTAGAGAGACACCCTCAGTGAAAAAAGGTTTTTATCTGGCGATGTAACTGAATTGCAGCACGGTGTTTTTTACATGAACTATTCAACTGATTGATTGATCATCCTTGTATTTCGATACACGCTAATACCTCCCATAACAATTAGGTACTGGGCAACACAATAAGTAAACATGATAAAAAAAACGGATTGTGAAAAAGAATGATAAAATTTGTTGATAGCCAGCAGGGTATCAGACAATACAAAACTTGTAGCACCTGCAATAAATAGCAGGCCTGTTTTAAAATCTATTTTTTTAGATTGCCACAAAGCCATATTCATCATGGCGGCCAATACAATAGCATAAACGGTAACAGGAATTTTAAGATCACCCAATGATGGGTATAACTTGTACAATAAAATAAAAACATAAGCCACTACAGGCAACAATATTAGTAAATTCTGTTGCCGTATTTTTTTAGGTTGCGCCGAAAGCCTGCTAAAATAAAAGATGTAAAAGAGGTGGCCGCATAAAAAACTGGCCAACCCCAAAATAAAGAATACAGGGTAGCTATTTTCAAACATCAGCAATACATCGCCCAGCCAGCAAAACAATAAACCTGTTATTAACAACCGGCTGCTATTTGCTTTTGTGTGCAGTGTTTCATTTATAAACAAATATATAAGGCAGGGTATCAGCAATGGCTTTATAGCATAATGCAAAGCTGCTATATTAAAAGTATTAGTTACAATATCTATGATGCAAAGTATCCAAAAAGTGGAGGTAATTATTTTACTTTTCATACCTACAAGATAGAAAGAAAAAAACTTGTAAAAAGTATTTTCATAGCTTTCTGATGCAAAACAAACCGTTCAATAATAATTTCTGCAATAGTTTGCCTATCGTACATCTGAACTTCACCGGCATCATTATTTTTCAATCTCTATAAAAAAATATTACAAAAACAGGCAAGTTTTTTATTTCTGTATTTTTCACAAATAATTATCCATCAAATAGGGAATTTAAAAGGGAACTTTTGTATTTTCCATATTCTATTACTTTATCTTACAAAAAGACTCCTTTTAAAAATTGCTTTAATGAGGAGCGGCCCTATAGCTTTTTAAAGCATCCTTTATTTACCTTTGACGCATTATATGATTAAATGTAGGCTAGTTATTATTTTATGTATTTGTTTATTTGCAGTAAATGGATATGCTCAAACCTGCAATGGTTTGGGGCAAAATCCCGGTACGGCATTTCCAGTTTGTGGCACGTCTAGTTTTATACAGGGTTCAGTGCCCATTTGTGGAGGCAGGGCTGTTCCAGGGCCCTGTGGCAGCACCTTGTTAACAGATATAAATCCCTACTGGTACAAGTTTACTTGCTTTACATCAGGCACGCTGGCATTTGTTATATCGCCCAATATAGCAAGTGATGATTATGACTGGCAACTGTTTGATGTTACCAACAAAAACCCGGGGAATGTGTACACGGATGCTTCTATGTTTGTAGCCTGCAACTGGAGTGGTGACCCTGGCAATACAGGTGCTAATAACATGGGTACATCTTTGCAAAGATGTGACGGACCAGGTGTACCGGTATTTAGTACTATGCCCACACTTGTTGCCGGACATCAATATATTTTATTGGTTAGCCATTTTTCAGGAGATTCTCAAAGTGGTTACAGATTAGTATTCGTAGGTGGAACGGCTAATATAACAGACCCTGTAAAACCTCATCTGCTGGCTGCAAGGGCCGCCTGCGACGGCACTACAATTTCTGTTAAGCTTAATAAAAATATGAAGTGCAGCAGTGTGAATGCAGATGGCAGCGATTTTATTGTTACACCAGCCATTGCACCCATCATAGGTGCCATTGGAGTTGGTTGCACCAGCAGTTTCGATATGGATTCTGTTGTAATTACGCTTGGTAGTGCGCTGCCACCCGGCAAATACAAGATTACCGTAAAACCGAATGATAATCTTTTAGATAACTGTAATAATTTTATCCCTTCGGAAGATACTTTGGACGTTACTGTTTATCCGTTAATACCCACTCCAATGGGAAGCCTTAATCAATTTGGCTGTGCACCAGATGTTTTACAATTGCTTTTCAGAGATCCTATCCGTTGTAGTTCTATTGCGGCAGACGGAAGTGATTTTATTGTAACAGGTAGTGCTGCTGTAACAGTTGCAGGCGCTGCAGGAATTTGCAATGCAGATGGGCTTACAACTATTATCCAGGTAAAATTGGCAGCGCCCATTCAACAGGCTGGTACTTTTAAAATTCAATTGGTAACAGGTTTGGATGGTAATACGATTATTAACGAATGCGGGGTAGAAACCGCCACAGGTGGTAGTGTAAATTTTAATACAAAAGATACCGTGTCCGCAGTATTTGCATCCTCCATTCAATATGGATGTGCTGCAGACGTTATTGAATATACTCATGATGGTAATAATGGAGTAAATACCTGGCTATGGAATTTTGATAATACTGTTATGAGTACAGCAAAAGATACCACGATTAATTATACTTTATTTGGACCAAAACAAGCCACGCTCATTGTAAGCAATGGCACTTGCAGGGATACCGCCACTGCTACCATTTTTTTAGACAATGCCATAAAAGCATTGTTTGAATCAACAGAAAATGTTTGTCCTGGCGACCCTGCAACATTTATTGATAAGAGCACCGGCAGCCTCAATAATTCCTGGGCATGGACCTTTAATAACGGTAACGTAAGTACGCTACAGGCCCCGCCAAAACAATTTTACCCATCTTCCAATATTATTCATACTGTGCAGGTTCAGTTAATTGTTACAAATAGTATTGGCTGCTCAGATACCGCCACCAAAAGTATTACGGTAGTTGGCAACTGTTTTATTGCTATCCCCAAAGGGTTTTCGCCAAACGGGGATGGATTAAATGACTACCTGTACCCTACCAATGCCTATAAAGCAAAAGATCTGTTATTCAGGGTATATAACCGGGTGGGCCAGCAACTTTTTGAAACCCGTGACTGGACAAATAAATGGGATGGCACTTATAAAGGAAGTCCTCAGGATCCCGGCACTTATGTATGGGTTTTGAATTATACCAATGTAGATACGGGTAAAAGGTTTGAATTAAAAGGCACAACGGTACTGATAAGGTAGCAATAACTTCATTAAATTTTCCCGTTACAACTAATCAGATGGTTAACTGGGGGCATAGGCATATTAATATGCGACATTGGCACCGGGCAGCACTGGTGCCGGTTACCACACAGGATAACTATGTTTCACTGAGATAGCAAATAGAATAAGCAAACCATATTTTCAGTATAAACCGGTAGCTACTCCAGTTTTGTTTCGCCAAAAATATGACTTCATTTTTTGCCCAAAATCCTGCATTTTCCTATTGGGTAAAAACAATCCGTAAGTCAAAACAAAAATAACTTCAAAACCGTATATCATTAAGAAAATATAGATGCAAACATGAAAAAGTATGCCTGCTACCAGTAAGGGTTTACGCATTTTTTTTATCCAAATCAGTAGGGGGAAAAGCAATTCAAAAAGCAGGGTACCGTAATTGCTTGCATAATCTAACCACCGCTGCTGAACAATGTATTTATTAAAAGGTGTGCCAATATATCTTTCCATTGACAAAGCATAATAAGTAGCCTCCCCATGCCACCAAACCGGTTCCATTATTTTTGCTAATCCCGATGAAAAATAAGCAATGCAAAGCTGTAACATAATGGAAAGTGCAGCGAGGTTACTTAAAAGGTTTTGAAATTTTCTTTTATCATTATCCCTGTTTTTTTGTTTACACAAAACAAAATACTGGTACGAATTGGCAAAAATAAGATAGAACAATATCAGCTTTGCCAGTGCATCCCCCCCATTAACAAACGACGAATTCATTTTTTGCAAAGCACACTGCAGGGCAAAAAGTAATAATGCAGTAAACCATCTGCCGGTGCCAGCCATGTTCAAAAAAATTACCGCAATATATGTTGCCATAAACCACAGATAATAATTCTTTACCAGCAAAAAGCCTCCTGTAGGTAAACGGTTAATGAAATTATTTTTTGATACCACAAAACCTGAATGCCCATATAACAAATCCATGCTGCCCCAGTTGATACAGACCTCTTTTAATAACCAGCAACTGATGGCTACCCTTAAAAAAGCCAGGTAAAAACATTTATAGTTTTCCAGTTGCAGCCGATGCCAGTAATATTTTATTTGCTGTTGTATCATTGACCAAAAGGCTTAAAGGGAGTTTCAAAAACAAGGGTTTCTTTTGACAATAAATTTGTATTGGACATTTGGTTAAAAGGGCGGGTTTTTTTTTCTGTAATTACAATTTTTAGTTCTTTATCAGTTGTATCAATCTGCCTTTGCTTTAAAACTATGATAGCATAATTTTTTAAAGTTGACAGGTAAGCATTATAATTTTTGTTGTATGTAAAAGCTGCTATTGCATTGGATATATACAAAGAATCTTTTGTTTCCGAAAGGCCTTCTGCCGGCTTCTTTTTATTTGACCAAATGGTAAGCTTAACATTTAGTACGTTATTATTTACAAGATGGTCAATAATATTTTCTCTTTGGTTAAATGGGGCATTATGTTGTTTTTGCAGCGAAATATTTTCCAGCACTTCTATTGTATCTGTCTTATCCGGCCTGGTGATATCCCTTACAATAAAATATAACCTGTCATTAAAAGTGCTGGGGGGTGTAAATAATCTCCAGGTAGTACCAAAAATATTTCTAAACCGTGGGGCCCTGCTTATTATAATTTTTTTTGCATGATTTGAAGGCATCGCCAAAATAAAAATACCTGCCCAATACAAAAAAAAAGTGCCAATGCACAGGTAAGATAATATTCTGTAGAAAGGATTTTTCATGTGTAATGATCAATAAAAATATTTCACTTAAAAAAAGATTTAGTAAATAATAAACATTACACTCCAATCAAATACATTGTCGAAAAAAATCAAACCATTTCCAGCAGCAGTGCAACTACTGTATCTACTTCGGCACTGGTATTGTGTTTACAAAAACTAAATCGAACTGTTACCTGATTAGGATTATTATTTACAGCCCTTATTACATGGCTTCCCTGGTCGGCGCCGCTGGTGCAGGCGCTGCCCCCGCTGGCGCAAATATTATGTATGTCCATATTAAAAAGCAACATCTCCGACTTCTCGGTTTTAGGAAAACTTACACTCAGTAAAGTGTATAAACTTTTACCAAATACGTCGCCGTTAAACCCTACACCCGAAATATACTTTTTCAGTTCATCATACATATACTTTTTAATTCCGCTAATATAGGCACTGTCTTCCACATGAGCTGCTGTGGCCAATTCCAGCGCTTTGGCGAAACCTACAATTCCATATAAGTTTTCTGTGCCGGCACGCATGTTACGCTCCTGACCGCCGCCGTGTACAAATGGTTTTATGCGTACATTTTCATTGATATATAAAATGCCTGCACCCTTGGGTCCATGAAATTTATGAGCAGAGCCGGTAATAAAATGCACGGGTGTATTTCTAAGATCAAAAGGGAAATGGCCTACTGTTTGCACGGTATCACAGTGAAAAACAGCGTTGTAAATCTTGCATAAATTTCCAACAGCAACTATGTCCACAATATTGCCAATCTCGTTGTTGGCATGTAATAAGGTAACCAGTGTTTTTTCTTCGGCAGATGCCAGTAATTTCTCCAGGTTTTCAAGGTCGATATGACCGTTGTGTAATAGTTTTACATAGCTCACTTTCGCTGCATCAATACTATGTAAATAGTTCACGGTATGCAATGTTGCATGGTGTTCAATAGCCGAAGTAATGATATGTTTGCAACCAAGGTCTTTTACGGATGCAGTGATGGCAGTATTGCTGCTTTCTGTGCCACCGCTTGTAAAAAATATTTCTGCCGGATGTGCATTTAAAATTTTAGCCACCGTTTTTCTTGCTTGCTCAATAGCCATTTTTGTTTCACGGCCGTAAGAATAAATAGACGATGGATTACCAAATTTTTCAGTAAGATAAGGCATCATGGCTTCCAGTATTAATGGGTCCAGTGATGTAGTTGCTGCGTTATCAAAATAAATTCTTTTCATATCCAATAGCTCCAAACTACCAGGCAGTTTGGATAGGGTATTTTTATTTAAAGTTATTTTCAATGTTGACTAGTAACCGGAATAATTTATTCCTACACAACTTCTTTTAAAAAGAGACCTGGTGCAATATCAGTTGAAGAACATTTATATCACTTCGTGAATATCCTTCATTAATCTTTTAGCAATATTATCTGCAGTTGTTTCAAAATTGCTTTCTGCATAAATTCGGATAATGGGTTCAGTATTACTGGTGCGGAGGTGTACCCAATCATTATCAAATTCTATCTTCAAACCATCTTCTGCATTGATGGGATGATTTTTATATTTATCCTGTATCTTTTTAAAAACAGATTGTACATTGACGCCCTTTTCCAAAGTAATTTTATTTTTGCTGATGAAATACCCGGGGTATGTACTGCGTAACTGTTTTACACTTTTTTTACTATTTGCCAGGTGCGTTAAAAAAAGTGCAATGCCAATTAAAGCATCCCTGCCATAATGCAGATCGGGTACAATAATTCCGCCATTACCTTCGCCACCGATCACTGCATTTACTGCTTTCATTTTATTAACCACATTTACTTCTCCTACCGCACTGGGAAAGTATTCTCCGCCATGTTTAACCGTCACATCTTTCAGTGCTTTTGTAGAAGACATATTAGAGACCGTGTTGCCTTTCTTTCTGCTTAACACATAATCAGCTACCGCGACCAAAGTATATTCTTCGCCAAACATGCTGCCATCTTCACAAACAAAACATAACCGGTCCACATCCGGATCAACGGCTATGCCAAGACTGGCATTTTGCTTAACCACTTCATTGCTTAGTTCGCTAAGATGTTCGGGTAAGGGTTCGGGGTTATGGGCAAACTTTCCATTTACTTCTCCATTCAATACAATAATATCCTTAACACCCAATGCTTTTAATAAGGCAGGTACTGCAATGGCGCCCGTGCTGTTTACAGCATCCAGTACTATTTTAAATTTCGCTTTTTTAATGGCAGCAACATCTACCAACTCATAATTGATAACCGCATCAATATGTTTTTGTAAACTCAATTCATCAATGGTGGTATGGCCCAATTTATCTACGGGTACAAAATTAAAATCTTCTGCGGCAGCAATTTTCAATACTTCCATTCCTTCTGCGGCATTAATAAATTCGCCTTTGCTATTCAATAGTTTTAATGCATTCCATTCTTTTGGATTATGGCTTGCAGTTAGTACGATACCACCGGCTGCATTTTCAAAAACCACGGCCATTTCTACGGTAGGTGTTGTACTGTAATCCAAATCTACCACATCAAAACCCAGTGCATTCAATGTACTGATCACCAGGCTTTTTACCATTGCACCACTTATTCTTCCGTCCCTGCCCAGCACAATCTTTCTATTGGCGCCTTCTCTCATCAGCAGGGTGCCATAGGCTGCAGTAAATTTTACCACATCCAATGGTGTAAGGTTATCATTTGTTTTGCCCCCAATTGTACCCCTGATGCCTGATATGCTTTTTATTAATGCCATGGTCTGCAAAAAATTAGGTGAGGGGCAAAGATAAACAACCCTGCTTAAATGACCAGCATAGAAGTAGATTGGTATATTAATTCACGAAAACGTTTGCAAATGAAAAGAAATGGCTGTAGAGATTTAAAAGTGTAGCCTGAAAATATTTATTTGTTTTCTTCTTTTACAAGTACTACCCTGGCTCTGTCTGTAGTATATATCTTTGATAAAAAATCGGATAGTGCCACAGCATCTGTCGCAGGAAAGCGGCCACTGTTACGTTGTAAATTTCTTACATAAACAATTTTACCGGGGCTAACTTTTACGGTAGCGTTATAGGTGCCGAATTTTGTATCAAGTGATACATTTGCCGGAATACTTTCGGGAGTGTAACCGGCAGGCATATTTATTTCTACCGAATCAATATCAGTATAAGCAGCAGGTAGTTTAATATCAAATTTCCTGGTGGCAGCACCTGTAATTTTTGATGAAGCTTTATTTAAAATATTGGGCGTAATGAATAATCTTTTGCCACTAATGGTACAAAAATTATTTGCAGTTAGTTCCAGCATTTCGTTTACTACAGGCAGTGTCCCCTTCTCATCACTGTAATCAAATTTTGTAATATCATAAGAGGGAAGATTGAGTTGTGTTTTTAAAATCTCCCCCACTTTTTCTTTGGATATAGCCTCTAACATTCCATGCAAGTCATCCTGCTGTTGTGCCCTGTATTTTGTATTTATGACTGCGGTTAATTTTCCTTCTTCATTTACTAATGCATTAATTTTCCTGGTTTGTAGATTATCGCTTCTTTTGTAAATAGGCGTATGTACCAGGGTTCCACCATTTTCATCTACCAGTAAAGCATTCCTGTTGCTTGTAAAGCCGCTCAGGTATCCCGTGGGCAATGTTTGGCTTGTACATTCCAGCCAAATGGAATCTGTTGCTTGTGGCACGCATATAATAATATGGTTGAATTGATTTGCAGATGGAAAATCCGGCAAAAATGAATTATTGTTTTCTCCCGCTTTAATCAATGTATAGTAAGATTTAATACCGGCTTCTTTTAATAAAGAATACATGTAATTGCTTAATGCTTTACAATCACCATATCCCTTTGTGGCAACATAACTGGCATCAAATGTTTGCCATCCGCCAATGCCCAACTGGATGCTGATGTAATGGGTATTCTTTTGCAGGTATTCATACAATATTTTTATTTTTTCTTTGGGCGAAGACAGGTTGTCTGTAAGCGTATGCACCTGTTGCTTAATATTGCCGGGTAACTTATCCCGTCCTGTATTAAGTGCGTAAATAAATTTACCAAAACCTTTCCAGTCTGTCATGTTACCCGTGTAGTGTTGAATTTCAAAATCGGCAGGCGCTAAAAAAACAGCCGGTGTTATTTCATACCACTCAGGGGCATACTTTTCTTCTTCGATAGCAGGTAATTTTTCAACGGCCCATTCGTAAACCTGCGATAGCTTTACACTACTGGTTTGTGGTTCTTTATTGTAATTAAATGTTTTAAAACGAAGTTGATACGCTATCGGACATTGCACTATCAGTTTACTTTTTTCTACCGCATAATTTTCATCTGCTACAGGTAACCACCGGGGTAAATAAAATATGCCCTTAAACTCAATAGCAGTTTCATACTCTACTGTGTAGGGATAAATTTTACAATTGAAATCATGCAATTTGAATCTGTCATCATCTGCGAGGGAAGATTCGCTTGTGCCTGATACATCCTGCACATCACTTTTTTTAAGAGACTTTATTTTTTTCCCATTTACATCATACAGGGTGCCATCAATACTTTGTATGCTGATAAGCTGATCATACTGTTCGCTAAAGCGGGCGGCATCATCACCGGCTGCATTCATAATGGTGAGGGCATATTTATTGTATATCGTTGCCCGGCCTGCATCTTTAATGTCGATCCTTATTTCTTCCATTCTTTTTACCACATTGGCATGGGGTAACAATTCGGCAGGAATTAATTTTACATCGTAATTATTTTGGGCAAATGCACCATACAGGCAACTGGTATTGATGAGAAATAAAATAAACTGTTTACTCATGGCTATTTCTTTTTAAACACAATTTGTTCTGCATGTTTTTTAACAATATAGTCAAAAAAGTTCCTGAGGGTTTCGTAGTCTTCCGGCAAAAAAGTAGCTTTCTCCAATTTTACCCTGGTGCGTAACATGATAATATCATCAGATTTGGAAATCAGGTATTCAAAGTAACCTTCTCCATCATTAAGACTTACTTTGGCAGATTTAGGAATTTCATCTACTACATAACCTTCAGGTATTTCAATTTGAAAATTATAGGTTTCATCCATTTGATAAGGCATTTCCACCGGGTATCTTCTTTCAGCAGCCGTAAAAAAATTATCCTTATATCCCTCTTTTAACATGGGGTTAAAATAAATAACATTGCTTTTGTCGTCTCCATCTATTGTTATGGAATGAGACATTTTCATGGGTACCTCATCATTATTTTCTTCATCATACTTTATGTCTTCAATTGAGTATTCGCCGGTATATGATTCCTTTAATTTCTTTTCGAAAGTTTCTTTTCCCTTTTCGCTAAATTTTTGCCTTATATTACTGGATTCGTAATATCCTAAAAAGGTATTTAAGGTACCACTCCATTTGCCAGGTTTCTTTTCTTCATTAAAAAGCATCACACTTGTTATCTTTGATTCTTTTATGCTATCTGCATAAAAGTACACAGGCTGTGGATCTTTATTAATAATTCTTGCAGGTGCATTTAAACAATATTCAGGCAATTTATTAAATCCATAATAGGGTTTTGATGCGTCTAAAAAATAACTTACACCATCAATATCGGCTTTACAAATAACATAATTAAACCGGTTTACCAATGGGTAAAATTCATTGGTAACACCATTACCACGGGTACTTAAAATAACAGGGGTTGCTGCTATGTTCTCGTGCCTTAGCATGGTCGTTAATAACAGGTTCACATCTTCTGCATAACCACTTTTATTCCGGAAGGTTTCTTTTAAAGTTGTAGATAAATAGATGCCGTGAATACCATTGGATTTGATATTGTTTTTCACAAAAGCATATATTTTTTTTGCTTCCTCCAGTTTGCCGGTTGTTCCCGTCCTTACCAGTTTCATATCATCATTCAACCAGGGATTATCTTTATCTAATTTTTCACCAAAGTCCTCATCTTTTAACAATGCTTCAGATAAGCTGGCCCAGGTACCTAAAATATCCCGATGTGGGGAATTCGGAAATTGCTGTCCCGACATTTGAAATTCTATCTTCGATATATGGTTATCCAAAGAAGTGGTAAATTTTTCTTCCTTTAAAGCCGACACATTTTTCATCACCCATCTGCTAAGGGTATTTGTAGATGGGATAAAATATGTTTCTGATCTGCCACTCAGATCATCTCCCTTGCCATTTACGGAGTAAGTAGCACTTCTTTCCTTACTTGTTTTTATATCGAACGTATTGTATCCCTGGGCTAAAAAAACGTACTCGAAAAAATTAGGAAGATCCAGTTGATATTCGCTCCATACACGGGGGTAAGCACCTTGAAAACTCCATGGCTGCAGGTTGAATAAAAAATCAGAATTGACGATGTAGGAATATTCTATTATAGAGCCTTCTTTGATTGCGGGCATGGTGAATTTCTTTACCACATGATTTTTGTCCTGCTTATCTTTAAAGACAGCATCTTTATCCAGCTTTGTTTCCACTACAACACCGTTTTCCAGGTTGTAAGTACTTGCTTTAAGGCTCTCCAGCTTTTCTTCATCATTAGATTTGGTCGAGATGTAAAGGGGTATCTCCACACTTGCCAGGTCAAATCCTTTTTTATTGATTATTTTAATGCGGCGCTGGTGTTTATATATCAAACTAAACCAGCCTTTGTTGTTGCCTTCAAAAGAGCTACTTCCAATATCGGCAATTATTACTGCACCATAAGAAGTATCTAGTTTCAATTGGGCAATATTAAAATCTTCCGGTAAAACGTGATTGAATTTAATTCCTGGCTTGTCTTGGGCATTGGAGGAACAATATAAAAAAGCAAATACAACCAGGAATACAGGGCGTTTATTCATATACCAGCAGGGGGTTAAGGTTTAGGAATTAAATATAACAATAAATTTTAAATACAATCAGGTAACGATTTATGCTGCAAATTATTTGATAAGCCTTAAACTGCAATATGCCTAAAGGAGAAGTTGCGAAGGTTATAAATAATAATAGCTACCCATTTTTAAAGGATAGCTATCATAAGAAATGTGGTATGATTGATTTTATTTATTGCATCTTAAAAGTTTCCATAAACTTGGTAGTAAAATTTCCTTGTCTAAAATCTTCGTTCTTCATCAATTGTAAATGGAAGGGAATGGTTGTTTTTACGCCCTCAATAACATATTCGCTTAAAGCACGGTGCATAGTATCTATGGCTTCTTCCCTGGTTTGTGCCACGGTTATTAATTTACCAATCATACTATCATAATAAGGAGGGATAACATAACCTGCGTACACATGGCTATCAACTCTAACACCATGACCCCCTGGTGTGTGCAATACGGTTATTTTACCAGGGCTGGGGCGGAAGTCGTTGTACGGGTCTTCGGCATTGATACGGCATTCAATAGCATGCATCTGAGGATAATAATTCTGACCGCTTACCTTGTGGCCGGCGGCTATTTTTATTTGTTCTTTTATTAAATCGTAATTCACTACTTCTTCAGTTACACAATGCTCTACCTGTATACGGGTGTTCATTTCCATAAAATAAAAATTGCGGTGCTTGTCTACCAAAAACTCAATGGTACCAACGCTTTCATAACTAATTGCGCTGGCGGCTTTAATAGCAGCATTGCCCATTTCTTCCCGTAATTCCGGCGTCATAAAAGGTGAGGGTGACTCTTCTACCAACTTTTGATGACGACGTTGGATAGAACAATCCCTTTCACTTAAATGGCACACATTACCAAACTGATCGCCTGCAATTTGTATTTCAATATGGCGGGGTTCTTCTACAAATTTTTCCATGTAGATACCATCATTTTTGAATGATGCTGCCGCTTCTGTTTTAGCATTGTCAAAAGCTTTTTCCATTTCACTTTCCTGCCACACTACCCGCATTCCTTTACCTCCGCCACCAGCTGTTGCTTTTAATATTACCGGATAACCAACTTCATTTTTAGCAAGGCCTATTGCCTGCTCTACACTTTCAAGCAAACCACCACTGCCAGGTACAACCGGTACACCTGCTTTTATCATTGTTTCTTTGGCGGTTATTTTGTCCCCCATGGCATTGATCATGTCGGGGGTTGGTCCAATAAATTTTACGCCATGATCAGTACATATCTGCGCAAATTTTGCATTCTCTGCTAAAAAACCATAGCCGGGATGTATGGCGTCTGAGTTGGTGATTTCTGCAGCTGCCATAATGTGGTGAATGTTCAGGTAAGAATCCATACTGCTGGGCTTACCGATACACACTGCTTCATCTGCAAACTTTACATGCAGGCTATCTTTATCTGCGGTAGAATAAACGGCCACGGTTTTAATGCCCATCTCTTTACAGGTGCGTATAATCCGTAAGGCAATTTCGCCACGATTGGCAATCAATATTTTTTTGAACATGGTGGTAATAAATTTGAAAATGACTTAATTTGAAAATGGCTCAATTTGAAGATAATTCTATTTCAAAATAGCTCATACTCAAAACATCAGGAATTTAATAAATAACTAAACGGTGATTTCTTTTTAGAAGTAGACAATATTTTATCTAATACTTTATTTACCTCTTCTAATTTAGCCTGAGCTAAAACACACTCAGGATAATTGGTTGAATATTGGCAGAGCCACAACCAGTATTGTGATTCCTCTGCTTCTTTTGCAGCAATTTTCATTTTATGAATAAAATCTGCTTTGCTTTCTGCGTTCTGTGCTTCCATTGCAGTTGCGCCAATAGAAGTGCCAGACCTAAGAAGTTGTCTTGCTAAAATATATTTTTTATTGCTTTCCAATTTTTCACAATACTCAATAATCATTAATGAAAAATCAAAAGATAATTTTAAAATAGGGTTGCTATCAAATAATTCTTTTTTCATTTTTAAATTTTATTGAAAACTAGTTCACCAGAATTTGCTTTTTGTAGCTACCCGAAATTTGCAATTTGTAGCTACCCGAAATTTGCAAATTGAGGAATTGGCTAATTTTCACATCAATTTGGCTCTACCAAAAACAATGGCTGATCGTATTCAACAGGGCTTGAGTCCTGCACCAATATTTTTACAACTTTACCACTCACTTCACTTTCAATTTCGTTGAAGAGTTTCATGGCTTCAATAATGCATACCACTTTGCCTACCGTTACTTCGTCACCCACATTAATAAAGAGGGGTTTATCCGGGCCAGACTGGCGGTAAAATGTACCGATCATGGGGCTTTTTATAGTGATGTAATTATCTGTTTTGGAAATTTCTGCTGCTGGTGGCAAAGCTACCGGTACTGGTGGTGGCGAAACAGAAGGAGTTTGTAGTTGTGGTGCGTTGGTATAAATTTGGCCTGACTGGCCCCCTGCGATGATATGCTGAACAGGGTCTTTTTTTTGTTTAACTGTTATTTTAACGCCTTCTTCTTCTATTGTAATTTCACCAATGTTGGTTTTGTTGATGAGCTTTACCAGCTCCTGAATTTGCTTGATATCCATATTGAAAGGTTAATGGTTTTTTATTAGAAACGGGCGGCTAAGGTAGGTAATGATTTATTAATAAAGCCGATTTTGAAAATTTAAAAAAATAAGAAAATCATTAAAAAGAGATCAAAAAAGAGTAAAAAGCGCAAAAAAATGGCAAATATGTCCCGCTTTTAAGAAATAAAAAAGGACTGATTTTTAAAATCAATCCTTTTTTTATACAAATTTAATTTATTATTGTTCCTTTACCCTTTCAACATAATCTCCGGTTTTTGTGTTTACCCTGATCAATTCTCCCTCATTTACAAACAACGGTACGTTTACAGTAGCCCCTGTTTCAACGGTGGCAGGTTTTAGTGTTTTAGTGGCTGTATCGCCCCTCATGCCCGGCTCGCTATAGGTTACAAGCAACACAATTTTATCTGGTAATTCAACACCCATTGGCATATCTGTATCACCATTGATCAATACAGAAACTTCCTGTCCATCCTTTAAAAACCTGGGTGCATCCACCATTGATTCCGGTACCGTAATTTGTTCAAAAGTCTCTACGTCCATAAAACTATAACCGGTATCATCTTTATATAAGTATTGGTAGGCTTTCTTTTCAACACGTACCGGAAAAATAACTTCGCCGCTATTCCAGGTAAGTTCAATGGTGCGGCTGTTATCAACACCTTTTAATTTTGCCCATACTTTTGCGGCAGCACGGGCTGTTTTATTTTGCCCAAATTCTATTACGGTGTACAAACTTCCATCTACTTTAATGATGAGGCCTGAGCGCATATCTGCTGTTGTTGCCATGTTGTTTTATTTATTTACTTGTTAATTTTTTATTGCACCTCCCCTCAATAGCTTTTAAGTGGGTTGCAAAAGTAGCAATAGTAATGGTAAAACTAAAATTTAAAGCAACAGCATGCAGTTTACTCCTTTTTAAAAGGTTTAAACTTTATGGAGACACATTCTCCTTAACAGTTGCTTTGCATTTTTAAAATTATCTTCACCAAAAATTAACTTGAAAAAATTGTCACTACTAATTGCATTTGTTGTCGGCACAATAATAGTTCAGGCACAAAAAGATTCATCGGCTAAAAATCTTTCAAAGTTTGAAAATATTCCTTCATTCAACATGTACACGGTTCCTGACAGCGCCCATTTTTCAAACAAAAACCTTAAGGCAAACAAGCCTTTTATCATTATGTTTTTTAGCCCTGATTGTGAGCATTGCCAAAAAGAAACCAAGGAATTGCTGGCCTATAAAAATGAATTAAAAGATATACAAATTTTAATGGCTTCCCCTAGCAGTTATGGCATGGTGAAACAATTTTACGAAGACTACAATTTATCTACTATGCCTAATATTAAACTTGGTAACGATGTTAACTATGCTTTAGGCAGTCTCTTTCAATTAAGAACATTCCCTTCAATGTTTGTTTACGACCATACAGGAAAATTAGCCAAAGCTTTTGTAGGTAATATTGGCGTACCAACTATTTTAGAAGCCGTGAAATAATTTCCGCTTCACTCATTACACAATAGTGTAATCAGCTACCTTTGCAGCGCAAATTATTTTTTCTACTTATAAATATATTTATTATGAAAGTTACCGTTGTTGGTGCAGGAGCTGTAGGCGCAACCTGTGCAGATAATATTGCCCGTTTAGCATTGTGCGAAGAACTGGTATTGCTGGATATTAAAGAAGGCATTGCAGAAGGAAAAGCCATTGACATGATGCAAACCTCTACCCTGCTTGGTTTTGACACCAAGATTATTGGAAGCACCAATGACTACAGCAAAACAGCCAACAGCGATATTGCGGTAATTACATCAGGCCTGCCCCGTAAACCGGGAATGACAAGAGAAGAGTTGATTGGCATAAATGCAGGCATCGTAAAAGGTGTTGCCGAAAACATTTTAAAATATTCTCCCGGGGCTATCATCATTATCATCAGTAACCCGATGGACACCATGACTTACCTGGCATTAAAATCTACTGGCTTACCAAAAAACAGGATCATTGGTATGGGTGGCACTTTGGATAGTGCCCGTTTTAAATATTATTTATCAACAGCTATGGGATGTTCACCAAATGATCTGCAAGGTTTTGTTGCAGGCGGCCATGGCGATACCACCATGATTCCATTAACAAGGCTGGCTACTTACCAGGGTACACCGGTAAGCAATTATTTAGATGAGGCAACCTTGAAAAAAGTAGCTGCAGATACTATGGTTGGTGGCGCTACATTAACCGGTTTGTTAGGTACATCTGCCTGGTATGCACCCGGCGCTGCTTGTGCTGCAATGGTAAAATCTATTGTGAAAGATGAGAAAAAAATATTTACCTGCTGTGTAAGCCTTGATGGTGAATATGGCCAAAAAGATATTTGCATTGGTGTTCCGGTAACCCTTGGCAAAAAGGGTTGGGAAAAAATTGTTGATTACAAACTTAATGAAGAAGAACAGGCTGCCTTTAATAAAAGTGCAGAAGCTGTAAGGAGTATGAACAGCGTGTTGAGTACATTGTAAATTTGAGCATTAAAAAGATATTAAAAAACCTCCGCATTTTTGGAGGTTTTTTATTGCAATCACTTAAATATTTTTTTGCAAATAGTATTGTCCGGGCTAAGAAGCAATAAGGTTCTTCATTGGCAGCCTATCCGCCCCGGGATCGCACATTTGTACATTTATTTCTGTGGAACTTCAGCTTCCAATTGAGGTAACTCTTAGGAAATTATCCATTAATTAATTAACCCCATCAGTCACCATTTCTTTATTGATTTTTAACACCAATCCCTGCAATACTTTACCAGGACCAACTTCTGTAAAATGAGTAGTACCATCCGCAATCATGGCTTGCACACTTTGTGTCCACCTCACTGCACCGGTTAACTGATCTATTAAATTTCTTTTTATTTCAGTTGCATC
The DNA here is from genome assembly GCA_025359625.1 of Ferruginibacter sp. Taxonomy (GTDB): domain Bacteria; phylum Bacteroidota; class Bacteroidia; order Chitinophagales; family Chitinophagaceae; genus Ferruginibacter. The sequence goes on from JANYFT010000365.1 coordinate 61,372, forward strand.
GGTTACACCTTTTGCAACTATATTTTGGTACACCGGACACAAAGGAATATTAAAGGTTGTTGCTTCAATTGCAGCAGCCAACTCTTCTTTTGCAGGTAACATTAAAGGTGAATGGAATGCCCCACCAACTGGTAAAACCAATGCCCTTTTAGCACCGGCCGCTTTCATTTTTTCGCAGGCAATTTCAATACCTTTTATAGAACCACTTATCACCAGTTGCCCCGGGCAATTGTAATTTGCCGGCACAACAATTTCGCCTGTTTCATTTTGTACGGCAGCACATACTTCTTCAACTTTATCATCTGCCAGAGCCAACACTGCAGCCATTGTAGATGGATTTAATTCACAGGCTTTCTGCATGGCTTTTGCCCTGATGGAAACTAATTTAAAGGCATCTTCAAAACTTAATGTACCATTGGCAACCAGCGCAGAAAATTCGCCCAACGAATGGCCTGCAACCATATCCGGTTTTGTATCAGCCAACATTTTAAACGCAATAACAGCGTGTAAAAAAACGGCAGGTTGTGTTACATTGGTTTGCTTCAGGTCTTCATCTGTACCGGTAAACATGATATCAGAAATTCGAAAACCTGCTATATCATTTGCCTGTTCAAATAATTCCTTTGCCAGCGGATTGGTATCATACAAAATTTTACCCATCCCGCTAAACTGACTTCCCTGACCGGGGAATATGTATGCATGTGCCATAAAAACAAGTTTAATTCAAAAATAAATTTTAAATTTGAACAACGAAATTATTATGGAACTATCAGACCAAATATTTAAGCCAGAGCGATATACTTACCAAGATTACTTGCTATGGAAGGGCGATTGGGAATTGGTGAATGGTTATCCATACGCAATGGCGCCATCTCCCAACAGAACTCATCAATGGTTTTCAAAGAAATTCACAATGCAGGTAAGTAAAGAAATTGACAAAGCTTCTTTAAAATGCAATTGTGAAGCATATTATGAACTTGACTGGGTCATTGATGAAAACTCAGTAGTAAGACCTGATTGTATGATAGTTTGTGGCAATTTTACGGAAGACTTTTTAAGGTTTGCACCTGCACTTATTGTGGAGATTTCTTCAAGAAAAACCAAACTAAGGGATAGAAATACAAAGTATAATTTATACGAATTACAAGGAGTTATATATTACGTGATAGCCGATACAGAAAAAAGATCAGTTGAAATTTTTGAATTATTTAATGGAAAATATATACCAAAAAGTGATACACAATTTCAACTTATGCCTGAATGTGTCATTGATTTTGACATATCCGGCATTTGGCAATTAATGTAGTTTAGCACTGATTAGTTTTACAAACTCACTCCGGGTTTCATTCTTTTCAAACTCGCCCCAAAAAGCAGAAGTAGTAGTAACGGAATTTTGTTTTTGCACCCCCCTCATCATCATGCATAAATGTGATGCTTCAATAACAACAGCAACACCAAGCGGATTCAACGTTTCTTTTATTGAATTTAATATCTGGTGCGTTAATCTTTCCTGCACCTGCAAACGCCTGCTATACACATCCACTACCCTTGCAATCTTACTCAACCCGGTTATCCATCCGTTAGGTATATATGCTACGTGCGCTTTGCCATAAAAAGGTAACATATGGTGCTCGCACATGCTATACAATTCAATATCTTTTACGATGATCATTTCGCTAACCTCTTCATGAAATTTGGCAGAATTTAAAATGGCGTTAGCATCCTGCTGATAACCCTGGGTTAAAAACTGCATTGCTTTTGCCATTCTTTCCGGTGTTTTTTCGAGCCCTTCCCTCTTGGTATCTTCTCCTAGTAAATCCAGCGCTGCTTTGTAATTTTTTATCAATCCTGAAGTGACCGCTTCATCATACTGTTCTATTTTTTTATACGCCATTTGCTTGTGTTATAATTATTTTTTGTTTAATTGTATCAATCACATCATACAGCAATTTTTATTCTCGCCGCCGCTTTTATTTTTATCCGTTTAATGTTTGTTATCAAATAGCAGGATATTCTACAAAATTTCTTTCCGTTTCGTACAAGCGTACCTGCAAGTCAAAACGGGGGTCAATCTTCTCTCTCAAAATAGTATAAATAACCACTACAATATTTTCTGCACTGGGATTTATATTTTTAAACTCCGCAGTATCCAGGTTTAAATTTTTATGATCAAAGCGGTCCAATACATTTTCCTTTATCAGGCCGCTTAATAATTTCATGTCGTATACATAACCTGTCGCTTCATCAGGCACACCAATAACTTTTACTATCAATTCATAATTATGACCATGAAAATGTGGATTATTACATTTGCCAAATATCCTTGCATTGGTAGCATCATCCCAGAATGGATTGTTTAAACGATGGGCGGCATTAAAATGTTCTCTCCGGAAAACTGCTACTTTGTTATTCATGATGTTTGCCAACTTTAATTACAATAATTAAAATACACTTAAAATCTTAAGATTGAGATTTTTTTTAACCGTTCAAGATAATTTTCTGGATATAATACAGAAGTGTGCTGTTTAAACAATTCAGGTTTTAAGATCAATAACAAATCATGATGCAATTTTGTTTGCAACACCTTATGGTTCAATTGCCATAATACTCCACAAAAATACGTGGTGTTTCATATAATTTAAGACAATGCAATTGAACCCCCATTGGCAAATGCGGTGTTAACTGTTCCCAAATGGCGATCACTAAATTTTCGATTGAACAAAGTTTACCAGCCATAAAATCAACATCCACGTTCAGGTTTTTGTGATCCAATTTATCTATCACCTTTTCGTTTACAATAATGCTTAACTTTTTTACATCATAAACAAAACCAGTATCAGGGTTCGGATCGCCCTTTATAGTAACATATAACTCAAAGTTGTGCCCATGCCAGTTCTCATTGGCGCATTTGCCAAATACCTGCTCATTTTGTTCATGGCTCCATGCCGGGTTAAATAAGCGGTGAGCAGCATTAAAATGTTCTATACGTGTTATGTAAACCATCCCCCTGGTAAAATTTTCGCAAAGGTAATTGCTAAATACTGAAATATGAAGCGTAAGTACGAATTTTGCAAAATGTACATTTTACTCGTTTCGGCTACCAGATTTGAAATACAACCTATTTTATTGTTATTGGAAAAAGAACAATATCACCTAAACGGGCATACGATTGATATTTTAATTACCGGTGTAGGACAAGTTAATACCACTTATTTTTTAACAGTAAACCTGGATAGCAAAAAACCAGACCTGGTAATACAGGCAGGTATTGCAGGAGCTTTTACCAATGCCTTCAGTTTAGGCCAACCTATTTTAATAACGCAGGATACTTTCGGTGATGTTGGAATGGAAGAGAAGCAAAAGTTTACCACCCTTTTTGATGCAGGCTTTGCTGATAAAGATGATTTTCCGTTTACTAACGGGTGGCTGATGAATACAAATAAATTATTCCATCATTCGGTGTTAGAAACAGTTAAGGCAATAACTGTAAACAAAGTAAGCGATAGCTTGTTTCAAAGACAGCAATTGATGAATCATTTTGCACCCGAAATAGAAAGTATGGAAGGTGCCGCATTTCATTATGTTTGTTTGCAGCAAAAAGTTCCTTTTATACAAATAAGAAGCATTAGCAATGCTGTAGGCGAAAGGGATAAAAGCAAATGGCAGATAAAGGATGCCATCATCAATTTAAATATTGAATTACAGAAACTGATCAACAACCTGAAATGAAATTTACAATAGGATTTTCCCCCTGCCCAAACGATACTTTTATTTTTGATGCACTGGTAAATAAAAAAATTGATACCGGCAACATCGAATTTGATGCAGTACTGGAAGATGTGCAAACCCTTAACCAATGGGCAATACAGGATAAACTGGATATTACAAAACTAAGCTATGGTGTATTACCATTGGTATTGGATAACTATGCAGTATTAAAAAGCGGCAGCGCTTTAGGCCGGGGTGTTGGGCCATTATTAATTGCTAATAACAATACGCTGCCAACAAAAGTGGAGGATAATATTATTGCCATACCAGGCGAACAAACAACCGCTCATTTACTTTTTTCACTGGCATATCCTGATGCAAAAAGAAAGGTATTTTTGCGCTATGATGTTATTGAAAACTTTGTTGCTGAAGGAAAAGGGTTAGGCGTTATCATTCACGAAAACCGATTTACCTACGCTGGTAAAGGATTAAAAAAAATAACAGACCTGGGTGATTTTTGGGAAAAAGAAACAGGTAATGCCATACCACTGGGAGGCATTGTTATCAACAGAAAAATTGATAACTGCCTTCAACAGAAAATTGACGGGCTTATAAAAAAAAGTATTGAATATGCTTTTACTAATTATCCTGAATTAAATGATTATATCCGCAGCAATGCACAGGAAATGAGCGAAGAAGTAATGCGAAAACACATTGATCTTTATGTAAATGATTATTCTATAAACTTAGGTGAAGAAGGAGAAAATACAGTAAAAAAATTATTGCAGGTGTATCAGCAAACCAACAATTGCACCATTGATTATAATCAGATTTTTATCAAATAAAAAATGTGCAAATCCTAAAACCACAGATAACCTATGGCTGTTTCTTTAAAGCATTGCCATATACTTTCAAACAACGTCTCCTTGCAAACTCATGATCCACTATGGGTTGGGGATAATCGAAACTATCCAGTTCAGGAACCCAATGCCGGATGTACTTTAACTGTTTATCAAATTTTTCTGTTTGTAACCGTGGATTAAATATCCTGAAGTATGGTGCTGCATCACAACCGCTCCCTGCCGCCCATTGCCATCCGCCATTGTTAGCTGCCAGGTCAAAGTCTAATAATTTTTGCGCAAAATAAGCTTCGCCTAACCTCCAGTCTAATAATAAATGTTTCGATAAAAAAGAGGCTACGATCATTCGTACACGGTTATGCATAAAACCGGTAGCATTCAATTCACGCATGCCTGCATCTACAATAGGGTAACCCGTTTGCCCATTACACCATTTGTCAAATTCACCAGTATCATTTCTCCACTGTATGTTATCATATTGCGGCTTAAAAGCTTTACCCATACCAATCTTGGGGAAATGCCATAGGATCATGTGGTAAAAATCCCTCCATATCAGTTCATTCAAATAAGTTTCAGAAAGCTCCTTGCTGTTGCCCGCCAATTCCCTGATACTGATGGTACCAAAACGTAAATGAACCCCCAATTTTGAAGTGCCGGCAATGGCAGGAAAATTTCGTTGCTCAGCATATTTTTTAATCAACTCTTCCTTTAGTGCTTTCGAAGGAAATGGTTTATCAATTACTACAAAACCCATTGATGCTAAAGTAGGGATTTGTTGAGGGGCTTGCTTATAAAAGTTTTTAAAATATTTTTTTGTAGGATAAGGCTTTAGATGAAAATCAGTGAGAACAGATTTCCATTTTCTGCTATAAGGCGTAAACACCGTGTAAGGGGTTCCATCATCTTTTACTACTTCTGCCTTCTCTAACAAAACCTGGTCTTTAAATGTAAGTAAAGATGCCTGCTGCTCTTTTAATAATTTTACAATCGCCAACTCCCGCTCAAGTGCATAAGGCTCATAATCATGATTGGCAAATACTTTTTCAATGTTATATTTCACCAAAAGTTTTTTATAAACTTCAACTGGTGTGCCATAATATACTTCAAGCGATGATCCAATAGCAGTTAAACTGCTTTGCATTTCTTCCAATGCTGCATGAATAAATTCTACCCTCCTATCCGCTTTATCTTCCAATTTATCCAGTATGTTTTTATCAAAGATAAAAACAGGTATTACCGCCCTGCTACTCTTTAAGGCATGGTAAAGGCCTGCATTATCCTGCAACCTCAAATCCCTGCGAAACCAAAATATATTTACTGGCTCCATATAATTTTATTCATATTTTATTAAGCTTCGTGCAGGTTCACAAAGCTCATCTAACAAAAAAATCATCAGATAGTTGGAATAATAGCAGCATAAATTTTTTGGGTAATTCTATTTGCATATACTTTATCATCTATACGCTGCACCCACCTGATGTTGTATATGCTATTAGTAAAAAAAACTTCGTCTGCATTTAGCAGTTCATTTGTAGTAATTTCTTTTTCAACAATGTTCCAGCTAAGATGTATCAGTTCCTGGATTATTTTCTTTCGCATTATACCTGCCACACCACCTTCTTTTAATGCGGGTGTGCTGATGACTTCTCCGTTTATTAAAAAAATATTGGCAATAGTGGTGTCGCAGATCCTTCCAAAAGTATTCAACATAACAGCGTCATTCCATTTTTCTTTTTTGGCTTTTATTGCTCCTAAAACATAGGCCAGGTAATTGTTATGCTTTAAATTACTAAGTATATCGCATGCCTTTTTTGCTTCTTCATAAATACCTGCAACTAAGCCATTGCTGTTCCATTCTCCTGCCCCTTCGGGTAATGCCCAGCTTTGAATAATGTAATTGGGTATATTATTTTTTGCATCGTACAAACCTCCATCCCCTCTAAAAACATGTAGTCTTATCCTGGTATTATTTTCATGATTGTTCTTTTTTATCAACACGCTAATTTCTTTCTGCAATTTACCAGGTGTAAAATGTATAGGAATATCAAATTGTAAAACAACCATTCCTTTCCATAACCTGGCAAAATGTTCATCTTCCAATATCAGTAGCCCATCTTTCATTTTCATGGTTTCAAATAAACCGTCGCCATACCGAAGGGCACGGCTGTCTGCACCAACTACCAAAGATCCTTCGGTAAAAAGTTTTCCGTTGCAATTAAAATAAATCATGGTGCAAATATGCTACAAAGTTTTGCTTCATACATGCTTTGTTTTAGCAGCATAACAAAAAAATCCCACCAAAGTTGGTGGGACATTTCTTCGTCGGGGTTTAAAGAGAAAAAAGAGTTAAAGCAATATCATTCATTTACAGATCTTCATTTAATATATTATTTTTTACGGCATACATAATTAATCCTGCAGTGCTTTTTGCTCCGGTTTTCACTTTTAACTTGTCACGGATTGCTTCTACAGTACGTGGGCTCAGGTCAACCATATCCGCAATTTCCTTTGTACTTTTTTCCTGGCACATTAATTTTAGAATCAACATTTCCTTATCGTTTAAATTTGCTTCCTGTTGTACTAATTTTTGTGGAGTAACCAGGTTACGTTGCTTTAAGTTGGTAAGTAACGCTTTATTGGTAAGCGCATTAAAAAAATAATCCTGCTCAAAACAAGTTTTAATGGCTTCGTATATAATTTCAATATCGCTGGTTTTACTGAGGTAACTGTTAGCGCCTAATTCCATTAATTTTGTTATCATGCTGTGATCTTCCAACATGGTTAGCATAATTACTTTGATATGTGGCCAGTTTTTTTTTATTTCGGGCAATGCACTGATACCATCCATTACCGGCATTTGAATATCCAATAATATTACGTCTGGCTGCGTCATTTTCAACATGTTGAGTAAATGCATACCATTGTCTGCTTCTGCAATTACCTTAACGTCATTTTTTGAACTTAAGGCTGTTTTTACTCCAGCACGGTATAGTACGTGATCATCTGCAATTAATACTTTTATGGGTTCCAATTGGTAAAGTTTAAAAAATAAAAAGGGTATTTAATAAGATTTAAAAAACAGCCCTGAATAAGAAATGCAATATCCCCCTATTTATTTTAAGTATAATAGGATATTTACTTGTTATTTTGAGTAGGAATTTTACGATTTTAAAAGTACAAACCCCATAGCAAAAATATTAAATTGTTAATATATTATTTTTGATAACTTTAAAATATCAGTAAATCAATAATTTAAAAGCTACCAAGACCTTATATTATTAATTCATAACGCTTAATAAATATCTGTCTGCAATAAATTGAATCATTATTTTCGAAAGGAATTCCATGCTGCTAAAAAATTATTCAATTAACTTATTTCGCATGCCATACATTATTAAACCTCCTATGGTTTTGGCATTTACTTTTATTTTCATGTTTTGACGAATTGTTTCTATCGTCCGCGGACTTAGAAAAATTGCTTTGGATATTTCCTCGGTAGTTTTATCTTCTGCAAGCATTTGCAAAATTTTTAATTCCTTTTCGTTAAAATGTATGGCAATGTTAGCACTATAATGCTGACGAACATTTTTTTTCTGCATTAGCTTTCCCATCACCGCTTTATTAACCAAGTCGTTAAAATAGAAATCTTCGTTCATGCAGGTAAGGATGGCTTCGTAAATTTCTTCTGGGTCAGTAGTTTTTGTAAGGTATGCGTTGGCTCCCATCTCCATCATTTTGCTGATCATTTGATGGTCATCATACATGCTTAATACTATAATTTTAATTCCATCATATTCTTTTCTTATCAATTCAATACCATTAATCCCATCTATTTCAGGCATTCTTATATCCATTAACAAAACCTCTGGTTTTTTGATGGCAATTTTGTGCATCATATCTTTTCCATCCTCTGCTTCCCAAAGCATTTTAAGATTCGCTTTTCCGGAAAGTGCCATTTTAATCCCATCTCTAAATATTTTATGGTCATCAGCAATAGCAATTTTAATCGAATAATCCGCAGAGATAGACATAAGATAATGGGTTAGTTTGGTGTTATCACTAAATTAGATATTTGCACTTAGTTACATTCAATTTTACTTAAAATTTTATAGTTTTCGCATTCCATTTAATTTACATGTCATATAATTTATAGCATTCCCTTAACGGATTTTTAACACAAATATTGCGTACCTGTACTGAGTATTTATACCAATTTTTACAATACCATGATATAAAAATCCAATTGCTTTTGCCAAACATTCATTAGAATCAAGAGGTTCTTTGCCTTTATAATACAGATAGTAAATTGCACCTAAAAATATCAAAAATATTAAGTACAATATCAAATTTTACTTACCTACTATCTTATAAAAAATATTTTAATACAGCTTCGTAATACTACTGTAGTAACATTACCGGAAAACTGAATAGTAATTTTACTATTTAAGTTCCGTACATTTACCCAATCTTTAAAAGTTCTTACGTAGTATTTTTCTTTGTAAGTCTTATAGCCACTACGTTTTAGCAAAATTGCATTTTTTGTACTGCAATATACCTATTGTTTACGCTATTCTTTTAATTGAAGTTTACAATTCGAAACCATTTTTAAAAAACTAAAATTATTTACTATGTACGCAGGTTTAATCAGAAGGTAGCCAAATTGGTATCACTTTTAATGAATTAATTAATAAATTTTGATTTTGATAGTTAGTTAGTTATTTTTGAATAAACTATCTGATATCATTGAAATTTTATTAAATATTAATTATTGCACAGAAATTATCCCTTTAATATTTTGTTTGGTTTTTGCAAAAAAAATTACAACAGATTCATTAAAGGTTTTTTTTGTGTATACTGCTGTATCGGCAGTATTTGTTTGTTTATCATTAATAGCGCAAAGGTATTTTTATTCCTACTATTTTAATGTAGTATTGATAAGGCTTTTTGAAGGGTTCGAATTTATTTTGATCTGTATTTTTTATAGAACGTTATTTAAAAATGCTAAAATAAAAAATATACTGATTTTTGCAGCTTTCTTTTTCGTGATTTTTTGTATTTACAATTTTATACAAAGCCCCAAAGCAGAATTTGATTTTATACCCTTAGTTGTAGAATGTTTCTTTTTTACGGTTGTAATACTTTATTATTTCTTCGAGGCAATGCGTGAAAATTTTACAACACCTCTGTTTCATCTACCCGTTTTTTGGATCTCCATCGCTTTTTTAATATATTTTTCAGGCAATTTCTTTCTATTTTTATTTACAAAATCAATGGAAAATGAGCCTAATTTTAAAAGTCAATATTTTATTATTGTTTCCACAATTACCATCATTAAAAATATTTTACTTTGCACCGCCGTTATTGTTAATAAAAATTTAGCCGTCCACAAAAACAATACATCTATTCCCTCCAACTTAAACTTAGATAACTTTGAACCATTTAATAACAAAAACTAACCACTAAACCTGCAAATGATTTTTTTACAAGCAGCTACTAATACTTCGGGGTTTAACTATATTATGCTTTTTGGCACACTTGCCATGCTTAGCCTTACCCTTGGTATTGTGTTCTTTGTAATCTTTCATCAACGGAAAGTTATTCGTTTTAATGATCAGCTAAAAAAACTGGAAGACGATAAGCAACAGATATTGTTGAATGCTTCTATTAAATTCCAGGAAGAAGAACGCAACCGCATTGCAGCCGATCTTCATGATGATGTAGGGCCGTTATTAGCTACTGCCCGCCTTTACCTGAACGAAAACTTAATTAACCAGGAACCTGCATCTCAGCTACAGTCTATATTTAGCGCCAAGCAGATAATAGATGATGCCATACAACTTATTCGCAACATCAGCCATAGCATGATGCCGCCAACGTTAAAAAACTTTGGGCTCGAAAGTGCGATGAGTGATCTTTTCCAGAAGATAAATGGAAGCGGTACATTGAATGCCAGCGTACGTTTTCATGACTACCGTACCCGTTTAAAAATTGAACAGGAATTACTGATATTTCGTGTAATACAGGAATTGGTAAATAACATTATTAAACACAGTAGTGCAGGCTTTATACACCTTACACAAAATGCCAATTCTACACACAGTTATTTCCGGCTTCACCATGATGGACAGGGTATAGTACAAACAGAATTTGATCGTCTGAACCATGTTTCTACTGGTTTGGGATTGAAAAATATAGCCAGTCGCATTAAGGTTTTAAATGGCCGCATTTTTTTTGAAATCGATCCCAGTCATACTTATTATAAAGTGACTTTAGAGATACCTAAAGATTCAACCTATTAATGTATTTATATATGAAAGGTGGCCTCTTTTTTGGTAAAACAAATTTATTCGTTGTCAATTTGCATCACCAGTGCTTGCAATTGAAAGCCGATTCTTTTTCATAAATTTGCCTAACCCAAATTTTTATGGATATTATTAAAGTCGCTATAGCGGATGATCATCAAATTTTTAGAAAGGGAGTAATCCTTTCTATGCGTTCGTATACCGAGTTTAAATTTGTGATGGAAGCTGAAAATGGTGAAGAACTTTTAGCTAAAATTCCTGAATACACCCCGGATGTAATTTTATGCGATTTAAAGATGCCTGTAAAAGATGGAATTGATACTACCAAGCAAATCACCAAAGATTTTCCGCATATTAGAGTAATCATTTTAACAATGTACGAGGATGAACGTTTTGTTGGCCACCTGATGGATTGTGGAGCTGCCGGTTATTTGTTAAAAAGTACAGACCCTTCAGAAATAAAAAAAGCTATTTTGGAAGTGATGCGTACCGGCTTCTACCTTAATCCTTTTGTAAATAAAATTTTGATAAAAAAGAATTACAGCGGGCAAAAATTTAATCCCTCCCTAACCACAGAAATTATTGTAACAGAACGTGAAAAAGAAGTGCTCACCCTGGTTTGCATGGAATTTACCGCTGCCGAAATAGCCCAGAAAATGGACATCAGTTCCAGAACCGTGGAAGCCATCAAAGACAGGTTAATGGAACGTTTTGGTGTAAAAAATTCTGTAGGGCTTGTTTTTTATGCGATGAAAAACCAGTTGATAGATTAATTATTTTTTATCCTCCTGCAAAAGGCCTCCGTTAAAATTGTTGGTTTCTATGGTGTAATATTCTTTGAGTATCAATTCTTCTTTTATAAACTTCTCCCAAAAATTGATTCGTAAAATTTATTTATTTTTGGATCAGATGATTGTATTTTTCTCACAAAGCTTTTGTATTAATCAGCTTCTTCAGATTCCTTTAATTCATTGAGAAAAGCAATGGACTCTTTTAAATTGCTGTCCTTTTTACCTGGGAATTTTTTAAGTACAAAAACGAGTATGACCGCTACTATTACAGCACCAAAAGTATAGTACAGCAAGACCTTTCCAAAAATCCCAAAAGAATATAAATTAATATTCAACACAGCCTTTGCTACCACAATGGCAAATGGTGCTGAAAATAATGGAATGATAAAATACAGTGATTGCAGACTTTGGAGTTCCAGACTCTTTAAGCGTTCTATTTTATATTGCGTTTCAATAACAGAAAGCCCGGGATTGATGGAAAAGTATATTTTTAGTTTATGAATACTAAGTATAAAACCATAGATTGCCATGCTTAGTAATACGAGCGCCTGGAGGGAAAATTTGTAATCCCATAAATTGTGAACAATAAAACCCACCAAAAAATATAACCAGAAAAAGTCAACAAACAATTCAGAAAAAGCAGTCCATTTTATCTCAAATAACCCAGATCTTATTTTTTTAAATGCCACTTCTTTAATCAATTTGCGATTTATTTGAACGTTCGTTTTTAGTTCAGTGTCTGAACTGTTCCAGATGCTGATTAATTCTTGGTATTCCATTTGATTAGTTTTTTACTGTTGTTAAATGTGTGCTGAGTATTTCTTTTATCCGTTGCAACCTGGTGGATACATTGGTAGGTTTGATCCCCAATATTTCTGCCAGTTCCTTATTTTTAACGCCATCTAAATGCAGGATAATAATTGCCTTATCCAGCGGTTTTAGAAAATTTATATAATGATATAATTGCTCCAATTTTTCATTGGTAAAATGGGCATCCCATTGTATAAAGCCGGCTTGTTGCTCGTAAACTTCCTGTGTTTTTTTCCTGGTGGTGATCTTTCTTAAGTAAGAAATGGAAACATTCAATGCAATTCTGTAAGTCCATGTAGAGATGGAGCTTGACTCATCAAACTTTGGATAGGCCCGCCAAAGCTGCAAAATTATATCCTGGATTAAATCCCTTCTTTCATCATGATCATAGCAATACACACCCGCTACTTTCACAATCAATCCTTTGTTCTTTTCAAGAAAATCAATGAATAGTTCTTCCTGTAATTTTGACTCTTTCAACTTGCTGATTTTTTATACATTTATTACCTGTATTATATTATTCGCAGGCATGTTTAAATTGTCACAAAATATCTCTTTTATTTTTCCCGCTTAAGACTTACGAAGTTCAGACTTCACAATCTTTTATGGACTTTCAAATAAAACTACGGAAGTGTGTGGAGGTTAGTTCTCGTATCCGGTTGAGGCGGTGGCCTCACTAACGGCTTAGTTTCGGTGGTGATGCCAATCCTTCTGCGCCTACCACACAACATCAACAATGGCGCTTGCTTTTTTGGGTTATCAACAAGGGTAAGAGTAATTACGTGTTAATTTCGAAATATCAAAAACGATCAACCACAATCCTTGATAAATAAAAATTTTTTTTTACGTACAAAAAAAACATATTTTTATTTAGTTATAGCGATCAACCCAATAATATTTGTCCACCTAAACCAGCGCCATTATGAGAATGTTCAGCCTTGCCATTTCTATATTTTTGCTATGTTCTTCCGTTTACTGCCAGCAACAATATCTTCCGGGTTATATAGTAACCAACAATGGAGATACAATGCGTGTCATTTTACAGGAAGAAAGTATGAGAGATATCACACAAGCAATAAAGTTTAAGAAGGACTTGCAATCTGCAGCAACTACTTTTAAGCCAGGTGAAATATCATCTTTTGGCTACAATAACGGAGGGTCGTATAAGTCCATTCTATTCCCGGATAATCCTTCCGATTCTACGGACCTAAAATATTATTTTGCCGAACAGTTATTGGCAGGTACCTATGACCTGTTTCTTTACCAAAGGAAAGACCACCCTGCCTATACAGTTAGGAAAGACAATCATTACTATGTGCTAACGAACACAACTTACACGGGCCGGGGAGAAATTAATGATGTCGGCAATTATCAAAACCTATTGCTTTTTTTAACTGTAAATTGCGGGATAACGCCAAGGGATATAGAAGGTGTTGGCTACAATGATAAAAGCATGATTAAAATTATCACGCAACTAAATTATTGTGCAAACCCCGGCGCAAAAGTTATCAGTTTCGATCGCCCACACAATAGTAAATTTGAAATAATAGCTTTTGCAGGTGCATTTCCAGCAGTACAATCCTTTCAGATTGCTGCAGAAATTATAGCAAGGTTTCCCTATCCAAAAATAAGCCGTAACCTGTATATTAATGTAGGTATTCATTTTTCCAGCACTCCTTCTCTTTATAATCAACCCAATAGCTATTACTTCTTTAATAAAGCACCAACCACTGACCTGCTCTTTTCTGTACCTGTTACTGCGCAATACAATTTCATCCGGGGCATTATACAACCATACATTGCTGCCGGAGGATTAATAGGGGTGCTTAATGAAACTATAGATGCTACTTCCTTCGGAAAGGGCAAGTTCCATTTTAACAATGGATTTAAATTTTCAGCGATTGGCGAAGTCGGTATTGAAGCTACGGTAACAAGGAACTTACTCATTAAAACTGCGTGGCGTTATGAAGGAATGGTTGAATACCCTGTTGTTGGAATCGCGTATAAGTTCAAATAAAAGAGCAGTTTGCTCGAAATGCGCAGTGGCAAAGGATTCCACCAGCCACTGCCCAGCATAAAACCGGCAACGTTATTTCCTTTCTTCACCATAGCTGTAATATCAGACACCGAATACAGCACTTCTTTTTTATACGTTATAAAGCCAGGATTAAGCACATGGTCGCCAATTTTTTTTTCCATTTTAAAAAGCTTCATCATAACTAAGCCCACTGATGTACAATCTTGCTGTTGCAATTTTTTACCGGTAACAAATTCTTTTCTAAGCGTAGGCATCCGGTCCTCCTTATAATAATCCTCATCCGGTTCGGGGTTCTTACTGTCATCACCGATCCATTTGGCCGTCCAGTCTTTTGTATCCAGCATGGCAGTTTCAAACCAGTTGATCTCATTCCAGTTAGAGGTTTCATTTTGGTGGTGCATCACTCTTACACGCCAGTAATATTTTGTAAATGATCGCAATGCCTTACCTGCATACTCCACTTGTATGCTTTGTGGCGATACAATTTTTCCGGGTGCCTATTGATCATCTTTGCCCTGTTGTAGATTATCACTTACAATAATTTCATAGAAGCAACAGGCCACCTGCTATAGTGAGGGCAAATTCTTTTTTCATAGCATTAATTTTTATACATAAAATGTAAGCCATATTTATGAGGCGGTCAAGAACAAACATGACAAATTATTTTTTCAACAAGTCTTTATAACTGATGAGCTGAATATCTTTTTCTTTTATGAAAGCCTTTACTTTTTCATTGGTAAAAAGGTCTGTAACGCCCTGCCTGTCTGCGGCTACATTTTCGTACCCGATATGATGAATGCCCTGGAGTTCGCTGTTGTTCAAACCAGGATGATCTACAAAAATATAGGTGTTACCAACCTGCAGCTTATTGAGCATATTTATAAAACTCTGTACTTTTTCTGCCGCTGTTTTGTGGGCTCCATCATAACCCGAATACTTTACATTCAATGCTTCGGGATCAATATTTATTTTATATTCAATGGCCAATTTTTTTGTCATTGCTTTTATTTCGGTGCTTAGTTCTGTACAGCCCATGTGTGCAGAGACATGGCTGATACGGGGAATTTTTTTAAGTGCCATTTCTATCTGTGCCCGAAATTCTTTTTCGATATCGGTTATGTTCCAGGTATTTTCTTTAATGGACTGACCGGGATAATTTGTATTGGGATACACCATCGGGTAAAAATATCCATCTTTGTCTTTAATGCTGGCGCAATCCGTCAACGGCCGCCATTTAATATTGCTCCATTCACTGGTAATGGCCAAATGTACACCCACATCAACCGTTGGATTTTCTTCCAGTAATTTCACTGCCTCCGGAAACCAGGGTGATGGCACAATCACTTCAATGGATTTTTCAATGCCATTTTTGTAACAGGTTATCAGGGCTTCATTGCCAGCATGGGCATAGCCCATATCATCGCCACGAATTATCAGCCTGATTGTTTTGTTCTGCGATTTTGCTGTAGTTAATACCAGCAACATCATGCCGGCAAATAAAACTTTTTTCATTTTTACTTATTTTAAAAGTCAATTATAAAAAATACAAGCCGGTTAAAATATTTTTTATTTATCCATCACATGCCTGAATTTTGGCACCATCAAATGCATGATGAGCCAGGCTGTAATATAGGCAAGCCCGCAAATAATAAACATGATGTAGTAACCGGTTTCAATATGGCCTGCTGCTTTATAATGATCAAATAATTTTCCTGCTAAACGGGCAATCAGTATTCCTCCTACAGCACCCGCCATACCACCAATGCCAGTAACAGAAGCCACCATCTTTTTTGGAAACATATCAGATACTGTTGTATAAATATTGGCACTCCAGGCAGCATGTGCCGAAGCGGCCAAACCAATAATAAGCACTGCAAACCACATATTAAAACTGCCCAACCATTGTGCAAATACAACCGGCAAAACACAAAGGGCATAAATAAGCATGGAAGTTTTACGTGCCTTAAAAACCGGCCAGTTCTTTTTAATCAGGTGCAGGGGCAACCAGCCACCGCCAATGCTTCCAAAGCATGCCATGGTATACACCAGTGTAACCGGCAGTACAATATCAGTACCTTCAATTTGGTATTGTGCTTTTAAAAATGCTGGTAGCCAAAATAAATAAAACCACCAAATGGGGTCGGTTAAAAATTTGCCCAGCACAAAAGCACGGGTTTGTTTAAAGCTTAATAACTTTAGCCAGGATATTTTTTCAACGGAGGATGTTTGGGAATGCCCCTCATCCATATCACTGTGTATATAATCAAACTCAGTCTTTGATAAACGATGTTGTTTTGCCGGTATCTCATAAAAATAAAACCACAAAACCAGCCAGATAAAACCAATACTTCCTGTAATGATAAATGCCCATTGCCAACCCATATTTTTAGCGATCCAGGGCACAGTAAGCGGTGCTAAAATTGCACCAATATTGGCACCGGAATTAAAAACGCCGGTGGCAAATGCACGTTCTTTTTTTGGGAACCATTCTGCTACTGTTTTGATAGCTGCCGGAAAATTACCTGCCTCACTCAGCCCCAAGGCGGCACGGGCAAAACCAAAACCGAAGGTGCTCCTAACAAGTGCATGGCCCATTGCAGCTATGCTCCATAAAAAAGTAAATGCTGCGTAACCCAGCCTGGTGCCAATTTTATCAATGATCCTGCCAGCACCTAACATACCCGTAGCATAAGCCACCTGAAAAGCGATGACAATATTGGAGTAATCAGTTTCTGTCCAGTGAAATTCTTTTGTGAGGTCAGATTTGAGCAGGCTGATTACTGCCCGGTCTAAATAATTTATTGTTGTTGCAAAAAAGATAAGTGAACAAATCGTCCAGCGATATTTTTCAATGGGCTGTTGCATAAACCGTTATTTTTTTTAATGATGCATTTACATATAGCAGTCCTTTGTGGGTATGTTAAACTATCAGGCTATTTTACAAATCACTTGTTTTTAATTTTTTTAACCAATTGTAAAACGGCCGCTGTTTGCTCCTGCAATTCATCAAACTTTTTTTCTTCCATCATTTTTTTTGTAATGAGTTTACTGCCCATGCCTACCGCACATACGCCATTATCAAACCAGGCTTTCAAATTTTCTTCAGTGGTATCCACGCCACCAGTAGGCATAAACAAAAGGTTAGGAAACAACTCTTTTATAGCGGTTATGTAAGACGGGCCTACCACACTGCCTGAAAATATTTTAACTATTGAAGCCCCGCTCATTTCTGCCGTATGAATTTCTGTGGAAGTCATGCAGCCCGGAATCCACAGCAGGCCTGCCTTTTGCACTATTGCACCTACTGCAGGATCAATGATGGGGCAGATGATAAAATTGGCGCCCGCAGCAATAAAGGCTTCTGCGGTGGCGATACTTTTAATGGTACCAATACCCAGGTGCATGCCGGGCATTTCTTCTTTTGCCATTTGTAGCAGCAGGGTAAAATTAGTCAGGGCATTTTCGCCACGGTTGGTATATTCCACTGCACGTATACCCGCCTGGTATAAGGCTTTTAAAATGGTTATACTTACCCCGCTGCTTTCGTGGTAATACAAGGGAAGTATTCCCTGCTTAATGATGAGTTGTTGTATACTTTCTTTTTTAGTCATGTTGTTGTATGAATGCTTTTACTTCGTCGGGTGTTTTATCGGTGGCATCGCCGGTAATGAATATTTTTTGAAAGGCTGCCGCCGTTGCATAATCCAGCATTTGCTGCGGCGGGTTGTTATGGTAATTTCCGTAGATCAGTCCTGCCATAAAACAATCACCGCTGCCCACTTTATCTGTAACAGTATTGGTGTGATATTCGGCGGAAACATAAAGTTGTTGCTGGTGAAACAAAGTGGTATAATAACTTAAAGCAGCATCACCAAAACGAAAAGTATTGGCTACCATTTTGCAATTGGGAAATTGCTGCATGATCTTTATCGAGGTCGCCTTGCTTTGCTGCAAATAATTATCTTTTTTATCAATCGCTTTGACATCTTCATCAAAACTAATACCCAGCATGGTTTCAGCAGCCCAGATATTGCCCATTATAATGGAACAATACTTTACTAAAGCGGGCATAACATCAAAAGGCTGCTGGCCGTATTGCCATAATTTTGAGCGGTAATTCAGATCTATTGAAATAGTTATATTTTTTGCTGCACAAGCTTTTAATGCTTCTTCACACACCTGTGCAGCAGCTTCAGATATCGCAGGGCAAATGGCACTGAAATGAAACAAGCCTACTTCTTCCAGCACCTTATTCCAATCAATCATACCCGTTTTTAATTCTGCAAAAGAAGAGTTGGCCCTGTCATAAATTACACCGGCATTTTTTAAATCAGCGCCCTGTGGTAAATAATAAGTGCCTATCCGTTTGCCAGAAAAGTTGATAGCTGAAATGTCTATATTTTCCGTGGCAATATTTTTAATAATGTCACGGCTAAGATAATTATCGGGTATGGCAGTAAGGTATTTCACTGGCACATCCCATAAGGCCAATGCATGGGCCACATTTAATTCGGCACCGCCAATGTACACCGGCATTATGTTTTGGTGCATCCATTCACCGCCCAATACAGGCGAGAAACGCATCAGTAGTTCGCCAAAACAAAGCACTTTATTTCTCAAGATTGGCTTATTTGTTTATTGTAAATAATTTTTACTTTCAAAAATATAGTGTTCATCATTTATAAAAAAATCAAATTTAGCCTGCTTCAATAGATCATAAGTTTTACAAAACTAACACCAGTCAAACGGGAATCTCAAAACTAACACCAGTCAGACGGGGACGTCAGACTGGTGTTAGTTTTGCTCTGCGGAATAGCCACTTTTTTTTAACTGGTCAAAAAGCTCTGTAGTCTTTTGTATGGCTGCATCATTATTGATATTAAAAAGGCGGAAGGTTTCTTTATCGCCTTTATACAAAGGATTTTCCTGCATGTCGCCCTGTGATTTGTACGCAGCAATTACCCACTGGGCAACTGTTTTATAAGATACCTGTTTTCCATGCCCAAAACGTGTAGCTACATCCAGGTAAAAGGAAGGGGCATTTTTCTTAATGGTAGTTTCCGGAAAACCATCCAGCATCGTATAAGTCTCAGGGGTTTCATCTTTATAAGTGCTTCCCGCAATGATGATGGGGCGTTTCTCTCCTTTGTACCGCTGCAAAGCACGCAGGGCCATAATTACAGCCGTTTTATGATGACCGTGCTGGCCTGCATACGGAAGCATTGTTATTATAAAATCGTATTGCCGGGCGGCCAGTATCTGATCTAATTTTTTTTCAATAAAAGGAACATCCCAATTTTTTCCTGTTACATAAGGAATGGGATTTAGATTATAATAATCATCCTTTTGGTCAAAAAAAAAGTATTGTCGTATACCCATGATATCACCGGCTTGCATCAGTTCCTGCTTCCGTATTCTTGGCAACTCTGCCCGGCCCACTGTTGAATCTGTCAGTTTAAATCCATAATAAACCGAGCCCAGTTCTGACCCGTTAAAACCGCCCTGCCCATCTGTTATCAAAGCAAGGTCCACTGTACCTTTAAGGTCATGTGTAATTTTGTACAGAATAATAGGGAAGCTGGTTTCATCATCCGGATGTGCATTTACCACCAGCACTTTCGGGCCTGATTGGGCAAAGAGTATAGCAGAAGAAAATGGCATACAGCAAAGGGCAAAACTTAGATATTTAAGACAAAAGCATTTCATTTTTTAGATAGATTTTTGATTTTTAAATTATGAAGATTTTTTATTGTAATTGTAAAAGAAGTGGAATTGTTGAACTTGTTTTCTCTGTTTAAAAAAAATTATTTGTTGATAAAATATTTTTAAAAAAATACATTTACGGTAATTCGCTTGCCGCTTCCTCATCAAGTAAAATCAATCCATTGGGATGTTCTCTTATAAAACTTGCCGGTACAGAAACAGCAATATTTTCCTGAAGGGTTTTATGTATTATGCCTGCTTTGTTTTTTCCATTAGCCAATAATAATACTTTACCGGAAGCCATGATTTGCGCTATCCCTAAAGTAATACCTTTTGTGAGTTCCCTGTTTTCTTTAAAATATTTTTGCCCTACTTTACTTGTAACGGCATCTAATACTACTACGTGTGCATTTAGGTTCGGATCAAAGCCGGGTTCATTAAAGCCAACATGCCCATTCATGCCAATACCAACCAATGTAAGGTCTATCCCACCAAGCACATTAATGATGTTATCTATTCGTAAACATTCTGTCTCCGGATCATTTTCGATTGCATCAAAAAAGTGAATATGGTTCAGTTGTATGGATAAGGGAGCAAATAGTAGTTCATTTAAAAAATTATAACAACTGCCCTCAATAGTTGGCCCAATACCAATCCATTCATCCAGCCCGATAAATATAGCAGCCGAAAAATCTACCTTTCTTTCCTTTGCCAAAGCAACTACCTTTTGATAGGTAAGCTTTGGGGTATTGCCGGCAGCCAAACATAGCACTGCCGCTGGTTTTTGTTGCACTACACTGATAATTTGTTCGGCTGCAAACACAGATAATTCCTCATAATTTTTAAAGACTGAAACCATGGCCATCTATTTTAATTTACATTGAACAAGTTACTTCCATTTCATTGATTTGCGCATTCCGATCTGTAAGATATTGTATGCCTATTTTAAAAATTGCAGGCTTGCCTGCAGAACAGCCTCCATTGCTACTGGCAGATCGGCCAGGGATGTTTTATTCCAAAAACATGATCACTTTCTACAGTAAATATTTGAGCGTTAGGCTGCCAGCCTTTTAATTCAAAAGCCTTTTCAATTGGCACTGCATTATCCATTATGCCATTGCAAATCAATATGGGAATATCAAGATTTTTGATGGCTTTGTTTATATGAGTGGGAACCTGGGAGTGCTTTCTATCCTATAACTTATCAATTTCTGTTTCAGACAGTCCTGTAGCTTTAATAATTATTTCTGTCGAAACACCATTTTCTTTGAGTGTTTTAGCAACTTCCATTTTACCTTCTATTTTGCCCTCCATTTTACCTTCGTCGTAAGCTGTGTCAATAACACCTTTCAAATCTCTGTAAATTTTTAAACTGTTTTCGTAACTATCCAATTCTGCTTGCCCAAATTTAGCCAGTTCGGCCTTTTCAAAAGCCTGGGTAAAAACTTTATCTTTAAAAATTGTTGGAATGGTTTCAAAATCTTCCAAATGTTTAATAAAGTACAACCATTTGTCCAAACGGGTTATCAGCTCATCTTCCTGTTGTTTAAAATTCGGCATTTCAAGATAAATATAAGTGAGCTTTATCGTAGAAAGTTTTGCCATGTTGATTTTTCAATTCAATGGTATGGACAACTTCATTTTTTTCGGGTTCATTTTCATAATCATCAAATGTAAAGTCCAAAATACCTACACAATAAACGGCTTTTAAATGATAGTTCCATAAGCCTTTTGCAGCTTGTTCCCTTATTGGAAAAGTAGAATAATAAATAGTCCTTTCTTTAAAATAATTTTGCCTCGCTTTTTGTAGTGCTACAATAAATTTCTCACCATTTTCATTTTCACAATAAATGTCATAAATGGCTTTTCTATCAGTCTCCGTCTGTCCAAGTTGCTCCAAATTTTTAAAAGACAGATTTGTTATTTTATTTTGTTGAGGCAATTAGGCATTCAAAAAATCAAGCAACAGCGGTTTGCTTGCTTCTTCTCCGAAGATCTTTTTAAATCCGAAGTCTGTAAATGGGTTGATATATTTTGCCCTCATCTTATTTTGTAAAAGTTAATCAATTTACGTATATCCTGCTTATTTGCACTGGCGGTTTTTCAAAGGGGTACAGTTCAAACACGATATCTCTAAGCTGCATCTGGCTTTATCATTGTATAAAGCTGATATTCGGTTTTAATAAGCCTGCGCAATCATGTTATGACTTGCAGGAAAGACATCCACTATTTAAAGCCTTACAAAACAATCGTCCTAAACGTCAAATTTATTCTTGGTTTGCTGATCTTTGTAGTCTTTGGCAAACTGTGTAACCAGTTAGTTTGCGTGGCGCCTTTCATTATCAGCAAACTGCCATTTTGCAATACAATTGAAACGGTTTGTTTGGTTTGCTTGTGTTTTAATGAAAATTTTCTTTCTGCCCCAAAACTCAAGGAAGCAATGGTAGTGTTAGGTCCTAGTGATTTTTCATCATCACTGTGCCAAGCCATTCCTTCGCTGCCATCATGGTACAAATTCAGCAGGCAACTATTAAATGTTGTTCCCGCCATTTCTTCAACCAATGCCTTTAGCAGTAGCAGTTCTTTTGTAAATGGCAATGCCTGTTTAGTAGTGTTGGAATAGGTGTAGGTGTAATCCCTGTCGCCATACCAGGCTGCCTTGCGTTTGGTAATTATGTGCTTTCCAAAAATTACGGCTTCATCATTTTTCCAGGCAATGGTATGCAATAAAGTATCCAGGTAAAAGGCGGTTTGCGGATGCGGTATCACCTTTCCGTAATAATGTATTATACCATCGTTTGGCAAAAGGTTGGTGATTGGTTCTGCATTAAATAAGTCCATGTTTCCATTTTTGATAACTGCTTTTCATGCAATGTCCGCAAGGCCGGAAACCATTTTCAATAGCTTCTGTTTCGGTTGCAAAAAATACCCGGTTAATTCTTTTTAAACGCTTGCCGGATTTGCATTGCAGCAGCCCGTAAATTTTCAAATTCATGTTGCCTCCAAAGCAAATTGCCTGTTGTTTAATTTGTCTTCTTACATCAACGTTGCTGATGGTGCTGTGCTGTATCATGTTGCTAACTCAATGCATCGTGAAAAATAATTCCCAGCGTATGCCTTTCGCCACTTTGTAATTCGCTTACCCCGTGTTTCATATTCACCCGATAATAACCCTTGCTTCCTTTTACCGGTCGAAAATTGGTAGTGAAAATAAGCATATCCCCTTTCTTTGGCTGCAATACAATGGCTTTTGATTGTGCCCTTGGTGTTTGTTGCGTCAATACAAATTCGCCACCGGTAAAGTCTTTGACGGGTTCGTTTAAAAACAGCACTGTTTGAAGCGGAAAGAATATATCTCCATATAAATCCTGGTGCAAAGTATTGTGTCCGCCTATGCCATATTTCAAAATTAATACCGTTGGTTTCAGTTGATTATTGTGCCGGCAAAGCATTTGTAATTCCCCAAAACTATCCGGAAATCCTGTATCAATATTTAGCAGCTTCATCCAATTGTTGGCAATGGGGGCAAGCGCTGGATAAATATTTTCCCGGATGGTTTGAATTAAATCCGGCAACGGATAATTAAAATATTTGTATTCGCCCAAACCAAAACGGTAGCGTTCCATTACCACCGTTTTTCTGTAATTTCCCGGATTGTCGTACTCCTTTATCAGGTCTTCACATTGTTCATTTGACAATAATCCGGGTACGATAACAAACCCTTTTTCGTTCATTGATTCCGTTAGCGCTTCCCGGTTAATTCTTGCTATTTTTTCTTTTATATTTTGCATTTAATTTAATTTAGTTGGAGGCATAAACTTTTGCAGCTTCCCAGCCAATGATGGCGGTTTTTCTTGTTGCTCCCCACATATAACCACCAAAGGTTCCGGTTGATTGTATTACCCGGTGACAGGGAATTAAAAAAGCAACCGGATTGCTCCCAATAGCGGTGCCTACTGCTCTTGAAGCATTGGGGTTATTAATTTGCCCGGCAATGGTTCCATAAGTAGCCAATTGCCCCATCGGGATTTTCAATAATATTTCCCAAACTTTTAATTGAAAATCTGTTCCTTTTAAATGAAGTTTCACTTGCTGCAATTTTTGCCAGTCTTGCGTAAAAATAAACAGCGCATTTTGCTGAATAATATCCAGCTTCTGTTTAAATATCGCATTAGGAAAATGAGTTTGCAATATTTCAAAAGCTTGCCTTTCTTCTTCAAAAAAAGCCAGGTGGCAAATGCCTTTATTGGTAGAGGCCACCATAATATTGCCAAACGGACTTTCGGCAAAACTGTAATTGATGAACAAATTTTTGCCACCGTTTTTATATTCGGCTGGCGTCATTCCTTCTATGTTGATGAACAGGTCGTGCAGGCGGCTGGTGCCGGAAAGGCCTGTATCGAAGGCTGCATCAAACAAAGTGGCCTGTTTGTCTTGCAGTAGTTGTTTGGCATGTTCAACACTAATGTATTGCAAAAATTTTTTTGGACTAACACCTGCCCAGTCAGTAAAAAGCCGCTGAAAATGAAAGGGGCTTAAATGTACTTTTTCTGCAACCACATCTAAGTTGGGTTGTTCTTTGAAATTTTGTTTTATGTAATCTATTGCTTCTGCAATGCGGTTATAATTAATTGATTCCTGCTCGTTCATGTTCCTTAATTTTATGACACAAAAGTAAAGCCTATTTTACTGTGATAAAATCCGATACTTGCTACATTAAAAAAGGAGTTATAGAACTTCTGGAGAGATGAACAAATGCCAATGTTTGAAAAGTAGTATTACTGATATTAACTTCTATACATTTTAGAATTATATGAATGTTTGGAATTCTTATTCGGCTTATATATCATAACCATCCAAATCTTTCTACCAATTTTTCTTTTTTATTTCTTGCCACGGGTATATTTTCATCATTGCTCATGATGAGGTAATTGCCTTCGCCTCGTACATATTTTTTTATATGATCAAGGTTTACGAGATATTGACGGTGCACCCTTAAAAAATTTCTTTCTTCCAGTACTTCCTGTATATCTCCCAGCGTTTTACTCACCAGGTATTGCTGTCCCCCAGCCACGTGAAAACGGGTATAGTTATTATCTGCTTCGCAATACAGCACACTTTTTATTTCGGTAAATGTTACACCATTCTGGTAAGGTAGGGCTATTTTATCGGGATGGAATTTTTCTCCGCCTTGCAATTGCTGCTTCATTAACTGCAATTGATGCGGATCTGGCTTTTGCTGCATCGCCTTTTCCACAGCCAGTTTTAGGTCTTTGCCATCGATGGGTTTTAATAGATAATCCAGTGCATTAAAGCGAAAAGCTTTTACAGCAAACTGATCGTATGCAGTTACAAACACCAGGCTAAAATTAATGTGGCCGATCTTTTCCAATAACTGAAACCCGTTCATCACCGGCATTTCAATGTCTAAAAAAACAATGTCAGGTTGCAATTCTTT